>NZ_JBHTDO010000020.1:0-47031 GCF_042666575.1 Actinoplanes sp. GCM10030250 | reverse complement strand
GGCTTGTGCGGGCTCCGCGGGTTGTGCGGGCTCCGCGGGTTGTGCGGGCTCCGCGGGTTGTGCGGGCTCCGCGCTGAGAGCCCCCGCAGGTTGTGCGGGCTCCGCGCCCAGAACTCCCGCGGGCTGCGCGCCTGAAGTCCCCGCGGGCCGCGCGCCCAGAGCCGCTGCGGGCTGCGCGGGGAGCACCGCTGACCAGCCCACCAACATCAGTACGAGGAGCGCTCGCAGGACCGACATGCATCGACGGTAATCACTTGTTCACTTTCCGCGAAGGCCTCTGCGCATTCCGTCATATGCGCACCCAGCCCCCTGGCCGTGAACATGACCATCGAGTCGGCGGCCTCCCGTAGCGATCCCTTTCCTTTCAGCGGTCACCTTCCCCAGCTCACCCGGTCCGTGATCCCCGCCTTCTCGAAAGCCTCCACCAGCTCCTCACGCCCCTCGCTGAAGTGCGCCCAGCTGTCGTAGTGCACCGGAACGACCTGCCGCGCTCCCAACATGACCGCCGCCTCAGCAGCCATCGCGCTGTCCAGGGTGAGCAGCGCGTAGTCGAGCATCCCCGGCCGAACCGCACCCGCGAACAGGATGGCGACATCGACCGGGCCGAATCGGTCAGCGATCTGTCCAACCCGGTCGAGTGAGGCGTTGTCACCGCTGACATAGACACTGGGCAAGCCGTCCCCGGTCAGCACGAACCCGGTCACCTCCCCCACCACCGGCTCCGACCCCTCGGGACCGTGCAGAGCCGGCACCGCGGTCACCGTCAACGACCCGCCTGCAGGCCGCTTCAGCTCGACGGCCTCCCACGACGCGAGGCCACGCACCACACCCCGCGCGGCGCCGGCCAGACGGTCCGCTCCGCTCTTCGTGGTCAACGTCAGCGGCACGCCGAGAGCCACCTCCCGCCCTGAACTGTCGAGATTGTCGGGGTGCTGATCGTGCGACAGCAGCACCACATCAACGGGACCCAGCTCGTCAACCGTGATCGCCGAAGGCGCCGTCTTGGTCAGCTTGTCACCGCGAGGCAGTGGATAGTCCCCCGGCCCGTCGAAGGTCGGATCGGTCAGGAACCGCAACCCCCCGAACTCGAAGAGCGCCGTCGGACCACCGAACACCCGGACATCCACCACGATAACCTCCTCACGGATAACTGCTTTTTCATCCGTGAGGTTAGTGGCTTGTCACGGATGATCGCAACCTCTACCGTGAGAACTGTGGAAGAGGTCGTCTATCCCCCGACAGCGCCCGGCGCCGAGCTCTACCCTGCCCTCGACCTGGCCAACAGCATCCTCACCACGTCCGGCGGCAACGTGATAGACCTGCTCGACACCCCTCACGCCGCCACCCGCTGGCTCCAGGACCACGGCCTGCTCCCGCCCGAGGGCCGCCTCCACGAGACCTGCGCGACCCGCCTGCGCACCATGCGGCAACACCTGCGCGCCCTGCTGGCCGCCCGCATCACCCGCACGCTGCCCTCCCGCGAAGCCGTCAACGCCATCAACGACGCCCTGACCCGGGTCCCCACCGCCGCCCCCCTGCGCTGGGACAGCAGCACCGGCCCCCTCCGCGTCCCCAAACACCCCACCGACCAGCTGGTCGACCACGCCCTGGGCCTGCTGGCCGCGGACGCCGCCGACCTCCTCACCACCCCCGACGCCGACCGCCTGACAACCTGCGACTCCCCACCCTGCACCCGCTACCTACTCCGCAACGGCCGCCGCCAGTGGTGCTCCACCCGCTGCGGCGACCGAGCCCGAGCCGCCCGCGCCTACGCCCGCCGCACCCGCTCCACCACGTAACCGGCACCTACGCCAGAGCCGGCGCCCACGCAAAGCCGGCACCCACGCCAGAGCCGGCGCCCACGCAAAGCCGCCACCCACGCCAGAGCCGGCGCCCACGCAAAGCCGGCACCCACGCCAGAGCCGGTACACGCCCGAGCGAATCACCGCGCCGACAAATAACTGAGCAGCCTCTGAACCTTCAACGTGGCGAGGCTCGCCGCTCCCAGCGCGAGTCAACGGCCCGACGCTGTGGCGCAGCCCCACCCAGGCGCTCGGCGGGGACCGTGCCAGGACTGGGCCAGGGGCTGTGTTTCCCGCCGGGCCGAGTGGCCTCGTCGCCCTGGGTGCCGGCCGGGTTGGGGCGGTAGACGCACACGTTGAGGTTGTGTGGGATCGGGCTGCGGTCATGGCGTGGCTAGACGCGCACGGTTTCGTGGTGTGCGCGTCTACATCCGTTGAAGCCCTCGAAAATGCGTGCGCACGCATATTTGCGCGCCGGCCTTCGCCTGACGATGCGGCTCGCCCGGAAGTTACTCGCTGTTCACGGAACATTAGTGCTGCGGGGGCCACCATCGGTTTCCGCGATCACGGAAGTCCGGGCGGTGTGGCGACAGCATCGCCGACGCCCGTGGCGCGGCCCACCCAGGCGCGCGGCGTGGTGCGGGCGGGCCCCCCACTGCGCCGCGCGCAGCGCCGCGGCATTGTGGTCTTCGGGTGGTTTTCAGTGTGTTGTTTCCTGGATCCAGGGGCTGAGATTGTCGGTGCGGGCGGCGTTCTCGACCTGGGCGTGGGGACAACTGGGGCCGTTGCTGACCAGCGCCACCAGGGTCGGCCTTGCGTGCTTGGACTCGATGAAGAAGGGGCCGCCTGAGTCGTACGGGCAGGGGGTGGTGTCGGGCTGGGGTGAGTGACCGCTCAAGCCGATCACGGAGTCGCTCATCGAGACGATCTGGAGTTTTCCGGTGCGCAGGCGGGGTTCGGGGGCCGGGTTGACGCTGGTTGTCGAGCCGTAGCCGGTCAGGCGCAGGACTTGGCCGACGACCGGTGGGCGCTTGGCCAGTTTGATTGGGCGGATGTCGCGGATCGGGGTTTCCAGGCGGGCCAGGGAGACGTCGGCGGTGGGTGACTGGTGGACCTCGACGATCTTCACCTCGTGGCCGGTGGTGGTGTTGGTCAGGTCGGTGCGGCCGACGGTGGCCGTGGTCAGGTCGGCTACCGGGTATTCGACGCGCACGCCGTTGGCGTCGCGGAAGCAGTGGCCGGCTGTGATCACCCACTCGGCGGAGACCAGGGCGCCTGAGCAGGCGCTGTTGCGTTTGCCACCGGCGGCGGTGGGGATGCCGGTCATGGTGAGCTTCACCGAGAACCGGTACTTCCCGTCCGGGACCGGTTCCCCGTTCGCGATCGCCTGAGCCGCGCTGGACAAGCCCAGCACCAGGGTCACTGTGATGGCCAGAACAGCAAGTCCGCGTCGCATCGGTGATCATCTCCTCGCGGCCGACGGTACGACCCGGCCGACGCTAGTCGCATGTGGACATGAACGCAGCCCCGCAACCCAGGACTGTGGACAACGACCAAGGCAAGCCCGGACTGCGGACAAGGACCAAGGGCGAGCCAGGGACAGCCCTGTGGACATCCACGGACCGGCGTGATCCGCTGGGGGCGTGCCTCACATCCCGCTCCCGCCGCTGCCCGGAATCGCCGGGCTCCTCGCCGCGCACCCGGACACCGCCGGCGCCCTCAACAACCTCGCCGAAACCCTGCTCCGCGGCCCCTCCCCGCTGACCGCGGCCGAACGCGAGACCATCGCCGCGTACGTCTCCCGCCGCAACGACTGCGACTTCTGCGCCCGGACCCACGCCGCCGTCGCGCACCGCCTCGGCCCCGAGTTCGACAATGTCCTGGCCGGGGACGTCGAGGCCGCCGGCCCGAAGATGCGGGCGCTGCTGGCCATCGCCGACCGGGTACGCGTAGACGGCCGCGCAGTCACCCCGCACGACATCGCCGACGCCCGCGCCGCCGGAGCCGACGACCGGACAGTTCACGACACCGTGCTGATCGCCGCCGCCTTCTGCATGTTCAACCGCTACGTCGACGGCCTGGCAGCAACCACACCCGACGACCAGGCCCAGTACGACAGGCACGCCCACCACCTGGCCGAAAACGGCTACCTGGGCAACGGAAAGGCAGGCAGGTAGCAGACCACCATCAGCCGTCGAAAGCAGCAACCAGCCGACGGCACCGTGCCGGGTCCTCGGTCAGCCCGGCTCCCAACCCCCACAGCCAGTAGTCCACCGCCCGCCACACCACGCAGTCCCGTGCGCGATCACGCTCCAGCCCCGCCGCACCCACCACCAGGTCGAAGCACCCCACGATGTCCGCCATCTCGTCCAGCCGGGTCCACAGCACCCGCCCGAGATCAAAGCCCACGTCACCGCGCAGCAGCACCGGATCCACCACAAGCCACGGCTCCCGCCGCCCCCGCAGCACCTGCTCCGAGTGCAGGTCACCGTTCACCGCCAGGTCCGGCACCTCGCCCGTCAACCGCGACCCGGCCTCCATCGCCCGCCGGAGCAGCGCCCGCGGGAAGGGACGCCCGAGCGACACCCATTGCTCCTCGACAGTCGTGAGCCGCGCGGCAACCAGGTCCGACGTACGAGGCCCCGTCGCCAGCGGAACGGCGATCCGCCGCATCACCGCTCCCAGCACGGACATCGCCTCCGGCACCGGAACGCTCCCCAGCGACGAGGAACTCAGCCACTCCAGCAGCATCACCCCGGCCTCTGGGTCCGCCTCGGCAAGCAGCACCGTCCCCCGCCCGTCCCAGAAGCGAAGCGCGTCAATCTGCCCCGAAACGGATGCCAGAACCGGCGGCGTCAGGCGCAGCGCGTAGGGAACGTCATCACGGGTCACCGGGACAACAAGCGCATTCGACCCGTGCACCGGCACCCCGGAAACCAAAAGCCCCCAGCGTGTACAGAAAAAAGAGACCAGGTCAGGCAGCGCGTCCAGCCACTCCGGCCCCTCGCGCCAAAACCGCGGCATGTCCCGGAAAGACTGCGGAACGATCACACCCCGGCACGATCCATCGTCGCCAGGAGTTTCTCCACCGTGTTCCAGTTGCGCGCGGTCGTCGCCGGGCCGCCCTTGACCTTGCCGAGCGCCTTCATCAGCGGACTGTTCATCTGCCCGTCCGGCAGCCACAGATACATCTCCGAGCCGTCGATCACGTACCGCTCGGCCCCCCAGTCCGCCGGCGGAAACGGATCATCCAGGGGCGCCGCGGCGAACCCCACCACATACCGCGACTTGTCGCCGGCCACGTCACCGAGGGGGTCGAGCGCCACCACCCGCGCGAGCTCGTCACGACTGCGAAGGATCACCTCGATCGGCATGCCGAAGCGCTGCGTCAGCTCTGCGCCGAGCGACAGCGGCGGTTCCTCCGCGTCGAGCACCACGTTGCCACTCTGCAACAGGGTGCCCACTCCTGCGTACCCCTGCTCCTGGAGGAAAGCACGCAGATCGGCCATCCCCACCCGCCTTGACCTGCCCACGTTGATGCCGCGCAGCAGGGCCGCGTAGCGGACCATGATCTCATCCCTTCCAAAAGCCGACTTTCGGTTCGCACGATATCCGCGACAAGGGATCATGGACGGGTGAGTGGCCGCACGTTCGGGATTCTGTCGCCTTTTGTCGGGGGCGACTACTACGGCGCGATCATCGAGGGGATCAACGAGGCGGCCGCGGCGGGTGGCGACCGGGTGATGGCGGTGCAGACGCTCGATCCGGGGGCGCACAGCGCGGATCGCAGCGGCCTGCCCCAGTTTCATCGGCAGATCGCCTGGGAGCGGCTGTCCGGTCTGGTGGTGCTGCCGGGTGCGGTCGCCGCCGGCTACGCCGCCGCCGCGCACCGGGCGGGGCTGCCGGTGATCTTCGTGGCCCAGGACGCGGCGGACACCGGCGGGTCGGTGGTTCTGGCGGACAACCGCAGTGGGGTACGGGCAGCCGTGCGCCACCTCGTCGAACACGGACACGAACAGATCGCGTTCGCCGGCTACCTCGCCCATTTCGACCTGCGTGAACGGCACGAGGGCTACCGCGAGGGTCTCCTGGCGCAGGGGCTGACCCCCCGCCCGGACCTGCTCTTCGACACCGGCGACAACCACGAGAGCGGCGGCGAGGCGGTCGCCGACGCCCTGATCCGCGCGGGAATGCCCGCCACCGCGATCGTGCTCGGCACCGACCGCAACGCGATCGGCCTGATCGGGCGGGTGACCGCGGCGGGGTTCGACGTGCCCGGAGATCTGGCGGTGGTGGGGTTCGACGACATCGCCGACGCGGCCTACCTGCGGCCGGCGCTGTCCAGCGTGCGGCAGCCGCTGGACAAGGTGGGCGGGGCGGTCTACCACCTGTTCGGCGAGTTGCTGGCCGATCCGGAACGGTCACCGCGGGTGCGGCAGGTGACCACTGTCTTCCAGCGGCGCAACTCGTGCGGCTGTCCGAGCACCGGGCTGGCGGTGTCGGAGGCGTACACGAGGTCGCTGTTCGGGCAGGTGCAATACCTGCAGAGCACCCTCAACATCCAGTACGAGCTGGGCATCGAACTTCTCGGCACGCAGCAGAGCGACGCCCGTACCCTCGACTGGCTCGGCCTCACGCCGGCCCTGGCCGGCTGCCTGGGCCTGTGGAAGGACGACGGCGAGAAGGACGAGCTCGCGTTGACCGGCCAGTTCCGGATCGACGTGGGCGCACCCGGCGCGGTGATCCCGGTGTCGCAGTTCCCGCCGCGAGAATTGTTCGACCTGGCCGACGGCGCGGCGGCGGACATCGTCTTCGTGGTGCCGATCCGCAGCCGGTCCCGGGACTGGGGCATGCTCGCGGCGGTCGGCCGGATCCAGGCCACCACTCCGCCGGGCCGCGAGATGATGAACCACTCGGGGGCGCTGCTGTCACAGGCCCTCGACTACCAGGTGATGATGTCCGCCCTGCGTGAGCAGGAGGAACGGCTGCGCACCGCCGCGTTGCGCGACCACCTGACCGGCCTGCCGAACCGGGTCCTGCTGGAGGACCGGCTGGAACTGGCGGAAGCGCGGGCCGCCCGGGAAGCCGGCTACCGGTACGCGGTCCTGCTCCTCGACCTCGACGGCTTCAAGGCCGTGAACGACTCCCTCGGTCACGCGGCCGGCGACGTGCTGCTGATCGAGGTGGCACGCCGGCTGAGCGAGCTGCTCCGGCGTACCGACACGGTGGCCCGGCTCGGCGGTGACGAGTTCGTGGTGCTGATCGACGGGCTCGCCGAGCCGGAGGCGTACCTGACGGTCTGCGAGAGCATCCAGGCCGCGGTCGCCGTCCCGCTCGTGATCGACGGCGTCCCGGTCGTGGTGGGCGTGAGCATCGGGGTCGCGGTCTCCGGCGTCGGCAGTGCCGACGCCGACCACCTGCTGCGGGAGGCGGACGCCGCGATGTATCGCGCGAAGTCGGCGGGCCGCAGCCGTTAGCTAGTACTCCCAGGCGGCGTACGGCGGGTGACGGTGCTTCATCTCCTCGTAGAGCAGCACCTGCCGGTCGATGTACCAGGCCTTGGCGACCTGCAAAAGCAGCACCCCCGCGACAGTGGCGACCAGGTCCAGCCGGACCAGCCCATACCCAAGCACGATCGCTCCGGCGAACTGGAACGCGTAGGTCGCGTTCAGCGGCCCGGTCGTGAACTGGGGCGACACGGGAACGTTGTTGCGCTCGGCCCAGACCCGCTCGCCGAAGACCCCCCTGGACGCCCAGTTGCGGGTGGAGCGGGGCTTGGGGAACAGCAGCGGGTTGACCATCATGAAGACCAGCGACAGCGCGAGCGGGATCAGCGACCACCAGCCGATCCAGTCGCGGCTCCAGATCGAGATCGTGATCAGCGGGAGTACGGCGAACCGGGTCCAGACGCTCACCGGATTGGCGTGCCGTTCCCAGGTGTCGCCCTGTAACCCGAACAGCCGCGCGACGCGCTGCTCACCGGTGAGGTTCGTCGACATCGTGAGCTCCTTCGAACGATCGCAGGAAGAGCAGCACCGCCAGGACGCGCCGGGATTCGCTGCCGGTGGCCGGGAGGCCGAGCTTGCCGAAGATGCTGGACACGTACTTCTCCACCGCGCGCAGCGTGAGGAAGAGCCGATCCGCGATCCCCTGGTTGGAGTGCCCGGTCGCCATCAGCTCCAGCACCTCCCGCTCCCGCGGCGTCAGCCCCGCCAGGGGATCCTCCGGCCGGCGCCTCGCCACCAGCGCGGACACGATGAGCGGGTCCACGACGGCGCCACCGGAGCCGATCCGGCGTACCGCGGACAGGAACTCGGCCACCTCGCTGACGCGGTCCTTCAGCAGGTAGCCGACACCGTCCGCCGATCCGGCGAAGAGCGTCATCGCCAGCGCCGGCTCGATGTGCTGGGAGAGCACCAGCACGCCGGTGCCGGGGTGGGCCTCGCGGATCTCCACGGCGGCGCGCAGGCCCTCGTCGGTGAAGGTGGGCGGCATCCGGATGTCGGTGATGACCACCTCCGGTACGAGCGCGGCGACCGCCTGCCGGAGCGCGTCGCCGTCGCCGCAGCGGGCGACCACGTCGAACCCCGCGTCCCGGAGGAGGCCGGTCAGTCCCTCCCGCAGCAGCACGCTGTCCTCGGCGATGGCTACCCGCACGGCAGCTCCGCCCGGACCCGGGTTCCGCCGCCGGGCGGGCTCCAGATCAGCAGTGTCCCGCCGAGCGACTCGACCCGGTCGGCCAGGCCGCGCAGGCCGGTGCCGCCGCCGGTGTCCGCTCCCCCGGTCCCGTCGTCGGTGATCTCGGCGACGAGAGTGCCGACGGTGCCGCCGGTGCGGGTGACCTCGACGGAGGCGCTGGTGGCCCGGGCATGCCGCCCGATGTTGGTCAGGCTTTCGCAGATCACGTAGTACGCGGCGACCTCGACCGGCTCGGGCGGCCGCTCGGTCAGCCGGATCTTCAGTCGTACCGGCACCGTGGCCTGCGCCGCGACCGACTCCAGCGCGACGGCCAGCCCGTGCCCGCTGAGGACCGCCGGGTAGAGGCCGCGGGCGATGTCGCGCAGCTCGGCGAGCGACGTCGCGACCTCCTGTTTCGCCTCGGTCACCGCTTTGCGTACCGCGGGGTCGCCGTCCAGCTGCGCCTCCAGCCGGCCGAGCCGCATCGACAGCCCGATCAACCGCTGCTGGGCGCCGTCGTGCAGGTCGCGTTCCAGGCGGCGGCGCTCGCGGCGGCCGGCTTCCAGGACCCGGGCGCGGGAGCCGCGTACCTCGGCGAGCCCGGCCCGCAGCTCGGCCCGGAGCCGTTCGTTGTCGAGCACGATCTCGGTGGCGGCGGCCACCGCGTCGAGGAGGTCGCGCTCCTCGGTGAGTGCCGGATGGTGGACCAGGGCGGCCACCGGGTCGCCGCCCCGCTCGATCATCGTGACGGCGCGGTCGGCGCCGGGCTCCGGCAGCGTGGCGGGCACCCCGTCCTGCGCCACCCAACTGCGGTACCGCGGCAGCCAGTAGAGCAGCCGGGCCGACGGGTCGCGCAGGGCCCGGGCGATCGCCGGGCCGAGGTCGGTCGGCGACGCCCGCAACTCCAGGACCAGGCCGGCGACCGAGGTACGCGCGAGCCGCGCGTCGAGCAGCCCGAGCAGGAAGGCGACCGGGGCGAGGCCGAGGATCAGCAGGGTGAGCCGCTGGATCACGGCGAACCCGGTGCCGGCGAACACTCCCATGATCAGCAGCACCGTGAGCGAGACCAGGCCCAGCGCGAACGCGTCCACCAGCAGGCGTACCGACCGGCGCAGGGGCAGGCCGCCGCTGCGCCGCCGGACCGCCAGCACGATCAGGCCCGCGATCACCAGCCCGCTCAGCGTGAGCAGCTCGATCGCGTGCAGGACAGCGGCGACAGCGGGCGCGTCGGCGACCGCCAGCAGGTTGTCCGGGCCGAACCCGCCGAGCAGCATCACCGTCAGCTGCAGGCCGACCGACACCGCGTACCCGGCTGCCACGATCACCCGGGCGGGCCCGGTCAGCCGCCCGGTCGGGAAGGCCAGGAAGACGTGCAGGAACAGCACCACGACGAGCAGGTCGCACGCCTGGCCCACGGTGAACAGCAGCGGATCACCGGACCAGGACAGGTTCGACAGGCCCGCGCCGAAGCCGACGAGGATGAGCAGCCGGCCGAACGCGCTGTCCGGGCGGCGGTGCCAGGCGATCAGGCCGCTGCCCACGTACAGCAGCATGATCCAGACGAACAGCGCCGCCTGGATCACCGGCTGGTCGAGCTGATCATCGGACCGGGCGAGGGCGATCGACATCGCGGCGGAGGCCAGCCCAGCCAGTGCCACCGCCGACAGCAGCTGGGGGCGGGGCGCGATGCCGTCGATCCCAGCAGGCTAGCGGCGCGGCGGGTGTCCGGGGCAGACCGGCGGACCCGCCTGTACACATACCAGAAAACCGCCCTGTCCCCGGCCGGGCTGCCGGTTGTCCCCCGAAGGCCCGGCGCTGCGACGGTGAGAACGAACCCGAGAGGAGCAAGTCATGATTCGCCGTCATCCACTCGCATCGTTCTTCGTGCTCTCCTTCGTCATCGGCTGGTCACCGTGGCCGTTGCACATGGCCGGCGTGCTGCCGGACACCAACTTCCTGCCGATCGCCCCGCTCGTCGCGGCGCTCATCGTGGCACCGATCGCCCACGGCCGGGCCGGGCTGCGCGACATCAGGTCCCGGATGATCCGCTGGCGGGTGCCCTGGTACTGCTACCTCGCGGCGGTCGGCGTGCCGCTCGCGGTGGCCTTCGGTACCGCCGGCGTCAACGCCGGGATGGGCGCCTCCGCATGGTCGCTGTCGACGATCGCCTGGGCCGACGTGGCCGTCATCTTCGCCCTGCGCTGGATCAATCCGCTCGACGGCGCGCTGGCCGAGGAGCCGAGCTGGCGGGGTTATGCGCTGCCCCGCCTCCAGGCGGCCCGGACGCCGGTGGCCTCGGCCACCATCCTGGGCGTGATCGTCGCCGTCTGGCACATCCCGCTGGTGTTCTCCGGTGAGGGCAACCCGATCGGCTGGCTCGGCGTACCGACCACGTTCCTGGTCACGTTCGTCTACTCCTGGCTGTTCAACCGGGCCCGTGGCAGCGCTCTGCTCACCATGCTGTTCCACGTCGTCCAGGGCACGATCACCGCGGGCACCTTCGGGTACGAGGACGGCGCCGACCTCAACCGGATGCAGTGGCTGGGTCTCGCCGCCTGGGCCGTCGTCGCCGCGGCCGTCCTGCTGGACCGCCCGGCCTGGCGGGCCGCACCCCGCGACGCCGTCGACCCGGTCGAGCGCCGCACCGAGACGGAGGTGCTCACGACCCCGGTCGTCCAGCGCTGACGACCTGACCGGTACGTTCGGTGCGTGCTCCGGAAGACGATCATCACGCTCCTGGTCGTCTGCCAGAGCACGCAGGGTCTCATCTACGGCGGCATCGCGCTGTTCCTGCCGCTGATCCGTGCCGACCTGGGACTGAGCTTCACCCAGGCCGGCACCTTGGCGGCGGCCACCAACCTGGTGTACGCGCTGATGCAGGTGCCGTCCGGATACCTGGCCGACCGGTTCACCCCGCGCCGGCTGTTCCTGATCGGCCTGCTCGGCACGAACCTGCTGGCCGCCGTGTTCACCGTCCTGACCTCCTACGAGGCCCTGCTGGTCAACCAGGCGCTCTCCGGCTTCTTCCGGGCCCTGGTCTTCGCGCCGGGCATGCTGCTGATGACCCAGCAGTTCCGGTCCGACCGCCGCGCCACCGCCATGGGCCTGTACGTCGTCGGCGGCTTCTCCTCCAACATCCTCCTCAGTTCCCTGGGCCCGCTGCTGGTCCGCCCGCTCGGCTGGCAGCTGCTGTTCGTGCTCTTCGCCGCGGCCGGCCTGCTCGCCGTGGCCCTCTACTGGCGGGTCGCCGCCGGTGACCAGCGGCCCGCGCCGGGCGGGGTCCGGATCAGCGACCTGCCCGCGCTGCTGAGGCACCCGATCATCTGGTTCACCGCGGTCATCCAGTTCGCCCGGCTCGCCGTCGCCCAGGGTTTCACCTTCTGGCTGCCCACCTATCTGGTCGTGGACCGGGGGCAGTCGCTGACCACCGCCGGCCTGGTGGCGGCGGCCGGTGCGGCGGTCACCGCACCGGCCAACTTCCTCGGCGGGTACCTCTCCGACCGGATCGGCCGCCCGCTGCTGGTGATCGGCGGTTCGCTGATGGCGCTGACGGCCGGGCTGGCGCTGCTGACCTACGTACCCGGGTTGATCGGGGTGCTGCTCGTCGTGGCGATGGTGTCCGTTTTCGTCCAGGTCTACTTCGGGCCGCTGTTCGCCGTACCCCTCGAGGTTCTCGGCGCGGAGCGCGCCGGCCTGATCAGCGGCTTCGGCAACTTCTGCGCCAACCTCGGCAGCTTCACGTTCGTCTACGCGCTCGGCGCGGTCAAGGACGCCACCGGCTCGTTCCGGATCGGCTTCCTCAGCCTGGCCGTCCTCTGCGTGATCGCCCTCGGCGCCACCTGGCTGGCCCGCGGTCAGGTCCCGCGGCGCAACCTCACCAGGTAGATCTGCGCGACCACGACCAGAGCCAGGAACGACCCGCTGATCACCTGCTGCCAGTTGCTGTTGACGCTGCCCACCTGGTTGATCAGGTTCTGGATGACGCCGAGCAGCAGCACACCGGCCACCGTGCCCGCGATCGTGCCGGCCCCGCCGGTGAGCAGCGTCCCGCCGATGACGACCGCGGCGATCGCGTCCAGCTCCATGCCCGCGCCGAGCACCGTCACCCCCGACCCGAGTTTCGCGGCGTTGATCGACCCGGCCAGCCCGGCGAGCAACCCCGACATCAGATAAACAGCGATTTTCGTACGCCGGACCGGCACCCCCATCAACCCCGCCGCGTCCTCACTGCCACCCACCGCGTAGACGGCACTGCCGAACCGGGTGCGAGCCAGCAGAACCATGCCGGCCAGCACCACCACGACCACGAGCCAGACCTGATGACCGATACCGAGCAGCGAACCCGTACCGAAGCCCCGGAAGGTGTCGTTGCCGGCGAGATATGTCGTCGAGCCCTCGTCGCTGACCGCCCGCATCAGTCCCCGGGCCCCGAGCAGCGTCGCCAGCGTGACGATGAACGGCGCCATCCTCGTGTACGCGATCAGCGCCCCGTTGACCAGCCCGACGCCCCCGCACACCAGCAGGGGCGCCGCGAACGCCGCGAGCACGCCGTACTGGGAGGCCCAGGCCGCGAGGACGCCACCGAGCACGTAGAGCGACCCGACCGACAGGTCGATCCCCCCGGTCAGGATCACGAACGTCATGCCGAGCGCGATCAGCATCGGCGGTGCCGCCGCGACCAGGATCGTCCCCGCGTTGTCCCAGCTGCGGAAGTTCGGGAAGGCGGCGACCGCCACCAGGACGACCACGGCGAGTACGGCGAGGGCGCCCTGCCGCTGGACGGCACCGACGATCCGGTCGGTGCGCTCGGCCCGGCGGCCGTCCGTGGCGCCGGAGGGTGCTTCGGCGAGCAACGTCGGGGTCATCGGGTCCTCCTCTCCCGGGCCGCGTAGACGGCGACCAGGATGATGACGGCCTGCACCATCTCGGCGGTCGACGGCGGCAGGTTGTGTTTGATCATCGTGGCCACCACGAGCTGCATGAGCAGGGCGCCGGCGACCGTACCCAGGACCCGGACCCTGCCGCCGGTCAGCGGGGTGCCGCCGACCACCACCGCGGTGATCGCGGACAGTTCGATGAGCAGGCCCACCGAGGACGCGTCGCTCGACTGGATGCGGGCCACCGAGAGCAGCCCGGCGATCGAGGCGAGCACCGCGCAGAGGACGTAGGTCGTGATCAGCACCCGTTTGACCGGCAGGCCCGCGAGTTCGGCGGCGGGACGGTTGCCGCCGACCGCGAGCAGCCGCCGGCCGAAGACGGTACGGCGGATCACGAACCCGACGACCAGCACCAGCAGCGCGGCGATCCAGACCAGCACCGGGATGCCGAACAGGTCACCGGAACCGAGGTGGATCAGGTCCTCGTTGCGGACGTCCTTGAGCTTGCCCTCGGAGATGACAACGGCCAGGCCGCGCCCGCCGACGAACAGGGCGAGCGTGGCGACGATGGGCTGCAGGCCGACCCTCGCCACCAGGGTGCCGTTGATCAGGCCGACCGCGACCCCGGCGAGGATCGAGACGCCGATCGCGGCGATCACGCCGTACCCGAGGTAGAGCGGGATCAGGGCAGCGGCCAGGGCCATCACCGAGCCGACCGAGAGGTCGATGCCCTCGGTGCCGATGACCAGCGCCATGCCCAGCGCGACGATCACGATCGGGGCGACCTGGATCAGCTGGATGCGCAGGTTGCTGCCGGTCAGGAAGTTCGGGGTGAACAGCACGTTGTAGAGGATCAGCAGGACGATGGCGATGTATACGCCGTACCGGGGCAGCCAGTCCCTGTTCAGGGCCGGCCGAGTAAGGGCGAGGGTGGTCATGAGGGATCTCCCGGTGCGGCCGCCGCGATCGTGGCGAGCAGTTCTTCGGTGGTCACCCGGTCGCCGCTGAGCACGCCCACCACCGCGCCGTCGCGCAGCACCACGACCCGGTCGGAGCCCTCGACCAGCTCCTCCGCGTCGGAGGAGACCAGCACGACGCCGAGCCCCTCGGCGGCCAGCTCGTCGATCAGGGCCTGCACCTCCGCCTTGGCGCCGACGTCGATGCCGCGGGTCGGCTCGTCGAGCAGCAGGACCTTGGGGCCGGTGGCGAGCAGCCGGGCCAGCAGGACCTTCTGCTGGTTGCCGCCGGAGAGGTCACCGACCCGCTGGTCCGGGCTGGACGCCTTGATCCGCAGCCGGTCCATGTAGATCTTCACGACCTTGTCGATCCGGGCGTCCGACACGAGGCCGAGCCGGGACATCCGGGGCAGGATGGCGAGCGCGATGTTGTCGCGTACGGAAAGCCCTGGAATTATGCCCTCGGCCTTGCGGTCCTCCGGCTGCACCGCGATGCCCGCACGGACCGCCTTGACCGTCGTCGGCCTGCCCAGCGACTTCCCGTCGACCTCGATCTCGCCGCTGTCCAGCGGATACGCGCCGGCGATCGCCTTGATGGTCTCGCTGCGACCGGCGCCGAGCAGACCGCCCAGGCCGACCACCTCACCGGGGCCGACCTCGAAGCTGATGTCGTCGAGACGGGTGCGGCTGGTCAGGCCGGACACCTTCAGCAGCGACCCGGACCTGGTTTCGGTGTCGTGCTCGCCGGTGAAGGCGGTGAAACCGTCCATCTCCCGGCCCAGCATCAGCGACACGAGCCGCAGCCGGTCCAGGTCGGCCAGCCGGCCGGTGTGGACGAGCTTGCCGTCACGCAGGATCGTCACCGCGTCGCAGATCCGGTAGAGCTCGTCCATCCGGTGCGACACGTAGACGACGCCGATCCCCCTGGCGTGCAGGTCACGGATGACGCCGAAGAGCGTCTCCACCTCCCGCGGCTCCAGCGACGACGTCGGCTCGTCCATGATCACGACCTTGGCCTCGACCATCACCGCCCGGGCCAGCGCCACCATCTGCTGCCCGCCCAGCGGCAGGGTGCCGAGCGGGCGGCGGACGTCGGTGGTCACCGCGTAATCGGCGAGAATCCGCCGCGCCTCACGGTCCATCCGGCGCCGGTCGACCAGGCCGAACCGGTTGCGCGGCTCCCGGCCCAGGAAGAGGTTCTGCGCCACGCTCATCAGCGGGACGAGGTTGACCTCCTGGTAGATCGTGGAGATCCCGGAGCGCTGCGCGTCGAGCGGGGTGGCGAACCGGACCGGCTCGCCACCGAACCGCACTTCCCCGCCGTCCGGCTGGTAGACGCCGGTGAGCACCTTGATCAGTGTGGATTTCCCGGCGCCGTTCTCCCCGACGAGAGCGTGCACCTCACCCGGGCGGAGCGTGAAGCTCACGTCGTCCAGGGCACGGACACCGGGGAACACCTTGGACACACCGGCGACTTCCAGCAACGACATTGTTCGAGTACCTCTTAGTAGGCGCTGCCGATGTCGGACTTGGCGTTGCTCTCGTCGTAGGCCCGGTCGGAGATGATGATGTCCTGGCCGACCGGCTCACCCGCGAAGAACTTGGCCGCCGTGCCGAACGCCAGCGGGCCGAAGCGCGGGTTGGACTCGATCACCGCGGAGAGCCAGCCGTCCACGATGCCCTGCACGGCGCCCTTCGTGCCGTCGATCGACACGATCTTGACGTCGCCGGCCTTCTTGCCCGCACCCTTCAGCGCGGTGACCGCGCCCAGCGCCATCTCGTCGTTCTCGCCGTAGATGCCGCTGATGTTCGGGTTGGACTGCAGCAGCTGCTCGGTGACCTTCTGGCCCTCCTCCCGCGAGAAGTTGCCGGTCTGCTCGAACGTCACCTTGATCTCCGGAGCGACCTTGGCGATCTGGTCCTTGAAACCGCTGGTCCGCAGCGTCGTCACGTTGTTGCCCGGCGCGCCCAGCAGGATCGCGACCTCGCCCTTGTTGCCCAGAGCCTTGGCCATCTCGTCGGCGGCCCGCTTGCCCTGCTCGGCGAAGTCCGAGCCGATGAACGTCAGGTAGTCCTTGCACGCTGTCGCATTGATCTTCCGGTCGATCGTCACGATCGGGATCTTCTTCGCCGACGCCTTCGCGAACACCGAGTCCCAGCCGTCCGAGTTCAGCGGCGCGATGACCAGCAGCTGCACACCCGCGTCGATCATCTGCTCGACGTCGCTGATCTGCTTGTTGAACTGCGAGTTCGCGTTCGCCGTCGTCAGCTTCGTGATGCCGAGCTTGGCCGCCTCGTCCTCGATCGACTGGGTCTCGGCGATCCGGAACGGGTTGGCCTCCTTCTCCGACTGCGAGAAGCCGACCGACGCCGTCTTCAGGTCGATCTTGGTGCCGCCGTACTGGTCGAGCGTGCAGGTGGCCGCGCCCGGTGCGGCCGACTGCACCACCTGGCTCGCTTCCGGCGCCGCACCCGTGCCGGCCGAGGGGGTCTCTTCGCTCTTCGCGCATCCGGCGGCGCCGGCGACGGTGAGCACCAGACCGAGGGCAAGGACGGCTCTGCGGCCGTGAATGGCAGTCTTCAACATGGCTCCTCAGAAACGAACAGCAACACACGCCGGTGGGAACGTCTTCACGCATGTTCAAACACATCTAGGCATCGGTAAACTTTGTTTGTCAAGGTCGCCCCGGTTCCGGAACTCGCCCGCCCCCGCGCGTGCGACCCCCACGTCATACCTGCCCAGAGCCTGTCCCGATGATCCAAATGGGAACGCTCACATTGACCGACGCCGTGGTGGGAGGCCCTTCAAACGGACACCAACACCGATGTTTGATTTCGTTCACCATGCGGTTCGCTTCCGGCCGTTGCCGCGAGATCTTTCTCAAGCAGTCGTACGACCGACGAACAGTCCCGCCATCGCAGCGCGACCCATTGCCCACTCCCGGTTGTGCCGCGACCGCCGGGCTGACCTGCCGGGTCAACCTCACCCCAACCCCAGCTGGCCCTCAGAGGCCCCTCCGGCCCGAAAACACCCCCCTGGCAGCCAGCCGAGCAAACCAGCTGGACGCCAGAGGCCCCTCCGGGCCGAAAACACACCCCTGGCAGCCAGCCGAGCAAACCAGCTGGACGCCAGAGGCCCCTCCGGCCCGAAAACACCCCCCTGGCAGCCAGCTGAGCGGAGCTGCCGGCGGTGGGCGCGCACCGTGTGGCGCTGCATCGGCCGTGGGGCGCACCGTGTGGCGCTGCATCGGCCATGGGCGCGCACTGTGTGGTGCTGATCGGCGGGGTGGGGGTTTGGGCGTACGGCTGAATTCGGGGTGGTGGGTTAGAGCGCGACCGGCTGCGGCTGCGCAACCACCATCTCGCCGATCGCCGACGCGGAGAGCGGCTTGGCGAAGTGGTAGCCCTGCGCATGCTGATAGCCGAGACCCGCCAGGCGCGCCGCCTGGTCCTCGGTCTCCACACCTTCGGCGACCAGGTCGAGGCCGACCGCCTCGGCCAGGGCGATGACGGCGGCCGGCATGGTGTCGCGGCGGCTGGTGTCGGTGCCCTGGGTGAAGGAGCGGTCGAGTTTGAGCTGGTCGACGGGGAGCTCGTGGAGGAGGGTGAGGGTCGACTGGCCGGTGCCGAAGTCGTCGAGGGCGATGCGGATGCCCATGCGGCGCAGGTCGTCGAGGCGGGTGACCGCGTCGCCGAGCGCGACGGCCGTGCTCTCGGTGATCTCCAGGGTGAGCCGGTGCGGTGGCAGGCCGGACTCGGCCAGGATCTCGGCGACGCGCTCGACGAAGCCGGCCTCGCGCAGCTGGCGGGCGCTCACGTTGACGTTGAGGACGCCGGGTGCGCGGTCGCCGAGCTCGTCGCGCCAGGCGGCGAGCTGGCGGCAGGCCTCGCGCAGCACCCAGTCGCCCAGCGGGACGATCAGGCCGGTGCGCTCGGCGACCGGGATGAACTGGACCGGCGGCACGATGCCCTGGGTCGGGTGGGCCCAGCGGACCAGGGCCTCGACACCGCGCAGGCGGCCGCCCTCGAGGGCGACGATCGGCTGGTACATCAGGAACAGCTGACCCTCGGTGATGGCGTGCTGGAGCTGGGCACCGAGCGCGGCGGTGTCGGCGATCGCGATGGCCATGCCGTCGGTGTACCGCTCGACGTTGCTGCCGCCGCCGTGCTTCGCGGCGTACATGGCGATGTCGGCGCGCCGCAGCAGGTCCGCGGCGTCCTCTCCGCTGCGGCCGTCAGCGAGGCCGATGCTGGCGCGGACCAGCAGCTCGTGGCCCTGCGCGACGACCGGCTCGGCCAGCGCGGCGATCATCCGGTGTGCGGCGGCCAGGGCGGTGTCCGGGTCGATGCCGTCCAGTACGACGACGAACTCGTCGCCGCCGAGCCGCGCGACGGTGTCCTCCTTGCGGATGGTGGCGGCCAGCCGCTCGGCGACCGCGACGAGGAGCGCGTCGCCGATGCCGTGACCGAGCGTGTCGTTGACGGTCTTGAAGTCGTCCAGGTCGATCAGGGCGACGCTGACCGGCCGGTCGCTGTCGTCGGCGGTGAGGGCGGCGTCGAGGCGCTCGGTGAACAGGGCCCGGTTCGGCAGCCCGGTGAGGGTGTCGTGGGTGGCGCCGTGGTCGAGCCGGGCGACGAGTCCCGCGTTGTCCCGGAAGACGGTCTGCTGGCGGGCCACGACCAGGCCGGTCAGGACGACCGCCACGGCGGCGACGGTCAGCGCGTCGCCGTTGCCGTCCGCGATGCAGTTGATCAGCAGGGCGTCGACCGCCGCGATGGCGACGTAGGGCAGCCAGACCGGCAGGCGGCGGGAGGTGCGGCGCGGCTGGTTCCCGGCGGTGGCGGAGCGCACTTGGGTGCGGGCGGCCGTCACCGCGGCGAGCATGGCGACCGGGAGGGCCAGCTGGGAGGAACTGAGCCACGGCGAGTCCGCCACGAACTGCTGGGCGGAGGAGAGGACCGTGCCGGCGAGCATGCCGATCGCCAGCATCGGCAGCACACCGGGGGCCAGGTGCCCGCGGCCGGCCATTGCCACCTTGCCGAACGCGAACAGCGCTAGGAGGTTGGCGCCGAGGATCACTCCGCCGCTGGCCAGCGCGGACACGCTCCAGCCGGCGCTCTCGACGACCGGGCGGGTCACGTAGTGCCAGGAGAAGACCCCGGCGGCGAGCAGCACGACCATGGCGTCCAGCCCGACCCGGAGCACGTCGCCGCGGCCGGCGAGCTTGAGGGGCAGGCGGGCCATCCCGAAGACGTTCGTCACGATGGCACCCGCGTAGCCGAGGCCGGCCGCCGCCGAGACATAGGTGGCGGGCATGCCCCGGACCAGGGTGTCGAAGATGTTGACGAGCGAGCCGGCGAACGCGAGAAGGACGCCGACGGACAGGTGCCGGAAGAACCGCCGGGTGACATCGAGCAGGTCCTCGCGCCGCGCCACCGCGTTCAGGGAGACGAAGGCGACGAGCGCGCCGAGCGGCGCTGCGAGCCAGAGCAGCAGGACCGGCGTGCGCATCTCACCCACGTTGACGGCGAACACCGCCGCGGTGGCCAGCGTGAGCACGCCGCAGAGCCCGACCGGGCCACGAATCAGGCGTGGCCGTGGCGACGCAACGCTACTCATCAGTCTCCCCGGTCGCCGATCGTCTACCGGCACTTACTTCGTCCGGCCGGGGGGCGACATGAGCAAACGGCCCGGTGTGTCACCGCCGGGCCGTTCGCTTTCCAAAAAACTCAGGCAGCGGTACGGGACCACTGCTGGTTGTTGCCGGATCCGCAGGTGTACTGCTGGATGTCCGACCCGTCACCGGTGCCCGAGCTCACCACGTCCAGGCATTTGCCGCTGTGCCGCGCCTTGAGCTGGAAGTAGGAGCCGATGGCCGCCCACTGCCACTGCTGGTTGTTGCCGCCGCCACACGCGTACTGGATGACGTTGGCGCCGTCGGAGCTCGACGCGGAGGCCACGTCCAGGCACTTGCCACTGTTCTGGTTGACGATGTTGAAGTAGCCGCTGCCCACGTCGCGGAACTCCCAGCGCTGGTTGCCGCCGCTGTTCCACGTCCACTGCTTGATCTCGGCGTTGTCGGCGACCGACGAGCTGACCACGTCCATCACCTTGCCGCTGTTGCGGTTGGTCACCCGGTAGTAGTTGACCCCGTTGCCGGTGACCGTGCCGGCCGCCACGTCGACGGTGATCGTCGGGTACCAGTTGAGGCTCATGCTGGTGGCCGACGGGAAGGTGATCGGCAGCCAGACGTACTGCGAGTCGTTGACCGGCCCGCTCCACGCTCCGGCCCAGCGGTCGCCCATGTAGAGGAAGCTGTTGCCCACCGGCAGCACGTAGGTGGGCTGGGAGCGGAAGGTCGTGCCGTCACCGACGTTGGTCCAGCCGGTCCACGGTCCGGAGATCGAGGACGCGGTGGCGTACTTCGCCTGGTTGGGACTCCATCCGGTGGCGGCCGAGGTGAGCAGGAAGTAGGTGCTCCCCCGCTTGAACATGGCCGGCGCCTCGCGGTGCGCGTCGTTCCAGAAGTTGCCGACGAGCGACGCGACGTTGAGGTAGTCGGCGGTCAGCCGGTAGATGTGCAGGTCGTAGTTCTCGTCCGCCGCGGAGATCATGTACGCGGTTCCGCCGTCGTTGTAGAGCGTGATGTCCCGGGACATGTGCGTGCCGAGCGGCCGGAAGCTGCCGTGGTACGTGTACGTCCCGTCGATCGTTGCCGACGAGGCGACGGCGGCCCGGGCCTCGCTGTAGTTGGTGCCGTTCTCCTTGTGCATCCACATCACGTACCGGCCGGTTGACGCGTTGTAGATGACCTTCGGGCGCTCGATGTTGGCGCCCTGCAACTCGCTCGCCGCGGACGGGGTGAGCACGTTGCTGCGGAACTCCCAGGCGCGCAGGTCGGTCGAGCGGTAGACGGAGACCGCCCGGAAGGTGTTGTCGGCGTTGCGGTTCTCGCCGAACCAGTAGTAGTAGCTGCCGACCTTGAGGATGCCGCCGCCGTGGGCGTGGACGGGGTTGCCGCTGGTGTCCGGGAACTGCGTCCCGTTGGTGATGGTGACCGGGGCGGCCTGCGCCGGTGCGGGCGCGATCAGGACTGCCGAGATCAGGAGGAGCGCTGCCAGGATCTTTTTCATGACGCACGGCCTTCTCTTCAACAGAGACGCATGTCTATGTATTACGGGAATGTTAACGTAACCATCCGGCGGCAACACGTCAATGGATCGGGTCCGCTGCTGTCGAGATCCAGCCCGAGACGCCGCAGATCCTGGCCCCCCGGGCGCGTTCACAATCCGGCGGCGAAATGATCGCCGGCGCCCGGCGGGGAAAAGTTGAAGAAAAGTAGGCGGGGGTGTCGGATCGGGGCGGCGGTGTTCGTAGCAGGGTGAGAGGTTGCCGAGAGGGCCGCCCGAACCACAGGAGATGAACCGAGATGCAGTACCTGCTGTCCGTGATCCACGACAAGAGCAACTCCGGCACCGCGGAGGAGATGGCCGCCATCGACGTGTTCAACGAGCGGCTCCAGGCCGAGGGCCACTGGGTCTTCGCCGGCGGCCTCGGCGGGCCCGGCACCGCCACGGTCGTCGACAACCGGGGTGGGGAGGCGCTCTTCACCGACGGCCCGTTCGTGGAGACGAAGGAGCACCTGGCCGGCTTCTGGGTGATCGAGGCGGCCGACCTCGACGTGGCGCTCAAGCTCGCCGCGGACGGGTCGAGGGCCTGCAACCGCAGGGTGGAGGTGCAGCCGTTCCTGTGAGCGGGGCCGGCGTACGGGAAGCGATCACCCAGGCACATCAGCGGGAGTGGTGCCGGGTGGTCGCCGCCCTCACCCGGCGTTTCGGTGACCTGGACATCGCGGAGGAGGCGGCGGCGGAGGCGTTCGCGACGGCTGTCGAGCGGTGGCCGGCCGACGGCGTACCCCCGAATCCCGGCGCCTGGCTGACCACCACCGCCAACCGCAAGGCCATCGACCGGATCCGCCGCGAGAGCAGGCGCGACGGCAAGCACCGGGAGGCTCAGATCCTTCACGACGACGACCCACCCGAGCCGGCCGGCGCCATCGACGACGAGCGGCTCCGGCTGATCTTCACCTGCTGTCACCCGGCGCTGGCACCCGAGACCCGGGTGGCGCTGACGTTGCGCATGGTCGGCGGGCTGACCGTACCCGAGATCGCCCGCGCGTTCCTCGTGCAGGAGACCGCCATGGGCCAGCGGATCACCCGCGCCAAGGCCAAGATCAAGGCAGCCCGCATCCCGTACCGGGTACCGTCCGCGGCGGACCTGCCGGGACGCGTCGCGGGTGTGCTGGCCGTCCTCTTCCTGGTCTTCAACGAGGGCTACCTGGCGACCGGCCCGGACTCCGATCCCGTACGCCATGATCTGACCGCCGAGGCGATCCGCCTGGCCCGCCTGATCCGCGCCCTGATGCCGCACGACGGTGAGGTGGCCGGCCTGCTCGCGCTGATGCTGCTCACCGAGGCCCGCCGCACCGCCCGGGTGTCGGCGAGTGGCGAGCTGGTCGCCCTCGACGAGCAGGACCGCGGCGCCTGGGACCCGGCGCTGATCGCCGAGGGCCACCGGCTGGTCCGCGAGCGCCTGGCCACCGGGCTCGCCCCCGGCCGCTACCAGATCCTCGCCGCGATCAACGCCGTGCACACCTCCGCCCGCGACGTACGCGACACCGACTGGTCGCAGATCGTCGCCCTCTACGACCAGCTGGTCAGCCTCGACCCGTCCCCGATCGTCGCCCTGAACCGGGCCGTCGCGGTCGCCGAGCTCGACGGCCCGGATGTGGCGCTGGCGAGCGTCGACCGGCTGGCGGACCGGCTTTCCGGCTACCACGCCTTCCACGCTGCCCGCGCTGCCTTCCTGCGCCGCCTGGGCCGCAGCGAACAGGCACGCGCGGCGTACGGCACAGCGATTAGCCTGGCGGGCAACAGCGCCGAAACCGCCTATCTGACCCGCCGCCGGGACCAGCTGGGGTAGTCGCTGCCCACGAAGGGGGAAGCAGATGTCAACGCTCAGCCGCCGCCGGGTCCTTGCCGCTTTCGGAGCGGCCGCGATGCCGCCGGTGGTGATCACCGCCGCCGCGAGGCCGGCCAGGGCAGCCGCCGAGCCGCCGTCGAACACCGCGCTCTACGCGGATCCGGCCTACACCGAGGGCGTCGACTACGCGCGGCGCTTCCGGCGGCACGCGGCGCTCGACGACAGTGACGGGCCCGGTGACGCCTTCCCGGACACGGTGATCGTCGCGCTGCACGGCGGGGGCATCGAGCCGGGCACGTCCGAGCTGTGCCTCGCGATCGCCGGATACCACCCGGCGGGCGGGCCCTACGGCGGCACGACCGGCGGCACCGTCTACGACTACTGGATGTTCGAGGGCATCATGCCGAAGGACAACGGGAAGCTGCACATCACCTCGATCCACTGTGACGACCCGGTCGCGCTGGCCACGGTCGCGGGCAGCCGGCGGACGGTGTCGCTGCACGGGTGCAGCCCGGAGGAGGCCGGCGTGGAGGACGACGACGAGCCGGCCGCCGTGCTCGTCGGCGGGCGGGACAGCACGCTCAAGGCGGCGCTGATCGAGGCGTACCTCGCCGGCGGCATCGGCGCCCTCGACGCGGCCGGGGTGCCCGACCTCAACGGTGACCAGCCGCTCAACATCGTGAACCGGAACCTGACCGGCGCCGGCGTGCAGCTGGAGATGACCACTCCGCTGCGCGAGCGGATGTTCGGGACCCACACCCGCGCCGGCCGCAAGTCGACCACCAAGCCGCTGTTCTGGAAGTTCGCCGACGTGACCCGCCTGGTGCTCGCGGGCTGACACGGATCCCAGCGCCCGCATGTGGCCGGCGGGCGGCTCTCGAATGCAGCGCTGTGCGGCCGCGATCGAGGGCCCCCGCACCGCGAGAGGCCCGCACCGCGAGAGGCCCGCACCGCGAGAGGCCCGCACCGCGAGGGGCCCGGGCGGGCGGCGTGATCCCTCGCCGTCCCGCCCGGGTGCTCCACCGCCGATCACATAGGGCCCGGCCGGTGCGGATCAGGCCGGGAGCCCGCCGACCTGGGTGTTGACCCACGCCCGGATCGACGGCAGGTCACCGTAGATGGACGGTGCGGTGGCGCAGGTGGAGCTGTTGTTGCCGGCCCGGCTGGTCACGCCGATCAGGTTCCAGCGGCCGGAGACCTGCCGGACCTGCGGGCCGCCGGAGTCGCCGTAGCAGGCGCCGGCGTTGCCGTTGGTGTTGTTGGTGCAGATCTCGTACGCGGCGTCGATGCCGGAGCAGCGGCTGTCGGCGACGATCGACGTGTTGAGCTCGTTGGCGACCCGCGGGGTGGAGCCGCAGCCACGGGTCGGACAGGTCTGGCCCCAGCCGATGATGCGGGTGGCCGTGCCGGTGGCACCCGACGCCGTGGGGATCGGCGCCGGCGCGTAGGTCACCGAGGACGCCAGTTCGAGCAGCTTGACGTCGATCCGCGAGTGGTTGACGGCCCGCCGGACGGAGACGACGGTGCCGCCGCTCGCCCGGTCGACGCTGCCGACCCGTACGGTCGAGGGTGTCGGGCAGTGCTTGGCGGTGACCGCCCAGTTCGCCTTGATCAGCGAGCCGGTGCAGCCGGAGACGTAGACCATGAACGAGTAGTTCTCCGTCGCGGGCACGCCGCCGACGACGAGGACGCCGGGGTCGGGCTCGGGCGGGGCGGCCGCGACCGCGGCGGCCGGCGCGAACATGCCGGCGACCACGACTGCGGCGGCCAGGAGGATCCGGGCGGGGGTACGCATGTGAACGGCCCTTCTGCCTTCGGGGGAACGGGCTGTTGCCCGGCCCGACGGTAGCTAGAAAGTTACGTTCATCGATACATCCCAAGCGGTGCCTCTGACCGGGATGATGGATTCTGCTGGAGATCCGCCGCGCCGTGCCGATGGGGACGCCGTGGATGAGCAGAGCACGGCGACACCAGCGGAGCGGGATGCGGCGCTCGCCGCGGCTCTCGTCGAACACCCCGGCGCCATGATCGGAGCGACGACGGCGCTCGGCCTCTTCGTGCCGCTGCCCGAGGAGCTGGCCGCCATCGGGTTGCGCCCGATCCAGGGTGGCGAGTCGGCGCTGACGCTCGTCGTCGCCGAGGACCACACCACGGTGGCGCAGGCCTGGATCGTTCAGCGCACCGACGGCTGGTCCAGCTGCACGGTCCGCCCGCTGGCCGACCCGGAGCGCGAGATCGGCCTGCACTTCATCGACACCACCCACCGACTCGGCGTGGTCACCGTGCTGATCAGCGGCCTGGCGCAGCTGTCCGCCGGCGCGCCGGCCTACGAACAGCCACGACCGCGGCTGGTGACGATGGTCAAGGATCAGGTCGCCAAGGTCCTCGAGGCCGACCCGGCGATCAACCTCGTGCTGGGCTGGGAGGCCGCCGAGCTTCTCGGCAACAGCACTCTGGAGCTGGTGCATCCCGACGACCGTGGACGAGCCGTCAAGAGCTGGATGGACCTGCTCGCCTCGCCGGTGGGTTCGGCACGGCGGGTCCGCCTGCGCCACCTGCACCGCGACGGCGAGGTGATCTGGTTCGAGATCACCAACCACAACCGGCTGGAGGGTGACCGCCCGCACGTGCTCGCCGAGATGCTCGACATCTCCGACGAGATGGCCGCCCAGGAGGCGCTGCGGGCCAGCGAGCAGCTCCTGAGCCGCCTCGCCGAGACGCTGCCGATGGGCGTGGTGCAGGTCGACGGCACCGGCCGGATGGTCTACCGGAACACGCGCTACTCCCGGGCCGTCGGCGGGACCGACGACGGCCACATCACCGAGATGCTCGACCTCGTGGTGCCGGCCGACCGCGGCATGGTCGAGAACGCGCTGACCGCCGTCCTGAGCACAGGCAAGGACACCGACATCGAGTACGGCTACCGCAACGCGCTGCTCGGACTGCGCCGGATCAGCGTCGGCATGCGCGCGCTGACCGGCGACACCGGTGACGTCACCGGCGCGATCATCTGCTTCACCGACGTCACCGAGGAGGTCCGGCTCCGCGAGCAGCTGCGGCAGCAGGCCACGTACGACACCCTGACCGGCTGCCACAACCGGGCCGCCACCCTGGAGGCCCTCGAGGATCGCGCCTCGGCCGGCCGCGGTGTCGCCGTCCTCTTCCTCGACCTCAACGAGTTCAAGCAGGTGAACGACCGCCTCGGCCACCACGCCGGCGACCAGCTGCTGGTGCACGTGGCCGGCCGGCTGCGCGCCGCGGTCCGCCACGACGACGTGGTCGGCCGCCTCGGCGGCGACGAGTTCGTGGTGATCTGCCGCGACGTCCCGGACGCCGAGCACGCCCGCAAGATCGGCGAAACCCTCGTCCAGTCCCTGGAGTCCGGCGGCATCGAGGTGGCCGGCGAGTGGCTGCGCCCCGCCGCCAGCATCGGCGCCGCCTGGTCCCGCGGCCTCCCCGACCCCGAGGCCCTGGTCGCCCGCGCCGACGCCGCGATGTACACCGCGAAGAAGGCCCGGACCGGCCGGATGGCGCTGGTCATGGCCGACTAGGTCGTCCACACCGGAGGCTCACGGGGCGTAGCCTGGTCCGGTGACAGATGGCCGGGTCCTGGCCGGCGGGCGCTTCGCGGGCTGCGGCTTCGCGATCACCGATCGAGCCGTGGTGACCGCCTGCCACGTGGTGCGCGGCCACCCGGCGGACAACCTCCGGTTCGCGCTGCCGGGTGTCCACGAGCCACTGCCGGTCTCCCGGGTCGACGCCGACGAGGAGCACGACGTCGCGGTCCTCCATCTGGGCGCCGCCGTGGACAGTCCGCTCACCGTCTCTCGGGCGGTGCCGGGCAGTGGCTGGCGGGTGGACGCTCAGCCGCTGGACAACGATCCCGGCCTGACCGGCACCGTCACCGATGCCGCCCGCAGCGTTGTCAACGCCGGTGGCTCCCGCATCGACCTGGTGCAACTGCGCGTCGACCACACCTTCGAGGATTTCGACGGTTACTCGGGCAGCGCGGTGATGTCGGCGGGTCCCGGCGGCGGCGTGATCGGGGTGCTCGTCGAGCAGGTGCCGTACCGGCGCGGGCACACCGAGCCCAGGGCGAGCAACGTGCTCTACGCGGTGCCGATCCAGCACGTGATCACGAGGTTCGGCCTGGAGCCCGCGGCCGGCGCCGGTCCGGCGGCGAACCTGGCCGGAATCGGCGCCGTCTACGCCGAGTGGATCGAGAACTTCCTCGGGGAGTACCTCGGGGATCATCGCCGCCGGGTGCCGTTCGGCGGCCGGTCCGCCCAGCTCGGCAGGCTCGACGCGTGGCTCGCGAGCCGCGACGCGCCGCCGTACGCGCTGATCACCGCCGAGGCGGGCCGGGGCAAGTCGGCCCTGCTCTGCCGATGGGCGGCGCACGTCGCCGCCACCGGTACGGCCCGGGTCGTCTTCGTGCCGATCAGCATCCGGTTCCAGACCGCGCAGGCGGGTGTGGCACTGCCGGCCCTCGCCGCCCGCCTGGCCGGGCAGCACGGCGAAGCGGTGAGCACGGCCGAGCGCTCGGCGGAGCAGTGGCAGGCGGAGATCACCGCCTACCTGCGGCGGCAGCCACGCGGCGGCAAGCCGCTGCTGGTCATCATCGACGGCCTGGACGAGGCGACCGACTGGGAGCCGGGCGCCCACCTGTTCCCGGCGAACCCGCCGGCCGGGGTCCGTGTCGTGGTCTCGGCCCGCTTCGTCGCCGGCGACACCGACGAGACCGGCTGGCGGACCAGGCTGAACTGGTCCGGCCCGGCGCTGGCCGAGAGCATCGCACTGCCACCGCTCGACCGGGCCGGGGTGGGCGACGTCCTGCTCGCCATGGGCAACCCGCTGGCCCATCTGGTGAGCCGGGTCGACATCGTCGAGGAGCTGTACCGCCTCAGTGAGGGCGATCCGCTGCTACTGCACCTCTACATCGACGAGCTGAGCTCCGCCGGTGGCGACACCACCAGCCTGACCCCGGAGGAGCTGCCCTCGATCGAGAAGGGCATGCGCGGCTACTTCGAACGGTGGAGCAGCGAGTTGGAGAGGGTGTGGCGGGCCGGCGCCCGGCCCGCCACCCGGCCCGGTGATCTGTGGGACTTCCTCCACGTGCTCGCCTCGGCACTGGGCCCGCTCACGATCGACGACGTCGAGGAGGTCAACCCGCGGGCTCCGGCCGGTTTCGAGCTGACCTGGCTGCTGAAGGAGGTCGAGAGGTTCGTCATCGGCGACGGCGTCCGGCAGGGCTTCGTCTTCTCGCACCCGCGGTTCGGCATGTTCTTCCACGAGAAGATGGGCCGCCGCGAACGGGACCGATGGCGGGCGAGCTTTCTCGACTACGGCAGGCGCACCGTCGCCGGGCTGCTCGACGGCAGTGTGGAGCCCGCAGCCGTCTCCGGTTACGTCCTGAACTATCACGGCGCGCACCTGGAGAACGCCGGCGCGCCGGGCGCCGACCTCTTCGCGCTGCTCGACGGCCGCTGGCTGGCGGCGTGGCACGCTGTCGACGGCACCGACGCGGGCTTCCTCAACGACTGCGACCGGGCCTGGCGCCGCGCCGAGCAGGACGCCGGCTCCGACGACCCCGCCGCGGCCGAACGCGCCACCGAGACGGTGTTCGTCTGCGCGCTCGCCCGCGGAAGCGTCGCGGCCCGCAGCAGCACCGTGCCGCCGCGGCTCCTCTCCGGAGCCGTCACCGCCGGCCTGCTCACCGCGCCGCAGGCCCTCGCGATCTGCCGCCGGATACCGGACGAGTGGCGCCGAGCCACCGCTGTGGTGACCCTGGCTCCGGCGCTCGGCGCCGAGTGGGCCGGCGAGTGCCTCTCCGTCGCCTCGACCATGCGGGACTCCGCAGCCCGCGCCCACGCGATCACCAGCCTGGCTCCCCTGCTGGACGGCCCGGCGCTCGCCCGGGCCCACGCCGTCGCCCGGTCCCTGCCGTCGCCGCCGTCCCGCGCGAGAGCGCTGGCAGCCGTCAGCGCCTGCCTGCCCGGCCCGGCGCGCGGATCGGCGGCGGAGGAGGCCCTGTCGGCGCTGCTGACGAGCACCAGCGAGCGGGAACGCGGCGCGGGGCTGGTCGCCGTCGCCAGGTTCCTGCCCCCCGAGCTTCTGCCCGGCGCGGTGCGGGCGGCCCGAGACCTGCCCGACCCGATCGACGCGGTGCCCGCGCTCTGCGCCCTGGCCGAACAGGTCACCGGGCCGGAGAAGGACGAGATCATCGGGTACGCCCGGCAGCTCGCCGCCGATCCCGGTGCGGCCGGCTCCCCCCGCATCCTGCTCCCGCTCGCCCACCACGCAACGGACCTGCGAGCGCGCGCCCTGGACTCCGTACGGCAGATGCCCAACCGCCAGGAGTCCGCGTCCCTGCTGCTCAAGACCGCTTGGTGGCGGGAGCACGACGAAGCCGCCGCCGAGGAACTGCTGGTCGGCTCGATGCGCGCCGTGGTGCGCCGCGAAGGGCTCCTGCAGACCTGGGCCGCCTCCCTCAGCCGCGCCGCGCGGGAGCGGGCCCTCGCGGTCACGGCGGACCTGCCGAAACGCGCCGCCCAGGTGCTGGCAGCCGCGCAGTTGCTGGCGATCGACGGCCCCGGCGCTCCCGCCGGCAAGGTCCGGGACCTCGTGGAAGCGGCTCGCACGCTGGAAAACGGCGACCGGGCCCTCGTGCTCACCCTGCTCGCCACATGCCACACCGGCCGGGCACGCCGTGACCTGCTCGACGAGGCACTCCGGTCGGCGCAGACCATCAGCGATGCGGGCGACCGTCTCAGCGCCCTGTCCGGTTCCTTCGCCTCCCTCACCGGCGACGATCTTGCCGCGGCCCAGTTGCACTACCTGGCGTTGTGCCGGGAACTCCCCCACGACCAGGTCGCCACCATGAACCTGCTCAAGGGGCTGGGAACCAGGCTGGCCACCGAGGCCGTGGATGACGCACTGGCGTTGTGCCGGTCGATCGTTCCCGTCCCCGCCCGGGTGGAGGCTCTGCACCTGATCGCGCGCAAGGCCCCGGCGGACCGCAGGACCGAGTGCCTGTCCGAGGCGCTGGCACAGGCTCTGACGATGGGGAACCCACTGCAGCGGCTCGCTGTCCTCATCGGGCTCCGCGACGCCTTCGACGACGAACTCGACCGTCACCTGATCACCGCCGCTGAGGGAACGGGCTCCCTCCGGCAGAGCCGGCTGCTCACCATCCTCCCCCACTTGCGCGGCGACGACGCCAAACGGGAGGCCGTCGATTCCTATCTCGGCCACCTCGAGGAGCCTCCGTCACCGGAAGACCTGGAGGCGCTCATCCGGTCTCTGCCTCGCGGCGTCCCGGAGACCGTGATCTCGGATCTGGTGCTTCTGCTGGAACGGGAAGCCACCACGCCCGGCCCGTGGCTGAGCCTCATCCCCCGGCTTTCCTCCGACCAGGTGGAGCACGCCGTCGAGATGGTCCACGCCTTGCCGGCGCAACACCGGGAGCGATCCGAACAGCCCGGCAGCCATCTGTCCGCCGGACCGGCCGGCCAGTGGGTGCGGGACCGCACGGAGTGGGTGCTCACCGACCTCGGGCGCGCCGTGACCGAGGCGTTCGGCCGGCTGACCGAGGACGCGAGACGGCGGCTTCTTCCGGTGGCGCTCCGGTCCTGGCACGCCGATGCCGTCGGCGTTCGCCGCGTCGCTCGGATGGCACCGGAGGACCTGCTCCCGGCCGTCATCGACGCCGCGCTGCGTCTTCCGGCCGATGCCCGGGTCGCCGCCTACCAGGGGCTCCGGGTCCATCATCCGGCCGAGGCCCTCTCGCCGCTCCGTGCGGCCGTGCTGGCCGCCCCGCTCGAGAGCCTGCCCTTCGAGTCCCTGTCCACCGTGCAGGCCCTCACCCCGGACGGCGAACAGGAGGCCCTGTTCACCAGGATTCTCACCTGGACCAGGGGCGACCGGGGCGGGTTGCCCTACTACCTCACCAGACTTCTCCGCCTCTACCGCTACGGACCACCGATCTGGCGGTCCCGGATCGCCGGCGAGATCGTCGGGGAACTCGGCAAGGGGATCGGCCACGAGGCGATCATCGCTCTCGACCTGGTGATCCTCGGTTTGGATCCGCATGAACTCCAGCCGCTGGAGGGGCTGGTGTTCGCGATCACCGACCGCGCGGCGCAGATCGAACAGCTGTGTGCCCTGATCAACCGGTCGTTGCCCGCCGCCCGCCCGCGGTTGTGGCGGCACGCCCTGGACCTCTTGCCGGACATGCCGGATCTGGACCGTGACCACCTCCTGCTCCACATGCTCGGCCGGATCCAGGTCGACATCGACGCGCCCGCACTCACCGGCATCCGATCGCTGGTCGAGCGAGCTGCCACCGCAAGCACCGTGCCCCTGCTCACGGCGCTCGCCAGGTTGACAGAGCACGGCCAACGCGCCGTCCTGATCGCCGAGGCACTCGACGCCGCACGCACGTTCGGCGACACTCGCGACCGCGACGAAGCGGTCGCCGCCGTCGCCCGGGCCGCCGGGCGGGTACCGGCCTGCTATCCGGCGCTGCTGCGGGCCTGCGCCGACATCACCTCGGGAAAGCACCGGCGCAAGGCGCTGCTCGCCATCACCGGCACCTTCACCACCTGGCCGGACGGCAAGACTGGGGACGGCAAGACTGCGGACAGCAGGGCTGCCGACGGCAAGACTGCGGACGGGAGCGCCTCGCACCGGGCCTGGTGCGAGGCGATCCGGATCCTGTCGGCGCACCCGCGCCCGATCCAGGCCGCCGACCTCGTCACGCTCGCCTCGACCGGCTCGCCCGCCGGCCTGCCACCGCACGCGACATCGCGAGCGGTGGTCTCGGCCCTGATGAAGGTCGGCGAGTGGTGGGATTAGCCGGGCGGCTCAGCCCCACACCTCCTCGGCGGTCTCGACGATGAGGCGGAGCTTGGCGACCTCCTCGTCGTAGGTGAGGGCGTTGCCCTCGACGGTCGAGGAGAAGCCGCACTGCGGTGACAGGCAGAGCTGGTCGAGCGGCACGTATTTCGCGGCCTCGTCGATGCGGCGTTTCAGGGTGTCCTTGGATTCGAGGGCGCCGCGTTTCGTGGTGACCAGGCCGAGGACGACCATCTTGCCGGGCGGGACGAAGCGGAGCGGGGCGAAGCTGCCCGAGCGCTCGTCGTCGTACTCGAGGAAGAAGCCGTCGACGGCGAGCTCGCTGAACAGGGCCTCGGCGACGAAGTCGTAGCCGCCCTCGGCGGCCCACGAGGAGCGGAAGTTGCCGCGGCACATGTGGGTGGTGACGTTCAGGCCGGCCGGGCGGTCGCCGATCGCGGCGTTGATCTGCTTGATGTAGCGCAGGTGCTGGTGTTCCGCGTCGTCGCCGCGGTCGGAGAGCAGCTGCCGCTGGGCCGGGTCGTTGAGGTAGGCCAGGCTGGTGTCGTCGAGTTGCAGATAGCGGCAGCCGAGATCGGCGACCCGGCGGACCTGCTCGGCGTAGGCGGCGCTCAGGTCGGCCCAGAACTGGTCCTCGTCCGGGTAGACGGCCGGATCGATCGCGGCGCGGCCGCCGCGGTAGTGGACCATGCTCGGCGACGGGATGGTGAGTTTCGCGGTGACCTGCTCGTCCACGGTCCCGGCGAGGAACGTGAAGTCGTCGCCGAAGATGGTGTCGGTCAGCCGGACCGGTGCGTCGATGGCGAGGGCCGCCGATTCGAAGTCGAGCTCACCGTCGGCGTTGCGGAAGTGGACCTGGATCTTCTCGTCGGTCGAGTGGACACCACCGAGGCGGTAGATGAAGTCCATGTGCCACGAGGTGCGGCGGAACTCACCGTCGGTGGCCGACCGCAGTCCCGCGTCGCGCTGCATGCGGACCACGTCACGGATGGCGTCGTCCTCGGCGGCGCGCAACTGCTCGGCGGTGATCGCGCCGGCGGCTCGCTGCGCGCGGGCCTCGAGCAGGTGGGCCGGGCGCAGGAGGCTGCCGACGTGGTCGGCACGGAACGGAGGGTGGTCGCGAAGCGTCATTGCTGGTGAGCCCCCTTCAAGATTGACTGTTGCTGATTATCCCTTTTCGGGGCTCCGCCGCGTGGTTGAGTGACCGCGTGAAAATTCTGCAGGCGGCCCTGGCCGTCGCATGTGTGCTGGCCGGAGCGGCGACTCCCGCGCAGGCGGCGGACAAGAAAGATTCCTTGACCGCGGCGCAGCGCGAGGTGCTGCTGGACGCCACCAAGAAGTTCCGCGACGTGAAGAAGGCGATCAGGGCCGGCTACCTGCCGACCGAGGATTGTGTGCCGGGCATGGGCCTGCACTTCGTGCATCCGGGGCGGGCCGGTGACGCGGACATCGACCCGGTGCTGCCGGAGATCCTGGTCTACGCGCCGGACGGCGACAACGAGCCGAAGCTTGTCGCGCTCGAGTACTTCCGGGCGGACGCCGACCAGGACCTGCGTACCGACCGGGACCGGCCGACCCTGTTCGGGCGGGGATTCGACGGCCCGATGGCCGGGCACGCGGTCCCGGCCGGCGCGCCGCCGATGCCGGTGCACTACGACCAGCACGTGTGGATCTATCAGGCCAACCCGGCGGGTGAGCTGGTGTCGGAGAACCCGGAGATCACCTGCGAGCGGTAGACCTCGGCGCTGGGTTTCGGGGTACGGGCGAACGTCTCCCGGTCGACCGCGTACAGGCCGAGCTGCTGCCCGTACCCGAAGATCCATTCGAAGTTGTCGAGCAGGCTCCAGTGGAAGTAGCCGAGGACGGGCACCCCGCCGGCGGCCACCTCGCGCAGGCCGTCGAGGGCCGGCGGCAGGAACTCCGCGCGCAGCCGGTCGTCCGGGGTGGATATTCCGTGCTCGGTGACCAGCACCGGAACCCCGGTCTCGCCGTGGACGTACCGGACCGCTCCGGCGAGTGACAGCGGCTCCACGGCGCTGCCCATCTGGTTGCTGGGCACGTCCGCCGGCGGTGGCACGGCGCCGTTACCGTCGTAGTGCAGCCGCTCGTAGTTCTGCACGCCGACGTAGTCGTCCCCGGCCGCCAGGCGCAGCCAGCGTTCGTACACCTCGGCGCGCTTGCGGTCGCGCACGCCCGGATCGTCGCCGGCCACCACGTCGTCGGCGACGGCCAGCGAGAATCCGACCGGCAGACCGGGACGCCGGGCCTTGATCGCGGCGCGGGCGGCACGGTGACCGGCCTCCATGCCGTCGGCCATCGCGTCCATCTCCCCGGGCAGCATGACGTTCGCGGCCCGGTAGCGGGGCACGCCGGCTGCCGCGCTTGCGGCTTCCAGCGTGGCGGCCTCCTTCTCTCGTACGAACGACGGAAGGTCCATCCAGCTCAGCAGCCGTGTGAGGTTGGGTTCGTTGAGGGTGACCGCCGCCGTGATCCGGTCGCCGAACCGGGCCGTGACCTGATCGCAGTAGCGGGCGAACGCCTCCGGCGCGCCCGGGTCGAGCCACCCGCCCCGCGCCGCGAACCAGTGCGGTGAGGTGAAGTGGTTGTAGGTCACCACGGGGGCCAGCCCCTGTGCGAGGCAGTGGTCGACGATCGCCTCGTAGTGGTCGAGCTCCCCGGCGGAGAAGACGCCGGGTGCGGGCTCGACGCGGGCCCACTCGACCGAGAAGCGGTAGGCGTTCAGGCCGAGGCCGGCGGCCAGGCCGACGTCCTCGCGCCACCGGTGGTAGCTGTCGCAGGCGGCGCCGGACGGCTCCCGGAACACCGTGGGCGTGACGTTCTCCAGGAACCAGGTGTCGCTGCCGGTGTTGCCGCCCTCCACCTGATGCCCCGCGACGGCGGCACCCCAGAGGAACTCGTCAGGAAAGCTCACGGAGGGTGTCCTCGATCCAGTCGGCGGTGTAGGCGGCGACGTGCGGCAGGTGGTCGAGCCCGCAGTGCTCGGTGGCGCCCTCGTCGGGGGTGAACAGGCGCAGGTCCTTCTTCGGCGCGTTGACGGCCTGGTCGAAGGACTGGTGGGCGTACGCGACACTGATCTGCCTGTCGTTCGTCCCGTGGGTGATCAGCAGCGGACAGGTGATCTGCTCGACGATGCCGTTGAGGTTCACCCGTTCCGCCTTTGTGAGAAACGTGCCGAGGTCGGTCTCGCCCCACACCCAGAGCACGTGCTCCCAGTAGTGCGGTACGGGGTTCTCGCCCTCGCGTTCCAGGCGCTTGCGCTGCACCTCGCCCCAGTTGTGGTTGGCACCCCAGGCGACGGCCAGGGCCAGGCGTTTCTCGAAGGCGGCCGCGCGGGGCACGTAGTAGCCGCCGAGGGACCATCCGACCAGGCCGATGCGATCGTCCCGTACGTCTGCCCTGGTCTCCAGATGATCCACGGCCGCGCGCGCCCAGTCCTCGGTCTCCACGCGCGAGGTCAGGCCCCGCAGCCGGAGGGCCTCGCCTGATCCGGGGCAGTCCATCTGCAGCACGGAGATCCCGCGGGCGGCCATCTCGGCCGGCCAGCCCGAGGTGTGCATGTGCTCCTTGGTGGAGTCCAGCCCGTTCCACATGATCATCGTGGGGACCGGCTCGCCGTTCGTGGAACCGCTGGTGAAGTAGGCGGGCAGGGTGGTCCCCTCGAACGGGATCTCGACCCGGCTGGTGTGCGGCTCGAACGACTTCTCCATCAGGTCGAGCAGGTGGCGATAGGTGGGTATCCGCTCCGGCGAGGAGTTGGACAGCATCCGTTCGGCCTGGCAGAGATAGGCGGCGGCGCGGAAGTACTTCTGGCGGGCGGTGCGCCGGTGCCCGGCCTTCTCCGCCTCCACGGCCTGCTGCTCGACCTGGTCGGCGACCCGCCGCCAGGAGGCCATGAACTCACGCGTGCCGACGTCGGAGCCCTGCTGGGCGAGGTCGCGGATCGGCCGGCAGGCACGGTCCACCTCGTCGATGGTGCCGCCGGAGTTGAGCGTGGCGACCACACCGAGGTTCCAGATGTAGTTGCCGGGAAAGTACTCGAACATCGTCTTCTCCGGGGTCAGACCGGCGGGGCGACGAACAGGCCGCGGTCGGGTTCGTTGAAGCTGTCCTTCGCGATGATCTCGCTCATCGGGTCGGACGTGCCCCACTGGTCCTGCGTCTGCGGATCGGCGATGTCGTAGAGCGTCGGGTGCCACTGGTCGGTCTCGAGCCGTTCCAGCTCGGTGGTGTACTCCATCGTGTTGCCGCTGGGGTCGAGGAAGTACGAGAAGGTGTTGTTGCCGGCCAGGTGGCGGCCGGGGCCCCAGATCTTCTTGATCCCGGCGCGCATCACCCGGCCGGTGCCGCGCATGTACTCGTCGATGCCGCGCATCTCGAACGAGACGTGGTGCACCGAGGTGTGCGGGCCGCGGGCGATCGCCAGGCTGTGGTGCCAGTCGTTGCACCGCATGAAGTGCATCATCTCGCCCATGTGCTGACTCCACAGCGTGTCGGAGAGCTTGAAGCCGAGATGCCTCTCGTAGAACTCGCGAGTCCGGTTCGGATCGCTGGAGTTCATCACGGCGTGCGAGATGCGCACCGGGATGGCCTCACCCTCCTCGACGGCGCGGTGCTGCCGGGTCTCGACGCCGGAGGAGATCTCGATGGTGCGGCCGTCGATGTCGAAGAAACGGAAGCCGTAACCGCCGCCGGCGGTCTGCAGCTCGGCCGGCCGGCTCGCCAGCTGGATGCCGTCCGAGGCGAGCCTGGCGGCGAGCGCGTCGACGGCGGCCGGGTCGGTGGCGCCGAACGCGATCAGGTCGAGGCGCTTCTCGGCCGCCTTGCGCAGCCGGACGATGTACTGCTCCGGCGATCCCTCGGCGGCCAGGTAGGACAGGTCGCCGTCGGTGCCGACCTCGGTCAGGCCCCAGGTGTCGCGGTAGAACGTGCGCTGGGTCGCGTAGTCGGGCACGGCGAGGTCGACGTGCCGCAGGTGGGTGATGCCGTGTGCGTTGAGGTGGGACATTGCTTACCTTTCCCGATCAGGCGACAGCGACTGTCCTGATGTTGGCCTGGTCACGACCGTCACACTTCCTCCCGCACCCGCCGGCGGGCCGGGACGATCGCGGGCACGCTCTCCGTGCCGGCGACGATCCGGTTGCGGATGGTGCCGAGCCGCTCGATCGTCATCTCGACGACGTCACCGGCCTGGAGCGGGCGCGGGATCAGTTCGCCGGTGCGCCCCCATCCCTCCGCGAGGGCGCCCGAGCCGCACGTGCCGGACGCCAGGATCTCGCCGCGTTTCACCCAGGAGGCCCGGGACGCGTACGACACGAGCTGCTCGAACGACCACCCCATGTTCCCGGACCGATCGCTGCCGGTGACCTCCCCGTTGACCTTCACGGTCATTCGCAGGTCGAGGAACCCGCCGGCGTCCCGGCAGTCGTCGAGCTCGTCGGCGGTCACCACCCACGGCCCCACCGTGGTCGCGAAGTCCTTGCCCTTCGACGGCCCGAGACCCAGCTTCATCTCCCGCCCCTGCACGTCGCGGGCCGACCAGTCGTTCATCACGCAGTACCCGCCGATCGCCGCGCGCGCCTGCTCCGGTCCGGCGTTGCGGACGTCCCGGCAGATCACGGCCGCGAGCTCCAGCTCGTAGTCGAACCGCTCGGTGTCCGGCGCGATCGCCACGTCGTCGTACCCGCCGGTGACCGCGTGCGGTGCCATGAACAGGAAGGACGGGGCGGCGTACCACTCCGGCGGCACGAACTCGTGTCCCTGCATGCCCTTGCCGACGCCGGCCACGTGCGCCTCGAACGTCAGGAAGTCGCGCATCGCCACCGGGTACACCGGCGGCAGCAGCCGGACCTGCTCCGGGCGCAGCCCGTCACCGCGGGCGGCGGCGTCGGCGGCCGCCTCCCGTTCGGCGGTGCCGGCGGCGAGCAGCTCGACCAGGTCGGTGCCGGCCGGGAAGGGGTGCAGCCACCAGTTCGGCCCGTCACCCACCACCAGGCCGACCCGGGGTGGCCCACCGGGTTCGGCGACCGGGCGGAATGCCGCCAGTCTCACGGGTCAGCCGATCGTCGTGTAGAAGGCGCGCTCACGCTTGGCGAGCACCGGGATGGCCTGGCCGAGCGCGTACTTCGCGAAGTGCGGTGACGCCCCGTGCGCGGCGTACGCCTCCTCGTCGTCGTAGATCTCGAACAGGCGGAACACGCTCGGCTCCGCCGGATCCCGGTACGCCTGGTAGAAGCGGTTCCCCGGCTCCTCCCGCGACGGCGCGGTCAGCTTCTCGATCGCGTCGAGGACGACAGCCTCCTGGCCCGGCTCGGCGGTCCACGTGGCGTTGACGACGTATGCCATGAAAAGTCCTCCTCGTTGGTGACGTCCTCACGCTAGGTCCGCACCGGCCGGTGGGAGAAAGCCCGGACGCCGATGCCTGGCATCACCGCGACGAGGGTTCCGCGTTGCGGTACCGCGGTGTTCTCTGTGACCCAGAACACGCTTGTTGACGGCTGTCACTCGGAACGCAGGAGATGACGTGAAAGTTGACCCCTTCCTGAAACCCGCCGCCCTGACCTTGACCAGCCTTCTCCTCGTCTCCGCGTGCGGTTCCGGTGGCACGCAGCCCGCCGGCGGCAGCGCCGCGGCCGGCACGGACAAGTCCGCCAGGACGATCGTCTTCTCACCCCTCGCGCTGAAGATCCCGGCGATGAAGGGCCTGTCCGAGGGGGTCAAGGGCTACGGCGGCGCCAAGGGCTACGAGGTCCTCGTCCAGGACCCGAACCTCGACCCGCAGAAGCAGCTCACCGACCTCCAGAGCGTTGTCGAGTCCGGCCGCGCCGGCGGCGCCTGGGTGATCGCGGTGCAACCCGCGGCCCTGTCCGGCCTGGTGAAGACCGCACAGGAGAAGAAGGTCGCGCTGCTGCTCAACGGCGTACCCGAGGACTACGGGCTGTCCGGCATGCAGCCGGGCGTGACCTTCGACAAGATCGACTACACGGCGCAGGGCAAGGCCGTCGGCGAGTCGCTCGGCAAGTGCGTCAACAAGAAGCTGGGCGGCACGGCCGAGGTCATCTTCATGGTGTCGGCGGCCGGTACCGCCGGTAAGGCGGAGCTGGAGAAGGCCCAGAAGGAGGCGCTCGCCGCCACCGCACCCGGCGCCAGGATCGTCACCGAGGTGACCACCACCGACCGGGCCAAGGCGCAGACCGACGTCAGCAGCGCGCTCCAGGGCAATCCCAAGGCCAAGGCGGTCCTCGCGGTCAACGACGAGGCGGCGCTCGGCTCGCTCGGCGCGTACGCGGCGGCCGGCAAGGAACTGTCCTGTGTGACCGAGGCCGGCGGCAACGACGAGGTGCTCAAGGCGGTCAAGGACGGCAAGATCTACGCGTCGGTGGCACTGCAGTTCGAGGCCGACATGGTGCAGTCGTTCGACACCCTGACCGCGATGATGGCCGACCCGTCGAAACCGGGGCAGCAGATCGTCGTACCCCAGAAGGTGATCACCGCGGAGAGCGGGCAGTGACCGTGACCGCCGTCCGGGTCTCCGACACGGCGCCCACCGGCCACGACATGCCGCGCGCGGTCTCCGCGCTGGTCTTCGTCCGCGACCGCGGCATCTTCGTCCTGTGGGGCCTGATCATCCTGGCGTTCTCGTTCTGGTGCGCGCCCTACTTCGCCACCATCGGCAACGCCCTGCTGATCGCGAACGCCGCGGCCCTCACCGCGATCTTCGCGGCCGGCGTCGGCTTCGGCGTGATGACCGGCGTGCTCGACCTGTCGCTGCCGGGCACCGCCGCGTTCGCCTCCTGCGTCACCGGCTGGCTGATCACCAACGGCCGGCCGGTCTGGCTCGGCCTGATCGCCGGCCTCGCCTGCGGCGTGCTGGTCGGCCTGATCAACGGGATGATCGCGCTCCGCGGCTTCAACCCGATCATCGTCACCATCGGTACGCTCTCCGCGCTCTCCGGCCTGGCCGCGGTGATCGCCGGCGGCTACACGTTCCCCGGCCTGACCGCCCTGGAGTTCATGGGCACCCACCGCTACCTCGGCGTACCCGCACCGATCTTCATCGTCGGCCTGCTGTTCCTGGCCGGCACGGTCTTCCTGACCCGCACCCGGGACGGCATCCGGCTGATGGCCGTCGGCGGCAACGCCGAGGCGGTACGCCGCTCCGGCATCCACAGCGACCGCTACAAGGTTCTCGGCTTCGTCATCTCCGGCATCTGCGCCGCCCTCGGCGGGCTGGTCACCACGGCCATCACCACCGAGGCCACGCCCGAGGCGAGCCCCAGCATCATCTTCAGCGCGCTGACCGCCGTCGCCCTGGCCGGCGTGGCGCTCACCGGCGGCCGCGGCAGCCTGCCCCGGGTGCTGGTCGGCGCGCTGATCCTGGCCACCATCGCCAACGGCCTGACGATCCGCGGCATCCAGCCCTACTGGGCGACGGTGACGACGGGCGTCCTGCTGCTCGCCTCGCTGGTGCTGGAGCGGCTGGTCCAGACAAGTGTCTCGAACCGTCTCATGAAGCAGGTGTGACCATGACTCCCGCGCTCGAACTGAGCGGCATCGACATGCACTACGGCTACGTCCGGGCGCTGGCCGGCATCGACTTCCACGTCGACGCCGGCGAGGTGGTCGGCCTGCTCGGCGACAACGGTGCCGGCAAGTCGACCCTGCTGAAGGTGATGTCCGGAGCGCACCGCCCGAGCGGCGGCACGATCCGGGTGCGGGGCGCCGGCGTGCGGTTCCACTCACCCAGCGACGCGGCGGGCGCCGGCATCCAGATGGTCTACCAGGACCTGGCGCTGGTGGATCCGCAGGACATCTCGACGAACCTGAACATCGGCCGGGAGATCCTGCGCGGAGGACCGCTCGGATGGCTGGGCTTCGTCGACCGCAAGGCGATGCGCAAGCGGTCCGAGATCGAGCTGGACCGGCTGGGCGTGCGCACCGCGCCGATGACCCGCCCGGTCGAGATGCTCTCCGGCGGGCAGCGGCAGGTCGTCGCGCTGGCCCGCGGCGCCATCCGGGTCTCCGGCGACGCGAGCGGGGTGCTGCTGCTCGACGAACCGACGGCGGCCCTCGGATACGAACAGACCCGGCAGGTCGAGGCGCTGATCCGGCGGATGGCCGCGCAGGGCGTCGCCATCGTGCTGGTCACCCACAACCTGCCACTGTGCTACGAGGTCGCCGACCGGGTCGTCGTCCTCAACCGTGGCACCAGGGTCGCCGACGTGGCGGTGGCCGGAACCGAACCGGATCACATCGTCGGCTGGATCACCGGCGCACGCCCCTCCCAGTTCGCTACCAAGGAGTCCCGATGAGAGTCCTCGTTGTCGGCGGCGGCATCACCGGAGGCGTCCTCGCCCTGGCGCTGGCACGCGACGGCGCCCAGGTCACCGTCGCCGAACTGCGGTCCTCGCTCGGCGGTGCCGGCCACGGCATCACCCTGCAGGGCAACGCGCTCAAGGCCTTCCACGCCGTCGGCATCTACGAGGAGCTGGCTCAGCACGGTTTCAGCTTCGACAAACTGCGGATGTTCCGCGCCGACGGCGTCCAGCTGATGGAGATGCCCGCACCGCCGATGGGTGGCGACGCGGTGCCACCGACGATGGGCGCGCTGCGCGCCGACCTGGCCGGCATCCTGGCCCGGCACGTCCGGGAAGCCGGCGTCGACGTGCGGCTCGGCACCACCGCCACCAGCCTCGACGACCGTGGCGACCACGTGGTGGCCACGCTGACGGACGGCACCACCGAGACCTTCGATCTGGTGGCCGGCGCCGACGGCATCCGCTCGGCGGTCCGTTCGATGATCGGCATCGAGGCGAAACCGCAGCCGGTGGGCATGGGCATCTGGCGGGTGGTGGCGCGGCGCCCGGAGGCCATGGACAGCTCCGGCGTCTACTACGGCGGCCCCAAGTTCAAGGCCGGCTACACCCCGATCTCCGGCGAGCTCTGCTACGCGTTCCTGCTGGAGGAGAACCTCGACCGATCGTTCGTCGGGGAACACCCCAACGGCAAGATCCTCAAAGAGCACGGGCAGGGGTACGGCGGAATCTGGGGCCAGGTCCGGGACAGCCTCGCCGACGACGCCATCGTCAACTACCAGTACATCGAGGCGATCCTGATCGACGGCCCCTGGCACCGCGGCCGGGTCGTCGTGATCGGCGACGCGGCGCACGCCTGCCCGCCGCTGATCGCCCAGGGCGCGGCCATGTGCGCCGAGGACGCCGTGGTCCTCGCCGAGATGCTGGCCGGCGGTGATCCGGTCGACGAGGTGCTGCCGGCCTTCCACGCCCGGCGTTATCCGCGCGTGAAGATGGTGCTCGACAACAGCCTCCAGCTGGCCGAGTGGGAGATCCATCCGGACACCCCCGGCGCCGACCCCGGCCGGATCATGGGCCAGACGCTGCACGCCCTGTGTGCTCCGGCGTGACGTTCTTCTCGTGCTCCGGCGTGAACAGGGCTGCCAGCTCGTCCAGGCGGGCGAACAGCCAGCGGTGCGCGGAGTCCCCGAGGCGGTCCCGGGTGTACCAGTAGCCCTCGGCCAGGACCACCTCCCCGAACGGCGGCTCGACGATGGTGACCGGCCCGTCCGCCGAGTGCAGGCGGGCCAGCCGCTCCGGCACGACGGCCACCATCTCGGTGCCCTCGATCACGAACGCCAGCGGCAGGAACCCGCTCACCTGGAGCACCACGTGCGGATGGATGTCGTGCTCGCCGAGAACGCGGTCCACCGGCGTCAGGATCCCCGGGCCGAACGTGGCGGCGGCGTGCGGCAGCTCGGCCAGATCCCGCAGGGTCAGCCTGCCGTCCGCCAGCCGGGAGTTGCGCCGGTCCGCGAGCAGCACCATCCGGTCCCGCCAGAGCGGCCGGCTCTCGCCGGGGAAGCCGAAACCGAGCGGCGCCACCATCGCGTCGTGCTCCAGCAGGGTCCGCTCCGAGGTCCGCGCCTTCGGCCCGATCCGCTCGATCGACAGCCGCACCCCCGGGGCGGTCTCCCGCAACCGGCGCACCAGCGGCTCGTGCAGCACGGCCACCGCGTAGTCGCTCATCGCGAGCCGGAAGGTGCGGGTGCTCGTCGCGGGTTCGAACCGGTTCTCCAGGTCGAGGGCGCGGGCCATCAGGCGTACCGCCCGCTGCACCTCGGGCAGCAGGTCACGGGCGAACGGCGTCAGCTCGTAGTCGCGGCCCGCCCGGACCAGCAGCTCGTCGTCGAAGCGGCGGCGCAGCTTGGCCAGGGCCGCACTCATCGCCGGCTGCCCCACCTCCAGGCGGGCGCCGGCGCGGGTCACGTTCCCCTCCTCCAGCAGAACCCGCAGGAACAGCAGAAGGTTGAGATCGGTACCTCCGAGAGTCATCAGCGGGTCCTCCGTACCCGATTATGGGTTGGTGAAGGAACGCCTGCGCGACGTCGACGCCAACCTTCTGCTGTCGCTGCACGCCCTTCTCGAGGAGCGCAACCTCACCCACGCGGGCGAGCGCATGACGATGAGCCAGTCGGCGATGAGCAGCGCCCTGACCCGCCTGCGCCGGCACTTCGACGACGAGCTGATGATCCGTTCCGGTCGCGGCTTCGAGCTGAGCCCCCTCGCCGAGCGCCTGCGGCCGGCTGTCGCCGAGGCGGTGGAGGCGGCCGAGGCGCTGCTCGGCACGCAGCGCGAGTTCGACGCGGCGGCCGGCACCCGCCGATTCGGCGTCAGCATGTCGGAGTACGCGATGACGGTCCTCGCCGAGCCCCTGATCCGCCTGCTGGCCGAGCGCGCCCCCGGCTGCTCGGTCGCCCTGGACACCCTCGACGCCCACGGCGTCCCGCTCGACACCCAGCTCCTGCGCCGCGACCTGATCATCGGCCCGCTCGGTTACGACTTCCCCGGCCAGACCCAGCCGATCTTCACCGACCACCTGGTCTGCATCGTCGCCCGCGGCAATCCCCGGCTCTCCGGCGGCCCGCTCACCCTCGCCGACCTGGCCGCCATGCCGCACGCGGTGGCCCAGTTCAGCGCCGCCGGTGATCACAAACGCCCCCTCGAGATCGAGCTGGAACGGCAGGGTCTCGCCGACCGTACCGTCCTGGTACAGGTCACCAGCCTGCTCACGCTGCCGTTCGCGGTCGGCGGCACCGAGATGTGCGCCTTCGTCCCGTCCCGCCTGGCCCGCCGCTGCCTCGCCGTCCTGGACCTGGTGATCGCCGAGACGCCGCTGGCGGAGGTGCGCATCGTCGAAGCGGCGCACTGGCAGGCCGGGCGCGAGAAGGATTCCGGGGTCGCCTGGCTGCGGCGCCTGCTCTACGACGTCGCCCTCGCCGTCGAGGACGAGTAGCGCTCTTCCGCGTGCCGCTGATCGCCTTTGCGCGTGCCCGTGATCACCTTCGCGAATGCCTGCGATCGCCGACAGCGATGGTGGAAGTGGTTGTGCCGCCGGGTCGAAGGTGACCCAATGGACACACGCAATCGGGAGGAGCCGACGTGGCCTGGGATGACGGCAAACCGTACGTGGACCGGCTGGCGGACGGGATCCACGCGTACGTCCAGCCCGACGGCGGCTGGATGGTCAACAACTGCGGCGTGATCGCCGACGGCAGCGGCACCGCAGTACTCGTCGACACCACCTCCACCGAGCGACGCAACCAGGCAGTCCTCGCCGAGGTCGCCAAGGTCAGCAGCGGCTCACCCCGCGCGGTCGTCAACACCCACCACCACCCCGATCACACCTACGGCAACGGCTTCCTGCCCGCGGAGACCCTCGTCATCGGCCACGAGAAGTGCCGCGACGAGGTCCTCGCCGCCGGGCTCGAAGCCACCCGGGTGATCACCGCCCCCGACTACGGCAACCTGGTCCTGCGCCCGCCGAACGTCACCTTCACCGACCGCATGACCCTGCACCTCGCCGAGTTCCCGATCGAGCTCCAGCACGTCGGCCGCGCGCACACCAGCAACGACGTCGTGGTGTGGCTGCCCGAGCAGCGCGTCCTCTTCTCCGGCGACCTCGCCTTCGCCGGCGGCCAGCCCTTCCTCCTGGAGGGCTCGGTCGCGGGCTTCCGGGCAGCCATCGCCCACATGCGCGCCCTGGCACCCGCCGTCCTGGTCCCCGGCCACGGCCCGGTCTGCCGCGGCGACGAGGTCGGCCGCCTGCTCGACAACCTGGACGCCTACGTCGCCTACGTCGCCGAGGTGGCCGCGGTCTCGTACCAGGAAGGCCTGTCCCCTCTCGAAGCCGCCGTCAAGAACCGCGACAACCCCTACAAGGACTGGGCGGAGACCGAGCGCTTCGTCGGCAACCTGCACCGCGCCTACTCCGAACTGGCCGGCAACCCGATCGACCACCGCCTCACCGTCCCGTCCGTCTGGCCGGACATGGTCACGTTCCACGGCGGCCCGATCGCCTGCCACGCATGAACGCCCGGCGCATGAGCACGCCCGCATGACCGCCCCGCGCCGCGTGGTGACCGGCCACACCTCCGGCGGCGTCTCCGTGGTCCTCTCCGACGGCCCCGTCCCGGTCAGCCGCGACCTCCCCGCCGACGGCGTCTCCTTCCACGAGATCTGGAACACCGAAGGCGCCCCGGCCCGCATCCTCGCCACCGAACCCACTGAGCCGACCGAGCGCACCCTTGCGGTCCCGCCCCCGCCGCGGGGCACCAGGATCCGCATCAACGAGTTCCGCCCCGGCCACCTCGACGCCCGCGGCCTCCAGTCACCGGTCCACCGCACCGCGTCCATCGACTACGGCATCGTGCTGTCCGGCGAGATCACGCTCATCCTCGACGACTCCGAGGTGACCCTGCGGGCCGGCGACGTCGTGGTCCAGCGCGGCACCGACCACGCCTGGGCCAACCGCGGCGACGTCACCGCCCGGGTCGCCTTCGTCCTGGTCGACGCCGAGTTCGACCCTTCGCTGGCGGCCTCTCTACCGGGAGGCCTCGGCGCTCTGATGCGGGGTGGCCCCGCGGACTGATGCGGGGTGGACCCGCGGACTGACGCGGGGTGGACCCGCGGACTGACGCGGGGTGGACCCGCGGACTGACGCGGGGTGGCCCCGCGGACTGGCTTGCCGCGGCTTGTCACCATCGTCGGGTGACCCGCCGATCCACCGCCCTGTCCGCCGCCGTCCTGGCCCTGGCCGTTCTGGGGGTCGCCCTCGTCGTCGTGCCGCGCGTCCTCCCGCCCGGACCGCGCCCCGACTTCCAGCTCCCGGTGACCTGCGGCGAGACGTGGATCCTCGGCACCTACCCCGGCCACGACGACTTCGACATCGACTTCTTCCCCGCCAAGGGCTCCGCCTGGGGCCGCCCGATCCTCGCCTCCTACGCCGGCCGCGTGGCCGAGGCGGGCGTCAACGGCACCCTGGGCTCCCGCACCCCGGACAACCCGAAGGGCCCGCACGGCTCCGGCGCCGGTTACTGGGTCAAAATCGATCACGGCGGCCGCTGGGAAACCCAGTACCTGCACATGCTGGAGCCCCCGATGGTCACCAAGGGCCAGCGCGTCCGGACCGGCCAGCAGCTCGGCAGGATCGGCAGCACGGGCAAGTCCGGAGCGCCCCACCTCCACTACGAACAGCGCGCCGCCCGCCAGAAGCAGGAGGCCCACTTCGCCGGCTCCCCCTCCGGCATAACCACCGACACCCGCGAATACTCAGTACGCCGCAAAAGCACCAACTGCCCCACCCCCTCCCCCTAGCCCCACCCCCAGCTGGCCGCCAGCGGGGTGTTTCCGGCCCCGCGCCCCCGCTCAGCCCCAGCCGGCCCACCCAGCTGGCCGCCAGCGGGGCACTTCCCGCCCAACCACCCCGCCCAGCCCCAGCCCCCCCCCCCCGCTGGCCGCCGGCGGGGCACTTCCCCCCCCACCACCCCCCCCCGCCCCCCCCCCCCC
>NZ_JBHTDO010000019.1:0-179517 GCF_042666575.1 Actinoplanes sp. GCM10030250 | reverse complement strand
CCGCCTTGGCGGCGGTGACGGCAGCGACGTCGTCCGTCGCCGGCAGGTGCAGACGGCCCGACGGAAACACCGTGTATACCATGGGGACCCACGCTAGGCCACATCCGTCGATCCCGATGCGCCGCCCACTCCTCGACCGTGCGGCACCCACCAGACCCTGTTCGATGTCCGTCCCGAAAATCTGTGGTGCCTTGAGGCTCGAATCGAACCCGAATTACACACGGCGAGCCGCTCTCCCGTTTGCGTGTTGAATCCGCGCGGGCCGGCCGGCCACGGCACCCGCGCATTCGTCAGGAAGCGCCACCTCTGCAGGCATACTCCTGCCGCCGGCAACGCCAACCACCCCGGATCTTGTGACGTTGCACCGTCATGGGGTTCAACAGATCCACAAGGTCGCACCCGGCCCCTATGCCATCGCTGATGGCTGACGCTGCAAACCTTTTGACCCTTCACCGTCACTCCGGCCGGAAGCTCACAAAATCTGGCGTGTCCTCACATGCCGCATTCCGGTCGGGTCTCCGGCAAAACTGCTGGCCTCGGACGTCCTGCGGCGTGCAGACTTGCGCGTGCCTTCACTGCCGACCATCCGACGGGTCCGGTTCGACGTTCGCCCTTGGGGCGACGGCGCCGATCCGGCGCGCGAGCTGCATCCGTTCGTCGACAACGTCAGCCTGGTCGAACTGGTCGCCGGCTATGAGCACGCGGCTGGCTTCGACGTACCCGGCACGTATGCCGGGCTGGTGCTCGACCACTTCAACTTCGGCAATCTGACTGCTTACCTCATCGGGGAGGCAGAGGCCGCCTATCGAGCGGATCGAGGGGTGATCGCGCTGCTGGGCTGTGACTGCGGGGAAGTTGGTTGCTGGCCATTGGAGTCTCAGGTGCTCGTCGAGAAGGATCTCGTCACGTGGCGCGGTTTCACACAGCCTTTCCGGCCACAACGTGACTACGGGAGCTTTGGCCCCTTCACCTTCCGTAGAAATCAGTACGACAGCGCGGTCCGTGAGGCGGTTGCCGTCGTATCGCAACACGAAGGCCATTGAACCGCTCGGTCGGCTTCTCAATCGGCCTGACCTTGAACGCACTCTCGTGCCGCCGCGAGCGCGGTGGTCGGAGGCCTATGAGGTGCCGAGCAGAGGTCGTCGCTCGGGGAGAACCTCACGAAGGTGCACCGCTGCCCGGCACCTGAACAGGGTAGGCGTCGCACCAGACCGGCCCGCGGACTATCAGGGTTAGCACTGGCCGGTCGAAGCGAGCGGTATGACTACTTCGACAGCATTCGAGCCCATCCCGATCACTTCCGACTCACGGGTCCTGGCGGCTGCTGTTGCCGCGTATCTCGGCCGGTACCGCGGTCAATCACGGATGCACCGACTCCGCCTCAAGGTCTTCCTGCGATGGTCAGCGACGCAGGCGCTGGACCCATTGCAAGCAGCACGCACAGACATCGAGCGCTACAGGACGTCCGGCTGTACCAGCCGTCGACAGTATCTCGACGGCTGTGCGTGGTCATCGGCTTCTACCGGGTCTGCGTCATCGACGAGATACTGCCGCACTCACCCGCCGACTACGTCCGCCGGCCACTGGTCCCGCCCGAATCACCCACCCTCGGTCTCAGCCATCTCCAGTTCGAGGCAATGATCACCGCCGACCGGCTGTCGACCAACATCAACGACTACGCAGTCGTGGCGATGCTGGGCCTGCTCGGACTGCGGATCTTCGAAGCCTGCGGCGCCAACATCGCCGACCTCAGCGAGGAACACGGCCACCGCGTACTCAAGGTCCGCGGCAAAGGCGGAAAGGTCGTTCTGGTACCGCTACCGCCGGCGGTGGCTCGGGCGATCGACCGCGCTGTCGACGAACGTGACGACGGCCCGATCCTGCGCAACGCCCGCGACGCCCGGATGGACCGGCACGCGGCGACCCGCAGGCTCAAGCACCTGGCCAAGACCGCCGACCTGCGAATCCCGAAGATGCACCCACACATGCTGCGACACACCTTCGTCACCACCATGCTCGACGCCGGCGTCAGCCTCCGCGACGTCCAAATCGCCGCCCGCCACGCCGACCCCCGCACCACCATCCGCTACGACCGCGCCCGCAAGAACCTCCACCGCCACCCCAACTACATCCTCGCCGCCTTCATGGCCTCCGGAACGTAGCCGCGGCCGAGGCGCGATCGTGCCGATGTGCGGACATTCGATCATTTCTTACGAAGACCTTCGGAGTGCGACCCCATTTGTACCGGTTTTCAAGACCGGACGCTGTGGGCCTGTGACCAGCGCAGAGAGTCCAAGACCGCAGCGTGGTGGGCAATATTTGGGCGGCATCGCCGCGGACTGCCCGCAACGAGACCAAGGTGCGTCCAACTTTCGGACCCGTAACCGAACTATTCCCGGCAGCAAGGTCGCTGACAGTCGGACATGCATGTCAGACGTCAAGTCCAGATGGTGTCGGCCGGTGTCGGTCCAGCCGGTTGCTGAAGTTCCGTGCTATTCCGACCCTCACACTGTCAGGGCGTAGCGGACACATCCTTTAGCGTCACGATGCTGGCCGACGGTGTCGAATCCGCTTGCCTGGCCAACCTACCTACGACACACACCACTCGCTATCCGAGGTCACGTCTTTGGCGCTTGTCCTCGCATGCGATCGCGCTCCTCAATTACATCTTGCTTACGGATCCGTCCAGCCACGCCCGTGCCGGTGACCCGACTAAGGTCGACTCCCGATTCGCCGGCCAACTTCCTCACCAGCGGCGTAATATACCCTGCTTCGGCGGGTGTGTTCGTAACTTCGAGCGAATCGCCCGGACGTGCCCGACGCACTACCCGCGCACCCTCCCACAACTGCTCCACATGTTGGGTAAGCAGCTCAAACCAAATGCCATCCGCGGCCGTAAGGACGAGCCTGCGAGCTTCCGGTCCGACCGGGGCGTGGTAGCGGTTGAGGTACAACGTCGCATCTACTGCACCGGCCCGCGCCACGATGGCGCCAAATGGTGGGCGCGTACCTAGAGTGCGTATCTCGATCGGGTCAGTCGGTCGGCTGGGAAGATCAAGGGCCGCGCGAAGGTGGTCATCGGCCGACGAAGTGACAAGGATACGGATCATTTCACCGCGCTCCAGCCGGCTGGTTAGAGCCGCCCGATACTTGGCAAGGATTCCGGTCAGGGGCATCCCGATGAGGTCCAAGGCTCCAGGCCCGGCTAAATCGCTGGCATAGGAGACGGGGAACTGCCGCTGCCGCTCGGGAAATTCATCTCGCTTAGGCCTTACTGGTGCGGCCGCGACGCGCAGTCGCCCTGCTAGACCGGAAGCGAAGTACGAAGGCGTTTGTTCAGACGTCCGCACATTGCGGAAAATGTACTGATAAAGATCGTGGGAATCGATCCAACCGTCGTAATCAACGTCCGCCTCGCCGGAGGAGATTCCGTGAATAATAGCCGCCGTAAATACGGATGGGCGCGGATCGTCTAGCGTAAGGTGGTCCCCCTCGAATGCATACTCAAAGGCATTGCAAGCTGTGATGCAGACATATCCACGGTTTTCTAGGATTTCGCCGTCGAGCGGCTGGTTGCGGGCCGACTTGGTCGAGCCAGCGGGAAAGGCGCCGCTGTTGCAGCAGTCAAGCAGAAGCAGCCGACCTCCAGCGTGCGACTGTTCCAATCGCTCAGCGACGAAAGCCGAGGGGACGGCGGTGCTGGGCAGCCTGTTGTAGACGGTGTTCGGGGAGGCAAAATAGAGGCGGCCGGAGCGGTCTTTCACGCCGTGACAGGAAAAGTAGAGCACTACCATGTCGTCCGGGCCTCGGTCGGCAAGTACTTCATCAACATGGCTACGCACTTCCCAGTCGCGGGCGTTCACTAGAGTAGTGACGCGGAAGGCGCCAATCGCTGAATCTTCGAGTACCTCGGCCAGCTGGCGCACATCCTGCCCAGGCGAGCGGAGCCCGTCGAAGTGCGGGTCGTCGTACTCGCTCGCCGCGACGAGCAGGGCATACCTTCCCATGACCTAACTCGCGGAGTGCTTCTCGAACCAGGCCCGCAGCGCTTCGCGCTGTTCGCGGCGGGACGTTGCGTCTAGCACCATTTTGTCTTTGCCGAGGGTGAGCTCAACCCGGCGGGCTCCCTCCCGGCGGAGGTACGCGATAAGGATCTGCTGGATTGCACGAACGGAGGCGGCCGCGAGTCCTCCGGTGATCGCGAGCTCGACGATCATGCCCAGCCCGCTCTTACTTCCCTCAGGGCCCTCTGCGTGAGTGGGCTCCACTGCGACACCGCTCCGCAGTAGATCATCCTGAAGCGTCAGAAGCGCTTCCTGCTTGAGCGCACGCTCCTCCTCCGCCACCCGCAGCGTTAGCACTGGACCGCCAACCACGTTGTGGTCCTCCGTCCTAGACGACTCCTTCAAAGCAGCGTACGGGACCGCCGCAACGCAGACCGACCTACCCCGAGGTGATCGGTTAGAAGGTGAAGACGCACCTTCGCGGTGACAACGGGGCGGACCATTACCCCCTGCATCACGGGACAACTCGTATCATGTCCCAACGGCCCGGTTGGCAGCTCAGGCGCGAGTTCTGAGGAGTCCATGATCAACCATCCGGATCTGCCGCCGATCGTGCGTATCGGCCGAACCTGACGATCACCTGCCGTGTCGCCGGCTTGACCGTCTAGATCCGCCGTAAAGGTGGACGCGGTGGTCGACATGATGGTCCGGCTCGCGTGAGACGAACCCGTCACTCTTCATCTCGCCGGTCTCCCCGGGCTTGATCGCGAAGAGACGGGCCGGGCCGCTCTGCCGCGGATAGGCGGCCCGGCCTGGCAACCGGTCGACGACCAACGTCCCGCTCTCCATAGACAACCAGAGCTCGAGGTCGCGGGCTCGAGCCAGGCCACCACTGACAACGCCGTCATGACCCACATACCGGGCTGCCTCATCTGCGAGCATGTCGTGAATGACCACATCACCGGCTGGCATCGACAGCGGAAGCACTGCCGGGCTACACAGCACTCGCCGGGCGTTCGCTGCCGGCGCTCCACGCCCTGCCGCACTCCACCGCACCCGCACTCGTTGAATGGTGATCACGCCTCACCCTGACGCGCCAAGCGACCGACCGCCAGCCGTTATCCGGATCAGCCGCCGAGCGCACCGGCCCCTGTCCCCCGGGTGCACGACTTTGCCGAGTTGAGTGCGTTCAATCGCTAGGATCCGTACTCGCCGCTCGACAGGCTGGTGAATTCGATTCGCTCTCATGTTCAGCAACCATGAAAGATGTTTTTCTTCGGCTATTCCCCTTGCAGGAATTCCTTGCTTGCCAGAAGCTGAACGCACGCGAATTGGCAGGAGTGCCCATGTCGATTGCTCATATTGCTGTGTTGTCGGCCGCTTTGGTTGCGCTATTGATCTTGCCGTGCGCCGTGGTCATCCTAAGCAACGCGGATCTCCGAAGTTCGTGGGCGGCACTGCGAGCAGTGATCGCACACCCAATGCGAGAAACGATCTTGGTTCGGCGTTCACGCAGTAGCAAGCTGGAAGAGCTTGAGCGTGCCATGGCGGCTGACGACGCTCACCAGCACTCCCATCTCGCTCAAGGGCATGGTGATCCCGAATGAGCCGCGGTATTGAACGGCAGCCGCTACCGGAAAAGCTGCCGGACGGAACAGTGGACGTCATTCGCCTAACACCCACGTTTAAATTGATTTTCCTAAGCGTGCTGGCGATTACACTCTTGTCGCTGGCTCTCGATGCAGCGTTGGTATTGTCGCTAGAAAAGCCCACTGAAGAGGCGAAACGTCTGATGGAAACCTGCTCGACGATCGTGAAACTAGGCTTCGGTGCAATAGTCGGCCTCATTGGAGGCAAGGTGGGTAGGTAAATTTTACGTCCGGTTCTGCCGCTGTCCGCGCTCGGACCGACCGCCGCCGTCACGATTAGTGGTCGACGGCGGCGGGCCGGCGTCTTGTCGTGGCGATGTGCACGTGCTCGCGAAGCCGGCTACTGCATCGCCGCACAGTGGCTGGATCAGCCCTTCGTGTCCTCCATTCGCGCGAGGACTTCTCTGCCTTCGCGCGGCCATCCCAGAAATCTGCTCGACGCGCGCCCTAGCATGGCCTGACGGCTGAGTTGCCTGTCCATCTCGGCGCATATCCAGGGACAATGCCCTTGGCTTCGTACACGATCCCGCACTCTTCGCAGGTGTACTGGTCGTCCATCACACGATCATCCCGGACTCAACGGCACTCTACAAGCGACCGCTCATGCCGCTGACAAAGCGCGCACCGGCAACGTCCGCCGGCACATAACAAGGCAAGGGGGTACTGCCGGTACCTGTTCGCCCGTGACAGCACCGTGTTCAATAGGTGTGCCGAGTCGACGCCGACCGAACAGGAGCACCCATGCGGAAGCGCACACCGGGTCGCGACCTCGAGCCGCGTTTCGCGCCTATTCCCGGCCCCCGTAAGCTGTCCCGCGTGGAGGAGACCATCGCCGCCGTCGATGTCACACTCACCCACGAGACCAACCGGTGGGAGGAAACCTCATGAACGTGAGGACCACGGTCGCCCTCGCCGTGGCGGCCATGGCCACCGCCGCCTCGTTCGTCCTCGCCGGCATCCCGCTTGACCCAGGGAACGCGTCCGAGACCGACCGCCCCGGCGGTCACCTCATCGTGGTCGGCACCGGAGGGCCCGCTGAGGCCGCCCTCGCGCAGATGTGGGACTGCCCCGAACGATCCGCGGACAGCTGACCCCGTCGCTCTGTCGGGAAGTCGCACCTCGGTTGACGCGGCGTCAACAAGTGATGACAGTCGATACCCATGCGAACCGTCGCGCTCCTGGCTGTGCCGCTGACGGCGGCCCTCCTGATTCCCGGCCCGCCCGCTGTGGCCGCACCGTCCGGCGTCGTGGTGGTCTCCGCCACCGAGCAGGGCATCCTGACCAGCACGCCGGGCACGATCGTCGCCCGTGACGTCGGTGCCTCCACCCGTCTCAACGGCCAGATCCGCTGGGTCTTCGGCGACACCCTCTTCACGCGCAGCAGCGGCACTCCGCAGAACCCGGCCGACGACTGGCGCTCCGCCACGCACGCCACGTCACCGCTGGTAGCGAACCCGTGGCGCCTCACCGACGTGATCGACTCGGCGACCGGCGTGCCTCATCAGCTGCTGCCGTACACGAGCGAGGAGCTCGCCTACAACCGGGCCAGCGGCGATCCGGGCGACCGCCGTGCGGTGTGGCCGACTTCGATCATCGCGAGGGACAACACCCGGGCTCAGATCATTTACAGCGAGATGCAGATCCGCCCGGAGAACGAGCTGGCGTACACCAATCTCGGTGTCGGCATCGCCGACTTCACCGCCGGCCGCACCGCCGCCACCCGATCCGGCCTGCTCTTCACCGGCACCGACTTCCGCTTCGGATCATCGGGCGGTCTCTACGACAGCGCCACGACCACGCTGTACCTCTACGACTGTTACAACCGCGCCGCCTTCGACTATCCGTGCAGGCTGGCACGCGTCTCGCTGCGCAACTCCGCCGGCGCCATCGACTGGAATCGCACAAAGATCAAGAACAACTACCGGGCAGCTGTACGGGCAACCGACGGCGCTGTCTCCTGGACAGCCGACCTGACCCGGGCCAACGAGATCGTCCAGGGCTCGGCAACCGGCTGGTCGGTGGCCTGGAACCCGGGACTGAGCAAATATGTCGCCGTCCTCAACGTGCCGCTGACCAGCCGGATCGAGCTGCGCACCGCCCCCGCGCCGGAGGGCCCGTGGAGCGACCCACTCGCGGTGCTCCCCGGCCAGGCACCGACCTGCTTCCCCACCTGGCTCATCTGCGCCGACTACGCCGTGCAGCAGCACCCCGAACTGGCCGTCAACGGCAGCGGGACCAGCACGATCTACCTGACCTACGCCCGCCCGATGTACTCGGCGGCGTCCCCGTTCCGCCTGGACCTCAACGTCGCCCAGGTCAAGCTGGCCCTCGGATAGCCCTCCCCCAAGGTGTCGTACAGGGCGGGCCGGGCGGACGCTGCGCGAGGCTTGCCGCGGGCCGAACCGGGCCTTCTGCCCCATTTGTGATGGCCCTGCCGGGGCGTCACAATCGGCTGTCAAACCGCGAGATCCGCCACTCGAAAGGGCGGACTGGCAGCAAAAACCGGGGGTAGCAAAGGGGCCGTAGCCGTAACCCCCCAGGTGAAAGGAACGGTCTCGTGATCACTCAGGAGAAGATTCATTCGCTTCACGGCCTCGACGTCATCGACAGCGACGGCGACAAGATCGGTTCGGTCGGCGCGGTGTGGACCGACGGTGCCGGGCAGCCGGCGTGGGCCAGCGTGCGCACCGGGCTGTTCGGGATCAACGAGTCCCTGTTCCCGCTGCAGAACGCGGAACTTCAGGGCGAGCACGTGGCGGTGCCGTTCGACAAGGCGACCGTCAAGGACGCGCCGAACGTGGACGCCGACGCCGATGAGCCGCTCGGCGAGGACGAGGTCGACCAGCTCTACAAGTACTACGGCATCAACTGGTCCGAGAGCTACGGCTCGGCGGCGGGCAGCGCCTCGTCCAGCGGCGCACAGGTCGATGACTCCATGACCCGCTCCGAGGAGCGGCTCACCGTGGACACCGAGCGGGAGCAGGTCGGCCGGGCCCGGCTGCGCAAGTACGTGGTCACCGAGCACGAGCAGGTGTCCGTTCCCGTTCAGCGCGAAGAGGTCCGGCTCGAGCGCGAGCCGATCTCCGAGGCCAACCGGGGCGCCGCGTTCGACGGTCCGGCCATCAGCGAGTCCGAGCACGAGGTGACCCTGCACGCCGAGCGCCCGGTGGTCGACACCGAGGCTGTCCCGGTGGAGCGGGTTCGGCTCGGCAAGGAGACGGTGACCGAGCAGCAGCACGTCAGCGGTGAGGTTCGCAAGGAGCGCATCGAGGCCGACCTGCCCGGCGAGGACGGCCGCCGCACCATCGGCTGACGCGTCGACGGCGGCCCATCAGCCGCGAAACCCCGTAGCCCCGCCCTTCGAGACCGAGGGCGGGGCTTCGCCGTCCCCGAACCAGCTGCCTCCCGGCCGCCGGCACAGCACTCACGACCAGCCAGGCTCGATCAACAGCATCGTCAACCTGTTGCGCCGCCACTGGGGTATCCAGGTCGATGCGAACAGCGGCTACTACACCGGAACGTTCTGGGAGTTCGTCAACAGCAACGGCCGAGATCCCGGCCGCGAGGCTGCTCGAAATCCAACCCTGGTGCCGGGCACCAACTTCCCGCTGGGCTCGCCGCACGCGTCGGACATCAACCTCAAGTTCGCCAACACCGACTAGAACCTGGACTCCTTCCTCTATGCGGATCAGTCGCCGGGACGACTGGCGACCGCGCGGCACATGAGCGCGCTGTGAGCGGGGTTCGCCCACAAGAGCCGGCCCAGAGCAGCGGGTGTGCCCAGGTGGCCCGCTTACACTCTGAAGGATCGCGCCACGATGTGGATCGGCGCCGACTGCACGGTCGTCGGCGATCCGGACCGGAGCGAGCGACTGTTCTGGGGGTGACCAGCACGCATGGCAGGCGGGCGGGAGGAGTACCGGATGCTGGTGTCAGCTCGAGCCGGAGATCGCGTGACCCGTTCGGCCGCCCTGGATCGCTCACGGGCCGTGATCGCCCAAGCCACCGCGATGCAGGCGAGGGCCGTCACGGCGGTGGACGGCGCGGTGGCCATCGTGTCCGAGGTGGTGGCCCGGCACGGCCACCTGCTGCACCCGCAGACCACAGATGCCGAGGTCCCGCCCAAGGTGATCTCCCGGGTCTTCACGAGTGCGGGCGTGAGCGAGGTGCGCCGGCTGGTCACGCGGAAGGCGGGCGATCTCGGCCTCACCGGGCGGTTCCTGCAGGACTTCGTCCTGGCGGTGCAGGAGTTGATGACCAACGCGGTCCGGCACGGCGGCGGCTGGGGACGGCTACGCCTGTACCGTGACGGTTTCCTGCTGGTCTGCGTCGTGACCGATCACGGCCCGGGCTTCACCGGTGATCCCGCGGGGCCCGAGGTGCTTCCCTCGCTGGAGTCCGAGGGCGGGCGCGGGCTGTGGCTGGCCCGGCGGGCGGTGAGCAGCTTGCAGATCAGCACCAGTCCGTTCGGCGTACGGGCCACGGTGACGATGAAACTGCACTTGAGCACGGTGAACCGTCAGCCCCTCCCGCTGCCACCGGTCAGGCCGGCCGCCAGCTCGGCGACGGCGTGTGCCTCGATACCGGACGGCGGATCGCCGGTGAAGCGCGCGGCGACGGCCCGGACGTGATCCTGGGCGTTCGCGGCGAGCCCGTCGTAGACGGCGGTGAACAGGTCGCGAGCGGGTTCGCGCAGCCACCCGGGCGGAAGGAGCCGGCTGGGCAGCCCGGGGTCGAGGATGGGCAGGCGCCGATAGGTGCCCCATGACTTCGGTACGCGCACGCACGGCCTCGGGGCCGAATATCTGACCGGCGTGGATCCGGGTGCCCGCGCCCCACGGTTTTGATCGAAGGATGTCGATTGACAGTTTGTGCTCTCGGGGGGACGCTAAGTGTCACACATTGCTGGTTGCGCCGGGCGGAGCGCGCCGACCCTTCCTCCCAGGAGTGACCGCATGAAGATCAGACGCAAGCTGCTGCTGGCCGCCGCCACCTCGTTGGCCCTGGTCGGCATCGCTGCACCCGCCACCCGGCCCGCGTTCGCGGCCGCACTGACCGAGGTGACGAACTTCGGCAGCAACCCGGGCGGGATGCGCATGCACATCTACGTGCCGGACTCGCGCCCGGCCAACCCGGCGATCGTGGTGGCCATGCATGGCTGCGGCGGGTCGGGCCCCGCGTTCTACTCGAGCAGCGAGTTCGCCTCGCTCGCCGACCGGTACCAGTTCATCGTGATCTACCCGTCCGCGATGCAGGAGGCCGGCTTCGGCAAGTGCTTCGACACCTGGTCGGCGGCGGCCAAGCAGCGCAACGGCGGCAGCGACCCCGTCTCGATCGCGTCGATGGTGGCCTACGCCGGCAGGCAGTATTCCGCGGACCTCAACCGGGTGTACGCCACCGGCAGCTCGTCCGGCGGCATGATGACCCAGCACATGCTCGCCGTCTACCCGGACCTGTTCAAGGCCGGCGCGTCGTTCATGGGCGTGCCGTTCAACTGCTTCGCCGGCGCGGCCGACTACCCGCCGGGCGGCCAGTGCACCAGTGGGAGCATGAACCGGACGCCGCAGCAGTGGGGGGACGCCGTGCGCCAGGCGTATCCCGGATATGCCGGTCCGCGCCCGCGGGTGCAGCTGTGGCACGGAACTGCGGACACGCTTGTGCCGTACCAGTTGCTGCAGGAGTCGATCGAGCAGTGGACCGATGTGTTCGGGCTCAGTCAGACGCCTACCTCCAGCGATACCCCGCAGGCCAACTGGAACCGCCGGCGCTACGCCGATGCCGCGGGAACGGTGCAGGTGGAGGCCTACAGCGTGCAGGGTGCCGGGCACAGCCTGCCCAGTAGCGGGATGGCGGCTTCGGCGATTGCGTTCTTCGGTCTCACCACAACGCCGTCGCCGTCCACTTCGGCGTCAACGTCCAATTCACCGTCGCCGTCCACTTCACCGTCCACTTCGCCGTCTTCTTCTGGGGCGTGCCGGGTCACCGGCACGATCAGTGCCTGGAACACCGGGTTGACCGCGAACCTCACCATCACGAACACCGGTGCCACTGGTATCAACGGCTGGTCCCTGGGCTTCACCCTGCCGAGCGGACAGACCATCACCTCCGGATGGAACGCCACCTACTCCCCCACCGCCGGCCAGGTGACGGCCCGCAACGTCGGATACAACGCGGCCATCCCGGCCGGCGGCTCCGTCAGTGTCGGCTTCCAGGCCACACACACCGGTAACACCGCAAAACCGGCATCCTTCAGCCTCAACGGGATGCCCTGCGCCGTCGCTTGACACCCGGCCGACCAAAAAGTGTTACAGGCGGCGGCGCTAAATAGTCGAGGCGCTGATCAGCGTAGAAGTCCATTCTCGTACTTGAATGTCTGGAAACGTTCTGGCAACCTTACGAATTGAGATGTTAACGCTCTCATTTCTATCCGGAACGCCCAGCCATCCGGTTGACCAGCGGGTCCCGCACCGCGACCGGGCGTATCGATTCCAGCTCTTGGAGAACCGATGCAGAGACGAAGAACATGGATGCTCGCCGCGGTGCTCGCCACCGCGCTCACGCTGATCGGCGCCGTCCCACCGACCGGCGCCTCGGCCGCGGAGTCGAACGGCGGCGTCCGGGTCATGCCGCTGGGCGACTCGATCACCGAGGGAACCCAGGTTCCCGGCGGTTACCGCACCGGGCTCTGGCAGCGGGTGTCCGGTGCCGGGTACCGGGTCGACTTCGTCGGCAGCCAGTTCAACGGTCCCGCCGCCCTCGGCGACCATGATCACGAGGGTCATCCGGGCTGGCGCATCGACCAGATCGACGCCAACATCACCGGGTGGCTGGGCAGCACCAGCCCGCGCACTGTCCTGCTGCACATCGGCACCAACGACGTACTCCAGAATTTTAATCTCTCGACCGCGCCGGCCAGGCTCTCCACCCTCATCGACCGCATCACCACGGCCGCACCCTCCGCCGACGTGTTCGTGGCAACGATCATCCCGCTCGCATCGGCCGGGCAGGAGGCGGCTGCCCGTACGTTCAACTCCGCCCTGCCCGGCATCGTGCAGAACAAGGTGAACAGCGGTAAGCGTGTCCACCTGGTCGACATGCACGCCGCGCTGACCACCGCCGACCTGATCGACGGCATCCATCCCACCGCCGGTGGTTACGACAAGATGGCCGCGGTCTGGTACAACGCACTGCGATCGGTCCCCGGCAGCATCGGCGAGACCACCGGCACCCCGGCGAGCGGAGCCCTGGTGAGTGCCGCCTCCGGGCGCTGCCTGGACGTGCCGAACAGCGCCACCGCCAACGGCACCCAGCCGATCATCTGGGACTGCAGCGGCCGCGCCAACCAGCAGTGGGCCGCCAACGGTCAAGCCCTGCAATCGCTCGGCAAATGCCTCGACTCGCCCACCAGCGCCGCGGCGGGAACCAAGGTGCAGCTCTGGGACTGCTCGGGTGGAGCGAACCAGCGCTGGAACCGCAACGCGAACGGCACAATCAGCAACGTGGCGTCGGGCCTTTGCCTGGACGTCAACGGCAGAGGCACCGCAGCCGGCAGCCTGGTCATCCTCTGGACCTGCACCGGTGCCACCAACCAGGTCTGGACGGTTCGATAACCCATGAAGCGCTGGAAAACCATGCTCGCCGCGGGCCTCCTGCTGCTGTCGGGCACCGCCTTCGTCGCCACCGCCTCACCCGCGCAGGCCCTCGACAACGGGGTGGGCCGCACGCCGCCGATGGGCTGGAACAGCTGGAACACCTTCTTCTGCAACATCAACGAGGCGCTGATCCGGCAGATGGCCGACACCATGGTCAGCTCCGGCATGCGCGACGCCGGCTACCAGTACGTCGTGGTCGACGACTGCTGGATGAACCCGAACCGGGACGGGAGCGGCAACTTGCAGGGCGACCCGACCCGGTTCCCCAGCGGGATGAAGGCACTCGGCGACTACATCCACGGCAAAGGGCTGAAGTTCGGGATCTACGGTGCGCCGCTCGACCAGACCTGCGCGCAGTACTTCGACTCGTACCCGGGCGCGACCGGCAGCCAGGGTCACGAGGCCCAGGACGCACGGCAGTTCGCCGCCTGGGGTGTCGACTACCTGAAATACGACTGGTGCTCCCCCAGCGGCAGCATCAACGAGCAGGTCACCACGTTCGCGAAGATGCGTGACGCGCTCGCCGCCACCGGCCGGCCGATCCTCTACAGCATCAACTCGAACAGCATCCACTCGAAGACGGGACCGCAGCGCAACTGGGGTGACGTCGCGAACATCTGGCGTACGACCGAGGACATCCAGCTCTCGTGGGACACCGGCCAGACCAACGGCTACCCGATGGGTGTCAAGAACATCATCGACGTCAACGTGCCGCTGGCCGGGTACGCGAAACCGGGCGGCTTCAACGACCCGGACATGATGGAGGTCGGCCGGGGCACCCTGACCGACACCGAACAGCGCTCCCACTTCGCCATGTGGGCGGTCATGGCCGCACCACTGATAGCCGGCAACGACCTGCGCAACATGAGCACCGCCACCCAGACGATCCTGAAGAACCCGCGCCTGATCGCGATCAACCAGGACACCCTGGGCCTGCAAGCCGCCTCGGTGATCGCCGACGCCAACCAGCGGGTGCTCGCCAAGCGCCTGTCCAACGGCGACGTAGCGGTGGCCCTGTTCAACCAGAGCAGCACCACCCGCACGATCACGACCACCGCCGCGGCGATCGGCAAGACCGGCTCCTCGTTCTCGCTCGTCGACGCCTGGACCGGCAACACGACCACCAGCACCGGCGCCATCAGCGCGAGCGTCCCCGCCCACGGAACCGCCGTCTACCGCGTCAGCGGCGGCGGCACCGGCAACCCGCAGCCGCCGGCATCAACCAGCCTGGTCAGCACCTCCTCCGGCCGCTGCCTCGACCTCCCGAACAGCAACACCGCCAACGGCACCCAGCCGGTCGTCTGGGACTGCAACGGCGCCGCCAACCAGCAATGGACCGTGTCCGGCCAGTCCCTGCAGGTCCTGGGCAAATGCCTCGACGCCCCGATCGGCGCGGCGGCCGGGGCGAAGGTGACGATCTGGGACTGCAACGGCGGCACCAACCAGCAGTGGACCTTCCAGTCGAACGGCACCGTCCGTGGGAACCAGTCAGGCCTCTGCCTGGACGTCAACAACAACCAAACAGCCAACGGTACGCAGACCCTGCTCTGGACGTGCACCGGCGCCGCCAACCAGCAGTGGACCCGCCGCTGACCTGCTAACGATCGCCCTCGCGCACGCCGCGGACCTTTGGGTTCGCGGCGTGCACGGCCCGCGGCCCGGTCGCCGGTCGCCGGTCGCCGGTCGCAACGCGTGCACTTAATGCCACACGTTATCCATAACGTGTGGCATTAGCCGCACACGTTACGGCTAACGTGCGGCAATAGGCGCACACGTTACGGCTAACGTGTGCAAGTAGGCGCACACGTTAGCCACGGCGGCAGTAGCTGCACACATTGGAGTTCTGTGCGAGCCGGCAACGCCTATGACGTGGGTAAAAGCGCACGCAACACGACCGTGTGCGCCTACCCCCGCTCCAGCCGGGCCGCTCCAGCCGGACCGCTCCAGCCGGACGAACACGAGGCAAACGCAAACAGGCGCGCTCAATTACGGAGCCGAAAATGGAAACGCGAAGACGGCCGCGCCCAGAAACCCGGACGCGACCGCCATCGAAAACCGTCAGCGACGCAGAGTCAGCAACCCCGGCCGATACGGCAGCAGCCCGTAGTCACCCCCCGAACTCGGCGACCGCCCCTGATAAAGCAGCTGCAAATTACACGGATCAACAGTCATCGTCTGATCTGCACTCGTCCGAATCAACTCGCCGTGACTGATGTCGTTGGTCCACGTCGCACCACTGTTGGCCTTACCGGCGAACGGGTTGCTCTCCGTCGCCGCCTGCGGACTCCACGAACCACCCAAACTGCTGGCCGTGAACGACCGGAAGTACCGCCCGTTAGCACCGATCGCCTCGACGATCATCAGGTACTGGTTCTGACCCCGCACCTTGTAAACCTGCGGCGCCTCGAACAGGTTGTTCGTACTGTCGCTCATGATTGTCGTGTAGCTGGAGCCGAAACTACCGGGGAAGTTCCCGATCGGCATGCTCGCCCGATAGATCTTGCCGTTGTCGCCGGCGAAGAACAGGTACATGTTGGTGCCGTCACCGATCAGAGTCTGGTCGATCGGCCCCGTGCCGGACCCGGTGATGCTCCCCGTGAACAGCGTCTGCGGCGAAGACCATCCGTTCGCATTCGTCGGGTCGCTCGACGTCCGGTAGGAGAATGCCGTCCCACCCCACTGATACGCGAGCACCCAGATGTTCTTCGGCGCGAAGTAGAACAGCGACGGCGCCACCGTGGCCGACGACATCGCATTCTGGCTGGCCGACGCGAGATCGGACCAGTTGGTGATGAGCCCGAAGTTCATCGATCCCCAGGACGTCCCGTTGTCATGGGTAGTCGCATAGACCAGATGCCGGCCGTTGTAGGGAGCCGTGGTGAAGTCCTTCAGCGAGGCCCAGCCCGACCGCGGGTTCGCCAGCGAGCCCGTCGAGTTCCAGCGGTAGGTCGACGGAAGGGTGCACGTGCCGCCGGTCGGCGTGGTGGTGGGGGTGGTGCCGCCGAGCCGGACGAGTTGCCACTGCTGGTTGGCGCCGTTCCAGTCGGAGTACTGGACGATGTTCGCGCCGTCGGCGGTGGAGGCGCCCTGCACCTCGACCGCCTTGCCGCTGTTGCGGTTGATCAGCTGGATGTAGCCGTCGATGTCCTGGATGCTGAACTGCTGGTTGGTGGTGTTGTTGTCGGTCCACTGGACGATCGCGCCACCGTCGGCGGTCGACAGGTTGTGAACGTCGAGGACCTTGCCGGAGTGCCGCGACTTGAGCCGGTAGAAGCCGCTGCCGGAGTCGACGAACTGCCACTGCTGCTGGGCACCGTCGTTGCGCGACCACTGTGTGATCCGGGCGCCGTCGCTGGTAGCCAGGTTGTAGACGTCGAGCGCCTTACCGCTGTTGCGGTTGACCAGCACATATGAGGCGTTCGTGTCGATGGTCGCCGCCGAGGCGGACGAGGCGGTCACCGCGATGGCACCGCCTGCGGCGAGCAGGACCATCGCGGCCAGGGCGCTGCGCCACCGATTGCGGCGCGTCACCGTTGGTGCTTTTTCGGAAACTTCTGGGGGTACGGGGAAGCTGTTCATGATCGTGTCAGTTCCTCGGGGGATCGGTGGGGATGGCGGCACTACTCGTCCCGTAGATGAGAACGTTCTCAACCTGTTTCCGCATATTGCCAGAGCATTTCGCCCGACTCAAGGCCACTTCTCGAACAACAGCAAGTCGGCCGCATCACTGCGCACAGAATGTCATATAAGACCAGCTCAGAGGACTTTCAAGAAAGCGACAGGACCATGCGACTCGACGACAATGCCCGACATAACAACTCGCCGGAAACAGTTCCTCAAACCTTCTCCAGATCGCACACTGTGCGCGATAACAGCGGGTCGACAGGCGCTCGCGACTACGCAGGGCGGGTCCGCGTAACACTTTCCAGCAACCGAACTTTCCAGATGGCCGGTGATTGCCTCTTCCCGTCGCTATGCCGCAAGCGAGTCCTTATCACCCACCGTTCCCCAGGATCGCCGGAGCACGATTGACTCGCACGCGGATGTCGTCCACAGTCACCGATACGCTTTGAACCGCTGAAACGGTGGACGGTGAACGGATGAGAGCCACACCCACCGGGGCGACCGGAACCGCCCTCGTCTCGGCCGCACGCGACGGCGATCGCGACGCGCTGAACGAGCTCGCCAGACGGCATCTCCCGCTGGTCTACAACCTGGTTCGCCGGGCGCTGAACGACAGCCCGGACATCGACGACATCGTGCAGGACGTCATGCTGCGCGCGTTGCGACAGTTGCCGAAGCTGCGTACCCCGGAGAGCTTCCGTCCCTGGCTGGCGGCGATCGCCCTGCGCCAGATCGCCACCCATCGCAGCACCGGCGAGGTGGCCGCGCGGCGCCTCGCGTCCCTGGACCAGGCAACGCATCGGCCGGACCCCCGGGCCGACATCGAGCAGCCGGCGATCCTGCGGGCCGAGGTCACCCGCCAGCGACGCCAGGTGTCGCAGGCCGCCCGGTGGCTCACGGCCGAGGAACGCGCGGTGTTCTCGCTGTGGTGGCTGGAGACCGCCGGCGAGCTCGACCGGACCGAGACGGCCGCCGCGCTGCACGTGTCGGTCGCCCACGCCGGAGTCCGCCTCCAGCGCATGCGCACTCAGCTCGACCTCAGCCGATCGGTGGTCGCGGCCCTGGAGGCCGTCCCCGGCTGCCCCGGCCTGGACAGCGCCCTGACCGGGTGGAACGGCACGCCCGCACCGGCCTGGCGTAAGCGCCTCGCCCGCCACGTCCGCGAGTGCCCCGTCTGCCGGCAGGCCGTCGACGGCTCGGTGCCCACCGAACGGCTCCTCCTCGGTCTCGCCGTGTTCCCCGTGCCGGCCGCGCTCACCGCCGGCCTGCTCAGCAAGGATCCGCTCGGCTCCGCGGCCGTCACGAGCAGCACGAAGGGCCTGATCCTGAGCAAGCTCACACAGCTGACCGGGTCGCATCCGGTCGCGGCCACCATGGCGGCGGGGGCACTCGCCATCAGCGGGACCGCCACCACCGCCGCCTGGACGGGCTCGCCGCACACCAGCGCCGCCGTGATCGCGGCTCCCCTGCCGCCGGGCACCGGTGTCCGGTCGGCCCCGCCCGTCGGCCCGGTGACGCTCCCTGAGGGGAAGGTCTCGCTGGAGTCGGTGAACGCCGAAGGCCGTTTCGTCTCGGCCACCGACCAGCCCGGCACGCTGGCGGCGCTCACCGCGAGCAGCCCGGCTCCGCAGCGCCGGGCGGCCACCTTCGAGGTCGTCCGCGGCTTCGCGGATCCCAACTGTTACTCGTTCCGCGCCGCCGACGGCCGGTACGTGCGCCACCAGTCGTTCCGGCTACGGCTGAGCCCGGACGAGGGCACGGTCCTCTTCCAGCGCGACGCCACCTTCTGCGCGCGGGCCGGTGCGGGCGCGGGCGCCGTGTCGTTCGAGTCGTTCAACTACACCGGCTACTTCCTGCGCCACCTCGACGGCGACATCTGGCTCGACCAGTTCGACGGCAGCACCACGTTCCGTGCGGACAGTTCCTTCCGCGCCCAGCAACCACTCGGCTGAGCCGCCGGCCTTTCCCTATTCGCAAGAAACACCGGTCCGAAAATGGTTACGGCGAAACTATCGGATCGGTGAGCTGGGCCTTCTCCTTGACAACGGATTGCCTCATTGAGGGCATGGGAGCGCTCCCGTAACATGCCTGTCGCGGCTGTTAACGCTCACCCGGCTTTGATGCCGGCGAATGCGCAATGCCGCCATCCCCCGGTAAGGAGATCCCCTCATGACCAGATCCCGAGCGACAAACGCCGGCCTCGCGTCGGCCGGCGTCGCGCTGCTGGCCGCGGCCGCGGTCGCCGTGACGTTACCGGCCGACGCCGCGGCCGCGGGCTGTTCGGTGAACTACGCCCTGTCGTCGCAGTGGCAGGGCGGGTTCGGCGCCAACGTGTCGATCACGAACCTCGGTGACCCGTTGACCAGCTGGACGCTGACCTGGTCGTTCGGCGCCGGGCAGACGGTGACGCAGGCGTGGAACACGACGCTGACCCAGAGCGGCGCGGCAGTCACCGCGAAGAACGTCAGCTACAACGGCTCGGTCGCCACCAACGGCACCGTGTCGTTCGGCTTCAACGGGTCGTCCGGAGCCACCAACCCGGCACCGGCGAGTTTCGCCGTCAACGGCGTGGCGTGCACCGGCAGCACCGGCCCGTCGCCTTCCCCGAGCGGTTCACCCTCCCCGAGCAGCTCACCCTCCCCGAGCAATTCCCCCTCGCCGAGCACTTCGCCCTCGCAGCCCGGCACGTGCACCCTTCCCTCGTCCTATCGCTGGAACTCGACCGGCTCGCTGGCGAACCCGAGATCCGGCTGGGTCTCGCTGAAGGACTTCACCACGGCCCCCTACAACGGCAAGCACCTCGTCTACGCGACGACCCACGACCACGGGTCGTCCTGGGGCTCGATGAACTTCAGCCTCATCACCAACTGGTCCGACCTCGCCTCGGCGAGCCAGAACGCGATGTCCTCCGGCACCGTCGCTCCCTCGCTGTTCTACTTCGCGCCGAAGAACATCTGGGTACTCGCCTACCAGTGGGGTCCCACCGCGTTCAGCTACAAGACCTCCAGCGACCCCACGAACGCCAACGGCTGGTCAGCACCGCAAACGCTGTTCACCGGCAGCATCACCGGCTCCAGCACCGGGGTGATCGACCAGACCCTGATCGGCGACGGACAGAACATGTACCTGTTCTTCGCCGGCGACAACGGCAAGATCTACCGAGCGAGCATGCCGATCGGGAACTTCCCCGGCAGCTTCGGCTCCTCCTACACCACGATCATGAGTGACTCGACGAACAACCTGTTCGAGGCGCCCCAGGTCTACAAGGTCCAGGGCCAGAACCAGTACCTGATGATCGTCGAGGCGATCGGCGCCAACGGGCGCTACTTCCGCTCCTTCACCGCCACCAGCCTCGGCGGCACCTGGACCCCGCAGGCCGCGACCGAGAGCAACCCGTTCGCCGGCAAGGCCAACAGCGGTGCCACCTGGACCAACGACATCAGCCACGGCGAGCTGATCCGCACCAGCGCCGACCAGACGATGACCGTCGACCCGTGCAACCTGCAGCTGCTCTACCAGGGCCGTTCGCCCAGCTCCGGCGGCGACTACGGCCTGCTGCCCTACCGTCCCGGCCTGCTGACCCCGCGCCGCTGACAGGGAGGTTTTCCGATGACACAGCGAACAACACACAAAAGCAGGTTCATGGGTACGGCGATCGCGGCCTCGGCGATGCTGATCGTCGCCGGCGTGGCGGTCCTGACCGGCGGAACCGCGTCGGCCGAGCAGACCGGCGCTCTCGCAGCCACCGCCGGGTGCGGAAAGGCACCGACCCTGCGCGACGGCACCTACACGATCCAGAGCGGCGGCCGGGCGCGCACCTACATCCTGCGGCTGCCGGGCAACTACACCAGCAGCCAGTCGTACCGGCTCGTCGTCGGGCTGCACTGGCTCAACGGCAGCGCCAACGACGTGGTCGGCAACGGGTTCTACGGGCTGCAGCAACGCGCCGGCAACAGCGCGATCTTCGTGGCACCGCAGGGCCTCGACGCCGGCTGGGCCAACACCGGCGGGCGCGACGTCACCCTGGTCGACGACATCCTGCGGACGGTCGAGAACGACCTGTGCGTCGACACCTCCCAGCGGTTCGCGCTGGGCTTCAGCTACGGCGGCGCGATGAGCTACGCCCTGGCCTGCGCCCGGCCCACCGTGTTCCGGGCGGTCGCGCCGATCGCCGGTGCCAACCTCAGCGGATGCTCGCCGGGCTCCCAGCCGGTCGCCTACTTCGGCATCCACGGCATCCGGGACAGCGTCCTGAACATCTCGTCCGGCCGGTCGATCCGGGACACCTTCGTCCGCGCCAACGGCTGCACGGCGCAGAACCCCCCGGAGCCGGCACAGAACAGCGGCACACACATCACCACCGCCTACTCGGGTTGCCGAGCCGGGTATCCGGTCCAGTGGGCCGCACACGACGGCGACCACGTACCGCTGCCGACCGACCGCAACGCCTCGTCCTCCTGGGTCTCCACCGAGGTGTGGCAGTTCTTCAGCCAGTTCGGCAGCACGACCCCGCCCTCCAGCCCCACGCCCAGTCCCAGCTCACCCGGCCCCGGCTCGCCGAGCCCGTCCCAGCCCGGCAGCCCGAGCCCGTCCCAGCCCGGCGGTGCGGCATGCCGTGCCACCAGCACGGTCAACGCGTGGAACAGCGGGCTGACGGCCGGCATCACCGTCACCAACACCGGCAACTCCACCATCAACGGCTGGAACCTGGCATTCACCCTCGCGTCGGGTCAGACCATCACCAGCGGCTGGAACGCCACCTACTCCCCCGCCTCGGGACGGGTGACAGCCACGAACGTCTCCTACAACGCGGCGCTGGCACCGGGCGCGTCGGTCAGCTTCGGCTTCCAGGCCACCCACACCGGCAACAGCGGGCCACCGACCGCGTACGCGCTCAACGGCTCCACCTGCACCACAGCCTGACAGCGGCGCGATGTGGCGGCGCCGGGATTCCGGCGCCGCCACCGGCTGGCAGCGGCGTCATGGGGTGGTGACGGGTTTCCGGAGCCGCCACAGGCGTACCGGGGTGGAGAACCGGACGCCCTTCGTGTCGAGTTTTCGCTGCCACAGGGCCTGGGTGAAGGTGGTGATCTCGGCGTCGAGGGTGGTCGTGACCTCCCGGGTCAGGCCCCGGGTGAACTGGTCAAGCCAGTAGATGCGCCGGCTCGACCCGGTGAAGTCGACGAGCAGCATCACGCTGTGTGTCGCGTCGACGAGGGAGAGCCCGAAGGCGTACCAGCAACCGCTGTTGGGCGCACGGTCGACCACCGCGGCGAGCACGCTCGACCGTAGCGAGACCGGCGCCAGGCTGCCCGCGCGCCGGCCCCGGGAGTCGTTGAAGTCGATGACCAGCGGGCCGGTGGCGCGGCCCTGCCGGACCAGCTGGTTGAGGGCCCCGTCGACGGAGTTGACCGTCAGGACGCCCATCGGCACGGTCCGGGGCCGGCGCGGCATCGCCGAGGTGCGGCCACGGGCCGGGTGGTCGGCGGTGCGCAGGCTCAGCAGCCGGCCGAGCCCGACGTTGAGCATCACGATGCACGACGCCCGGTCGATGTTCTGGCCGGGCGGGTCGGAGGCCGCCGCGTCGACGTTCTCCTCGTACAGCCGGACGGTCTGAGCGGCCTCGTCGGCGGTGAAGCAGTGCGTCCAGCGCTGACGCCGGGGTGTCTGGAACTCGTCCTCCTGAGCCGTACGCCGAGCCGCCAGCGCCCCGGCCACCCGCTCCGCGTCGTCGTCAGTCTCCCCCTCGAGCAACACAGACGAAGGCAGCTCAGACGAGAGCGACTCAGGCGAGAGCAGCTCAGAATCGAGGAATTCCGGCTCGGCCAGCTCATCCTCCCCGGGCTCGAAATACTCCGGCTCTGCCGCGCCGAGGCCCGCCAGATACTCCAGCTCCGTCTCGGTCAGGTCGGCCTCGGCCTCCTCGGGTGCCTCACCGCGCATCAGCGGGCCAGGCTCCGGGACCAGCCGGAAAGTCGGGCTCATCTGCTCACTCCTGTCAGGTCGGGCATCCAGGACCGGATCAGCGTCAGCGTGTCCGCGTCCAGATGGCGGGCCTTGTTGGCGGTAACCGGAAGGTTCAGCCCGGTCTTCGCGTCCCGCAGCACGCGGGCACCGAGATGGATCCCCGCGAGGTATCGGCTGCCGTCGGTCGTGCGGAGCCACACCGGCGCCCCGCTCTGGCCCTCGAAGGTGTCGGCGTCGTACAGCAGCCGGCCGGGCAGCGTGGCGGCGAAGCTGACCGTGCCGTGGTGCACGAACGGCACGCTGGCGAAGTCCCGCCGGTCGCACTGCGCGCCGCGTACCTCACGCCCGCACCGGTCGGTGGGATAGCCGCACACGGTGACCGGCCTGCCCTTGAGGAAATCGCTGCCGAGCGCGCGCATCCGCGTCCGCTGACCGAGCTGCGGGTGTCCCCAGTGGCCGAGCATCTGGCCGGCGGGCCGGCCGGCCGGAACGATCCGGTCGATGTCGCGATCCAGCGTGATCATCGCGACGTCGACGGCCGACCCCGCGCGAACCTTCATCGCGCTGCCGGGCGGGGTGGTCAGAAAGGCCGACGGCACGCTGAAGGTGGAAGCGGTGAACGTGCCGACGGGAAACGTGCGCCCGGACCGTCCGGGGATCACCTCGACCGTCACCGGACCGGCCCCGTCGCTCTTGCGGTAGAGGCAGTGTGCGGCCGTCAGCACCTGCCGCGGGCCGACGAGCAGGCCCGTCCCGCGTCCGGCCGGCCCGGTCGCGTAGGTGATCCGCAGCGAGCAGATCCAGCGGAACGGAACAGCCCAGGTGTCGGTCACCGCTCGCCGGTCGTCGGTGCCTATCCGCTCCGCATCGAGGGCGTAGCCGGCCGGGGCGCTCATACGACGTTCACCCCCGGCATCCACGACTTGATCAGCGTGACCACCTCGGTGCTGAGGTGGACGGCATGGTTGTTCAGGGTCAGGCCGGTCGACGCGTCCTTGGTGCCGGGCCCGGTGTGGATGCCGATCAGATAGCGGGTGCCGTCGCGGAACCGCATCCAGACCGGCGAGCCGCTCTGCCCCTTGTGGGTGTCGGCGGTGTGCAGCAGCACCCCGGGCAGCCGCTGGTCGAAGGCCACGACCCCGGTGCCGGAGAACGGCACCGTCGACTGGTCGCGCAGCGCGTCGCAGGGCCCGTCACCGAGCCGCGCGGTGCCGCAGTAGTCGCCCGGGTAACCGGCGACGGTCACCGGTTTCCCGGCGAGGAACGTGCTCTCCAGGCCCCTGAGGTGGGTGAACCGGCCCTCGTGGAGGTGTCCCCAGTGGCCGTACGGGCGCGGATCCTTGGCCCGGTCGTGTACCACGTCGGCGACGTTGCGCTCCAGCGTGACCAGGGCGATGTCGAACCGCGAGTTCACCCGTGGGCCCCGGATCGTGGTCCGGCCCACGACCAGATCGCTGAGGTACGCGCTCGACACGCTGTACGCCACCGCCTTGACCCGCCCGATCGGGTCGGTACGGCCGTTGCGCCCCGGTGCGGCGTACACCGACAGCGGGGTGGCACCGTCACGGGTCCGGTAGATGCAGTGTGCGGCCGTGAGCACCTGCCGCGGACCCACCAGGACCCCGGAACCACGGCCGAATCGGTCCGGGTCGTTTCCCGGCCAGGTCACGTCCAGCGAGCAGACCCAGCGGTGTGGCACAGCCGAGGTGTCCCGGATGCGCGCGCGTGAGTCGTCGGCGCCGACACGTTCCCGCTCCGTCGCCGCGCCGACGACCGCGAAGGGCGTCTCCATGACGGCTCCTCAGTGGTTTCCGTTGCGTGAGGCGCTGGAGACCGCCGGTACGGGCGGCGCGCTCATCATCGGCGGCGCCGGGTTGAGGGTGGCGGCCGGCGCGACCTGCCTGCCGGTGCCACCACCGGCGGCCGAGGACGCCCGTGCGGCCGTGGGCAGGCCCGGTACCCGTACCGGCTGGTTGGGCCGGTCCTTGACCCGGTCACCGGTGGCGGACTGCCACAGGTCGATGATGCGGTTCATGTCGCGCCGCACCCCCTCGTTACCGGCGATGTCCAGGAACAGCGTCTCGGCGTCCTCGCCCCGGTCGAACAGGCCCAGCTCGATCGCCCGCAGCAGCGCGGACATCAGGTCGGCCAGTTCGAACAGCTCGTAGGAGCGCGGCGCCGCGGACATGCCGACCCGCTCGGCGATCTTCGCCAGCCGGTCCGCCGGGTTGGTCGCCTCGGCCTTGAGGTCGGCCACGATCGGCGTGTCGGAATCCAGGGTGAGGTGGAACCAGCTCAGCGTCGTGACGTGCACGAACTCCTCGCGGGCCAGCTGACCGCCGCGACGGCGCATGGTCATCATGTCGCGCAGGGACTGGCAGAGGAACGCGACGTACTCGCGGTCGGTGGCGTTCGGGCCGATGCCGTTGCGGGCGTTCTCGAAGCCCAGCCACACCTGGCGCAGCAGCTCGGTCCACTTCTCCCGGAAGCCGGAGTTGACACCCTCGCCGGTGTCGGCGCGCCAGCTCTGGTCGGCGTGGCCGAACTTGCGGTAGCGGGCGGGCACCTGGTGCGGCGGTTCCATGCCGAACATCCGCCAGTAGTTGTTGCGCCGGGTCACCCGCAGGTCCGGGCGGGCCTCGCTGACGATGCCGGAGATCGCGAACAGCGGTGGCTCGCGCAGGAACAGCTCCTCGGTTGCCCGTACCCATCGTGTGCCGTCGGCGCTGAGGGTGTTGAGCGTCTCGCCCACCGCGAACCGGCGGACGACCTCGGCCATCACCTCGACCACGCCGGTGCACTCCAGCAGATAGGCGTAGATCAGGTGGTCCCAGATCAGCGGCAGGGTCCCGCTGAACACCTGCCCGTTGAAGGTGCCGACGTCGGCCGGGTTGATGCCCGACGGGAACGGCGGTGCGACAGTGGCCGCCGACGGCGCCGGCAGGTCGAGGATGTCGACGATCTGGTCACTGCCGAGGAACGGCAGGGCGTTGACGGTACGGACACCGAACTCGGGTACCGTCCGGGCGGACACCCATGCCTCCTCCAGCCAGCGGCTGAGCTGGAACGGGTGCACGCGGAACACCTGGATCGCCGGGCCGGACGGGCCCAGCTCGGGAGGCGCGGTGATCAGCCGGGCCAGGTTGCGGAACATGGATTCCTCGTCTCGTCTCGATGAGAAGGTGGCGTCAGGACACGGGTGCCAGGCGCGGGCCGAGCGCCACGGCAAGATCCGCGGCGTCGCGCAGTTCGATCCGCGCGATCGGCTGGTCGTCGGTGACGTTGGCCAGCACGAACCCGACGACGGGTTCGCTGCCGCCGTTGCCGCGGCGGGTGCCCCGCTGCTTGCGGACCAGGTCCACGATCGGACCGTCGTCGAAAGCGATCTCGGCCACCTCGTCGGGCGCGACGCTGCGGCGGGTGAAGACGGCGACCTTGGCGGCGGTGGCCGGGATCTGCCCGTCGAACACCACCACCTTGTCGGTGAACCTGGTCGCCCCGACGGTGCGCCTGTTCCCGTCGGCCTGGCGGCCCACGAGCTCACGCAGCACCAGGTAGTCGACGATCGCCGTGGACTGGTCCTGGCTGGCCTGGCGTTCGTCCGCGTTGTCGACGATCAACTCGGAGCCGCGGTTGACGGCGGCGGCGATCGACTCGAGCGCGGTCAGGATCTGTGCGAGCGTCTGGTCGTACGGTGGCGGGTTGGTGTTCGTGGTGGCCATGAGAGGTCCCTTCGCGGAGAGTCAGGCTGCGCTGGGCAGCGGGATCGGTGCGAGTTTCGCCAGCCAGCCGTGCAGGCGGCGGGTGGCCGCGGCGGCCCGCGCGGGGTCCGGCGGCTCGTCGCGGGTCAGCAGCGCGACCACCTGGAGGGGCCGCCGCCGGGCGAGATGGGCCGAGGTGAGCAGGGCCGGCCCGGCCTGGAGTTCGAACGCCTCAAGGGCCGCCGGGGAGACCAGCCCGGGATCGGCGAGCGCGGTGATCGCCCGGCCGCCGAACGCCGGGAACGCCATGGTCAGGCAGGTCTCGGCGAGCCTCGGCAGCATCGGCAGGCTGGCCATGGCGACCCGGGCTCCGGCGGACTCGGCGCGCCGCGGGTCGTGCCGCAGGGTCCAGGTCCTGGTCAGGTCGTCCCAGGGCCCGGCGCCGTACGCCGCCCGGCACAGCTGCGCGTTGAACATCACCCGCAGCCACGCCGGCGGGTGCGGGTCGCCGATCCGGATCCGGTGCACGGCCGAGGTGGGCCCGTCGACGACCCGGGCCAGCGCCGGGATCGGTGACCAGCCGGCCAGCACGAAGGCGTGCACGTCGGCCGCGATCTCGCTCGCCCAGCCGGGCCACAGGTCCGCGACGGCCGGCGAACCGCCGGCCAGCACGCTGTGCAGGGCGTCCGCCAGCTGCGGCACCCAGCCGGTCAGGGCCGCCACCTGGTGGCCGGTCTCGTGGAACAGCGCGGTCGGGTGGCCGAGGTTGTGCCGGGTGAGCTTGATGGCGGCCACCGGCGACACGCCGCCCGGCCCCCACAGCCGTACGCCGGCCCGCAGGATCGCGGCGCCCATGCCCTTGTCGACGTAGACCAGAGCCGGCGGCACCTCGATGCCCAGCGGGCGCAGCACGATCTCCATCGAGTCGCAGGCGAGCGTGTCCAGCCCGCCGAGCACGGCGCCGAGCGCCGCGTTCGTCCGGGAGTTGACGGCGTCGCCGTAGAAGTCGACGACCGTTTCCACCTCGATGTACCTGCGGCGCAGCACGAGCAGCCGCTCGCGGATCCGGTCCGGCGACTCACCCACGTCGAGCGACACGGCGATCGCGCTGCCCTCGGCCGCCAGCACGGCGATCGACCGTTCGAGCCGTTCCCGCAGGCGCAGCCGCAGGTAGTCCTCCAGCATCGCCCAGGCGGCCGGTGCGGCCACCGTGTCGAGGTCGGACAGGCCCGTGATGGCTCCCCGCCAGTGGGCCAGCTCGGCGCGCAGGTACTGCTCAGTCATGGTGCGGCCCCGGCCGTACGGTCATCGTCGGCTCGCCGGGCTCCCCGCTCTGCAGCGCCTGCCGGTCGGCGAAGGTGAAGGCGAACGTCAGCGTGATCCCGGCGGCGGGATCCTTGATGGCCGCCAGGATCGCCGCCGCCGACCCCGGCAACTGCGCCGACAGCGCCCGCAGCATGCTCTCGACCAGATGGTTGGCCAGGGCCTCGCCGCGTGCCGGTGCCACCGCGGCGCCCACCGCCCGGCGCAGGCGCAGCACGAGCTTGCCGGCCAGATGGCGGCGGACGACCGGCCCGACCAGCTTGGTGACCGCGCCCAGCGCGTCCGGGTAGGCCTGCCGGGTCAGGTGGCCGGCGAGCACTCCGCTGCTGCGCTCGCCGAGGCGCAGGTGCAGCCGGAGCGCGGGCTGCGCTGCCGCACCGTCGAGCCGCACCACGAGGCGGGGACGGCGGCGCTTCAGCGTCCGTCCCGGCACCACCAGCCGGAAGAGCCGGCGGCCCGGCCCGAACGGCCGCGCGCCGGGCGGGAAGTGGCGGCCCAGTCCCGGGCGGCCGAGCAGCAGGGTGGCCACCTCGGGTGTCAGCTCCTCCAGCTCTCCGGCGTCGGCGGTGCCGGACTCGTCCTCGAACGCGCCGAAGTGACCGGGCCGGGTGCCGGGCATCGTCTCGAAGAGGCGCACCTCGCCGGTGACCGGCCACCTCTCGACCCCGGCCTCCTGCAGCCGCTCCTCCAGGGTGTCCTCGCCGCGCAGCACGATCGCGCGGGCCTGCGGGCGGCTGATGGTGACGTCGAAGACCCGGCCGTAGGTGCGGTAGCGGCGGCAGCGCGGTGTCCGCCGCGGCATCAGCACCCAGGTGGCCTCACGGTCGCCGGACTCGAAGGTGTCGAGGTCGGGTCGCAGGGCGGCGGCGGGCAGCAGCCGGGCGGCGGCCTCGGCCAGGGCGATGTCGGTCGCCGACTCCAGGCGCACCGGGTCGGCCAGCGACGCCTGCGGTAGCTCGAGGACCGTACGCACGGCCTCCTCCAGCGTGTCGGTGAGCGCCTCGGCACCGAGCCGCTCGGGGACCTCCGCCTCCAGCGAGAGCAGCCGCAGGCCGGTGTCGGCGATCCGCGGCGCGAGCGCCTTCGCCGCCTCCGGGCCGATGTGCGGCTGGATGAGGGTGGCGAGATGCGTGGCGAGGAACCGCACCACCCGATCCCGCCCGATGATCTTCAGACCGGTTCGGATCAGCGGCATCGCCGCCATCACCGCCGGGATGAACTGTTCGAGCTCCTCGGTGGGGGCCCGCCCCGGGTCGGCGCCGGCGAGCTGCTCGGTCAGCGTCGCGCGGGCCCGGTCCAGCCCGGTCAGCGGATCGGGTGCCGGCGCGGAGGCCTCCGCCTCCCACTCGGTGAGCAGTTCCTCGGCCAGCCCCTCGGTCGGTGCCGTCAGCAGCTGTGCCAGCTCCTGGTCGAACAGCTCGCCGGTGGAGAACGCCTCGGCGGTCTCGTCCTCGCTCAGGCCCAGCTTGGCCGCCAGGGTCCGGGCCGGTTCCTGCAACGGCGCCGGCAGCCGCCCGAGGGCCTTGTCGAGGACCCGCTTGAGCAGCGGGCGCGCCAGGCGGCGGATCAGCCGGAAGACGTGCCCCATCGGGAGCACCTTGCCGAGCACCTTGACGCCCGCCTTCGCCACCTTCATCGCCTTACGGACCAGGCCGCCGAGGAACTGCTCGGTCGCCGCGGCGGGTGATTCGTCACCGGACCGGCCTCCGATCGAGTCGGCGAGCGCCTCGGCCTCGGCCTCCGACAGGAACCGCTCGGCGTACTCCCCCTCGAGCCGGGTCAGCGCCCGGTCGACGACCTCGGCCTGGCCCGCCAGCCACGCCTCGACCTCCTGAGCGGCGGTGTCGGCGGTGTCGTTGCCCATCGGCGTACGGGAGCGAGCCCGCAGATAGCGCCCGGCCGCCTCGTCGGTGAGCGCCTCGAGGGTCTCGTCGAAGGACTCGTCGGCCAGCTCGTCCACCAGCGACTGCCAGCCGGCCTCCTCAGCCTGACGGCCGTCGGCGTCGCCCATCGCCTCGGCGAACGGTGACGCCGGGCCCGGTGAGTACCGCTCGAACGCCGGTGCGGGCAGCTCGGCCTCCCCCGCGAGGGCGCCCGGGCCGACCCTGGCGCCGGCGAACGGGGAGGTCCAGTCTTGCGTCGACTCCATCGTGTCCATCAGGTCTCCTCATCGCGGCCCTGCTGTCGGTCGGACACGCTAGGGAACGGCGCGATGCCCGACCGTCGTCGTGGCGTCTCCCCTTCGTCTCCGGGCGCCGGCCCGGCCTCGGGGGCGTGCCCGGAGAACTCGTCGAGCCACCGGGCGAGTCGGCGGCCGGCGGCCGAACCGGACGGCTCGTAGAACACCACCGCGCCGCGGTCGGCGTCGGCGAACGTCATCCGGACGATGCACCGCCCCTCCTGCACCCAGGCCCGCACCACGACGGTGGCCCACGGAAAGGAGGGATCCGGGTAGTCCGACATGGACCCAGGATTCGGCCGCGGCGCTCGCCCACCGTCCCTCCACCGTCTCCCCCGCGTCCCCGCCGCGGCGCAACCGGGACGGACCGGCCGGCCGGCCAAGTGTCGGCAGTCGGACCCCACGCGCGTCGCACCGGGAGACGATGCGTTGACGCTGAAGGCTTACGGTGGGACTGCAAAGGTGATCCGGCGGCTGGGGGGGTGCCCGGTTCATGTCAGTTCTCACCGCGGATGCCGCGCCGGCGCTGTCGGTTCTCGGAGGCTTTCAGCTGTGCTCCGGCGACACCGCCGTGGCGTTACCGTCGAACGCCCAGCGCGTGCTGGGCTTCCTGGCGCTGAACCGCACCAGTCATCAGCGCCACGTCCTCGCCGGGCGGCTCTGGACGAACGCCTCGCAGGAGCGCGCCCAGGCCAACCTGCGCACCGCGATCTGGCGGGTCCGGCAGAGCGTGCCGGGCGTCGTCGACTGCTCCCGCGACAGCGTGCGGCTCTGCCCGGCCGTGACCGTCGACTACCGATGGATGCTCGCGGTCGCCGAGCAGCTGTTCCACCGCGATCTCGGACCGGAGCAACTGCGGCAGGTTCCCTGCGGGCTGCTCGCCTCCGAACTGCTGCCCGGGTGGGACGAGGACTGGCTGCTCATCGAGCGCGAGCGGCACCGCCAGCTCCGCATGCACGCTCTCGAAGCCCTGAGCACGCAGCTGACCGACATCGCGGAGTACGGCCTGGCCGTCGACTGCGCCTACGCCGCGATCGGCATCGAGCCGCTCTGCGAGTCCGCCACCCACGCCCTGCTGCGGGCCTGCCTGGCCGAGGGCAACCGGGCCGAGGCGCTGCGGCAGTTCCACCGGTTCCGTCACCTGCTCGACGGCGAGACCGGCCTGCGGCCCTCGCCCCAGCTGATGGACCTGATGGGCGGAACGCTCGCCGGTGCCGGTGCCGCCGGCAAGGGTTCGCGCAGAGGTCCCTGAGGCGCGGTCCCGCACGGCGCGGGCTTACCATCGTCAGCGTTACGCTGCGGCGTCGGCGCCGGGCCGTCGGTGGAAGGACATGCGCATGCGGGTCTTGCTGGTCGCACCGCCCGGAGCGGGCAAGGGCACACAGGGCGCCCTGATCGCCACGCACTTCGGCATCCCGCACATCGCCACCGGTGATCTGCTGCGCGATCACGTGGCCCGGGGCACCGAGCTGGGCCTCGCCGTCCAGGACCACCTCGGCCGTGGTGAGCTGGTTCCCGACGAGATCGTGCTGGACATGGTGCGTGCCGCCTTCGACGAGGCCAAGCACACCGGTGGCGGCTACGTCCTGGACGGCATGCCGCGCAACATGGCGCAGGCGCGCGCGCTGTACGAGATCGGCCGCGGCCTGGAGATGACCGCGAACGTGGCGCTGCACCTGAAGGCCGACGACGAGGAGCTGACCCGCCGGCTGCTGGCGCGGGCGGCTCTGGAGGGCCGGTCCGACGACACCGAGGAGGTCATCCGCCGCCGGCTCGACCTCTACCACGAGGTGACCCACCCGATCGTCGACTGGTACGCCTCCCGCGGCATCCTCGTCGCGGTGGACGCCATGCGCCCGGCGGAGCGGGTCGGCCGGCAGATCCTCACCGCCCTGGAGGCGATGCGGCCTCTGGTCAACCTCGTCCCCGAGCACGCCCGGCGCTCGGTCGACCTCACCGGCCTGGGCGCCGCGTTCGGCACCAGCTGACCGCCGGATCAGTGCCGGTCAGCCGGCGTGCACCCGGTTCCGGCCGCTGCGTTTCGCCTCGTACAGCCGCTGGTCGGCCCGGCTCATCGCCTCCGGAAGCGACGCCGGGCCATTGATCTCGGCAAGACCGAGGCTGATCGTGACGGCCAGGCCCGGCTCGATCTGCTCCCACGGGTACGCCGCAACGCTCGCCCGCAGAAGGTCGCACTTGATCCGCGCGTCCTCCAGCCCGGCGGCGTGCAACGCGATCAGGAACTCCTCACCGCCCAGCCGGGCCACCAGGTCCGACTCCCGGACGTGGTCCAGCAGGATCCCGGCGATCCGGCGCAGCACCTCGTCGCCGACGAAGTGCCCGTACTGGTCGTTGACCCGTTTGAACAGGTCGACGTCGGCCACCGCCACGCAGATCGGGCCACCGTCGGCGGCCAGCTTCGGCAGCCGCTCGTCGACCGAGCGCCGGTTCGGCAGGCCGGTCAGCGCGTCCTCGGTCGCCTGACGCTGCCAGAGCAGGTTGTCAGCGGCCAGTTCGTCGCTGCGGGTCCGGTGCAGCTCGGCCTCCAGGCGGGCGTTCTCCGTCTCCAGCCGGGCGTTGTCCAGCTCGAAGTAGTACGCCGCCATCCGGGCACGGGCCGCGGCGACCTGGCTGTGCAGCTCGCGTTCGAGGTCGTGGAAGTTCCGGTAGTGGCCGAGCGCCGCCAGGTAGTCGCCGACCAGCTCGTACGCGCCGGAGAGCTCCCGCGAGATCTCCATCGCCATCGGTTTCTCCCCCGCCTCGCGGGCCCGGTCCAGGGCCAGGAGCAGGCCCTCGATCGCTTCGGCATGGTCGCCACGCATCAGGCGTACACGTGCCTGGTGTTGAAGTGCCCCTGACTCCAGCGTGCGATAACCGGCGCGGACCGCGATCTGGCGCGACTGCTCGATCGACTGCGCGGCACCGTCGAGATCGCCGGCCAGGGCCAGCAGCATCCCGTGGTTGTCCAGGCTGATCGACTCGCGGAACGGGTGGTTCGCCGCCCTGGCCAGCTGCAGCGCCTCCGCCACGTAGCCCAGCGCGCCGGTCAGCACCCGCTCGGCGGCCTCGGCCTCACCCCGGCCACGCAGCCGGCTCACCTCGTACACCGCGTTGTCGCCGACGTTGTTGAGGATGCAGAACCGGGCCTCGTCGTCCATCCCGTCGACCATGCTCAGCGCGCGCATCAGGTAGTCGGTGCTCAGCTCGTGGTCACCCATGCTGCCGTGCACCACACCGGTGCGGTTGTGCACCCAGTAGAGCAGGTCCCGGCTGCCCAGCCGCTGCGCGATGTCACGGGCCCGGGCCAGCGCGTCCAGGGCCTCCTCGTGCATGCCGAGCTCGATGAGCGGCATCGCCTCCAGGGTGAGCACCTCGCAGACACCCACCGCGTCGCCGAGCGCCTCCAGCTTCACGACCGCCTGCCGGCAGGCGGCGACCGCCTCTTCCTGCTGGCCCAGCCGCAGCAGCTGGTTGGCGAACGAGCGCAGCGCCTGGGCCTCACCGGCGGCGTCACCGGTCGAGGCGGCGAGGTCCGCGGCCCGGCGGGCCACCTCGCAACCGGACCGGTAGTCGCCGCCGAGCCGCATCTGCTCGGCGAGCGCGAGCAGGGCGTGAACCGTCTGCATCGAGTGATCCTGCACTACGTCAACGGTGGTCACGCCGTCCTCCCCAAGCACCGGGGACCAAACGGCCGCCGATCGAGCGTGACGTGCCCATCGGCCCGCCTCGCGCGATCGTGAGAACTTGCCATCGAGCAAATGTGCCGAGCGCCGGCCAGGAAACCTCAAGACAAGGCAACCGCGTTTTCCGTACGCGTGAGCCGCGCCTTTGTCAGCCGCCTGGGGTTGCGACGATCTGCTGGGTTCCGATGACGGAGAGGAGCTGCATCTTCTCGTAGGTCTCGCTGCCGGGAACGGCCGTGTAGACGAGCAGCATGTGCGACTGGATCGGATCGCACAGCGTCTGGCACGTCAGCTCGAGGACGCCGAGCTCCGGATGCACGTACCGTTTCTGCTCGCTGAAGTGAATCCCGACCTCATGCTCGTTCCACAGGGTGCGGAACTCCTCGCTGCGCTCCAGCAGCAGGTGCTGGAGTTGAGCGGCCCACGAGCCCGGCCCGCGGCGCGTGACCGTCTCGCGCAGGCCGGCGGCGAAGACCCGGGAGTAGTGCGCGTGGTCGTCGGGGTGGTACAGATCCCGGCCGGCCGGGTGCGCGAACCACCGGTATCCGATACTGCGGTCCGGGCCGGAGAAGCGGGTCAGGTCGCCGGTGAGCGCGACACCCAGCGGGGTCTGCCGCAGCGTCTCGCCGAGCTCGGTGACGATCTCGGCCGGTGTGTCGGTGAGCCGGTCGAGGATACGCAGCAGACCGGGGCTGATGTGCTCGCTGCTCGCGCCCTTCTGCGGCGGCTGGTGCCCGGCGAGCCGGAACAGGTGGTCACGTTCGGCGTGGGACAGGTGCAGGCCCTGCGCGATCGAGGCGATCATCTGCTCCGACGGGTGCGGTCCGCGCTCACGCTCCAGCCGGCTGTAATAGTCGGCGGAGATGTGGCAGAGCGTGGCGACCTCCTCGCGCCGCAGACCGGCCGTCCTGCGGCGCTGCCCGCGCGGAAGGCCGACGTCCTCCGGCTGCAGCGACTCGCGACGCCGCCGGAGAAACTCGGCGAGCCCGGCTCGATCGATCATGGCGGCGCCCTCCCGGCTTCCGGTCGGTCCTGTTCTACCACCGGAGCCCGGCCCACAGCCTCGGATTGTCGATCCCCCCATAGCCCGGGGACCGCCCTCATGGGGTGCAGAGGGTCACCTCGGGATGGCGCGCCGACGGCCGGTCCAGCAACGGCCGGGGCGCTCCGCGCAGATGCCGGTCGAAGAATGCCCGCACGTAGGCGCGGGTGATCTCCAATGACCGCGTCCCGGACAGTTCGGCACCGGTGTCCAGGCCGATCTGCCCGGCCAGCACGGCCACATCGGTGAACGAGGCGTGCACCGCGCCGGTCACCACGAGCCAGCGCTTCCAGCCGGTCAGGTGCTGCCATTCGCGTTCCCAGGTCGCCGCCGCCGGCATGCCCGGGGTGAAGTTGGACCGGCGGCCCAGGAAGAGGAACGGGCGGGACAGCACGGTGCCGCGGAGCGGGTCGTAGGTGAGGCCGTCGATGTCCACCCCGGCGCGCAGCCGGGTGTCGGCGGCCATCGCGGCGAGCGTGGCGGCTCCGCCGGCCGAGTGCCCGGCCATCGCGATTCGGGACGGGCGATCAGCGTGGCCCCGCCCCACGTGGCGTCCGGCCGGGTCAGCTCGTCGAGGACGAAGGAGACGTCGGCCGCCCGGCCCTGCTCCAGCTTCTTCCAGAACGCTTCGGTGCGGTCGGTCACCTCACACGCGGCGCAGGTGGTGACCCGGCCGTCCGGGAACGAGGTGCCGACACTCTCGTAGGTGTGCTCGATGCCCGCTACCACGTAGCCGTGGGCGGCGAGGTCCTCGGCCAGTGCGGTGAGGACGCTGCGGGGCTTGGTGAAGCCGGGTGAGAGCAGGATCAGCGGCAGCGAGTGCCGGCGCCCGGCCGGACGGGTGCCGGTGAACGCGTTGGTGGTGGTCCGGCTGAGAGTGTCGTAGGGGACGGTGGTGATGTCACCGTCCTTCAGCAGCAGCTCGGACTCGGCCGGTGTCATGTACAACGTGAGCATGATGGTCATCCAGGCAGGTGCCGCCCGCAAGGTCCTGGCCACCGGTCCCGACCAGGCGCGGGAGGCGCTGCTCGCCGTCGAAGCCGGTGGGCGGGCCGCGATGTCCGAGCTGCGGCACGTCATGGGGTTGCTGACGATGAACGCCGACGACCTGAACGGCCCGGACCAGCTGGTGCCGCAGCCGGGCCTGGACCGGTTGGACGCGCTGATCGCGGGCGTCCGTGCCGGCGGGGTGCCGGTCGACCTGACCGTTTCCGGGCGGGTCCGCCCGCTGCCGGCCGGTGTCGAGCTGGCCGCCTACCGGGTGGTGCAGGAGGCGCTGACGAACACCGTGAAACACGCGGGCGGTGCCCGGGCGACGGTCGTCGTCGACTTCGGCGGCGACCGTCTGCGACTGGAGATCAGCGACACGGGTGGCACCGGCGCCGGCGGTACGGCACACGGACCGGCCGCCACCGGCGACGGGCGGGGCCTGATCGGCTTGCGGGAGCGCCTCGCCGTCTACGGTGGAGCCCTGCACGCCGGGCCACAGCCCCAGGGCGGGTACCGTGTCCGCGCCGACATCCCCCTGGAGGCACCGTGACCGAGCCGCTGCGCGTGGTCATCGCCGACGATCAGGCCCTGGTCCGGGCCGGTTTCCGGATGATCCTCACCGGCGAGGGCATCAACGTGGTCGCCGAGGCCGCCGACGGTGTCGCCGCCGTCGAGGCGGTCCGGCGCACCAGCCCCGACGTGGTGCTCATGGACATCCGGATGCCGGAGCTGGACGGCCTCGAAGCCACCCGGCGCATCCTGACCGGGGCGCCCGGTGAGCCGCGCGTCATCATGCTCACCACGTTCGACCTGGACCACTACGTGTACGCGGCCCTGTCGGCCGGCGCCAGCGGCTTCCTGCTCAAGGACGTCAGCCCGGAACAGCTGGTCGCGGCAGTGCTCCTGATCCGCTCCGGCGACGCACTGCTCGCCCCGGCGATCACCCGCCGCCTCGTCGAACGGTTCGCCCGCCGCGACGCGGACACCCCCGCACTCCACCGCGACCTGGGCACGCTGACCGCCCGGGAGCTCGAGGTGCTGCGCCTGCTCGCCGAAGGCCTCAGCAACGCCGAACTCGCCGCGCGCCTGCACCTGTCCGAGGCGACCGTCAAGTCACACGTCGCCCGGATCCTGGCCAAGCTCGGCCTGCGCGACCGTGTCCAGGCTGTCGTCGTCGCCTACCGCACCGGCCTGGCCAGTCCGGCACCCCCGAACTGAGCGACTGCCTTCGAACCCCTCACTGCGTCTCCCTCGAACCATTACGGCGGCCAGTGCGATGCCGCCGCGGCGTCCTGGCGGGTCCAGGCGCCGCGCGTCGACGTCGACAGGGCTTGGCGCCGGCCGGGCTGCTATCGCTTCCTGCTATCGCTTCGCGCTGTCGCTGCGCTCGCCGGCGTGGGTGAATGCGACCCGCCGTTGAACCATCAGAGCAGCCGACCCGACGATCGCCCCGGCAACCGCCACGATGATCACCGCCGCGGTCAGTGTCGTACGGTCCGCGTTCGGCCCGCCGCCGTACAGTCCGACGGCGAGTTCCTCGGCCAGCGGATGAAGCCACATCATGCCGATCGGGACGAGCAGCACCACCAGCGCCCAGGCACCACGAAGGTCGTTGCGCGCAGCCAGCCCCACGGCGACGAACAGTGCCACCAGCAGAAGCGCCGATCCGGCAGCGGGCAGGAGTTGCCCGGCGGGCCAGCCGTAGTACATGAGGCCGCCGCCGCCACGGGTCAGGCTCGCCGTTACGGGCAGGGCCACGGCGGCGCCCGCGAGGGGCAGCAGTCGTAGCCACAGGGGCAGCCGGCCGGGAACGCCGAGCGCCACGAGTCCGAGGCAGGCCTGGGCAGGTAGTACGAACAGCGGAGGCCGGTACGGGAGGACGACGGCGGAAAGCGGTACGACGGCGACGGCGAGGACCAGGGCGAAACCGATCGCCAGGCGCGTCCACCGGCCGGGTGCCACCACGTGCACCACCGCCGCGAGCAGCCAGGCCGCCCATACACCGAGACCGAGCGAGGCGGACGTGCCGTGCTGCTCGAAACCGAACCACGCCGCCGTCCACGGATTGAGCTCCAGCACGGTCCAGCCGCCGGCCAGAGCCGTGGCGGCCGACAGTGCCAGAATCGCGGCCAGTTGCAGGCCCGAGCCGAGTCCGGTGGCGCCGACAGCACGTAGGCGCTGGCGCACCCCGCCTCCGGCCAAGTCGGCCGCGTCGGCTGCCGAAGGCCACCGCTGGTCCGGCGAGGACAGGGCGAGGTACGTACCCACGATCTCGGTGCCGCGCTCCTCCCGGTAGCCGGCCGGATAGAACATCCGCACCAGTCGCAGATAGCGGCGTTCCAGGTCGCTCATGCGATCCCTCCACTGAGGCGGGGCGTGCCCCGGCGGGCATGGGCCTTCAACCGCGCGGTCGCGGCCTCGACGTTGCGGCGCATCCGTTCGGTCTCGTCGGCGAGCAGGTCACCGCCGTGCTCGGTGAGCCGGTAGTAGCGGCGCAACCGGCTGTCCACCACCTCCTCCCGCTCGACGGTGACCAGACCAGCGTCAAGCAGCCGGTCGAGGGCGCCGTAGAGCGTGCCGGGCCGCAGCGACACGCGGCCACCGGAAAGCCGGTCCACCTCGGTGATCAGCCCATAGCCGTGCAACGGCTCCGCGGCCAGCGCCGTCAGGATCAGGAACGTGGGCTCGCGTATCGGTGTCTCCACCCCGGAAATATATCGGCTGCGAAGATATAACGGCAGAGGTAACGTGCCCCACCGAAGAGGAACGCGGCTCAGACCTAGTAGCGGAACTTGTGCCGAGCGCTGCGCCGGTTCACCCACGCTGGCAATTCGTCCAAATTGTCGCGTTGGGGCAGCTGCTCGTCCGATTCATGGCCCTGGGTGAAATCCCGCATGGTCACCACAAAACCCTGGACCAAGCGGTCCTCGCGCAGGTCGCGGTACGTGGCTTCGACCATCGCCCGGCTCCCGTCGGCCCGTAACAGCGAGCAGAACACCACACCGTCGCCGGAGCTGCGGAGGGCCTGGCGCAGCTGGTCGCGGTCGTCGGGATGCACCAGATCGTCGAGGGTGGCCAGCGGCGGAAGGTCGTCGGCACCGAGCAGCTCGCGCAGCGAAGGACTGGCGTATCGGATGCGCTGGTCGTCGTCGATCACCACCATGATGTCCGCGCTGTTCCGGATCACCGCGCGCAGATAGAGATCGCTGTCGCGGCGGCCGACCGCCTCCACCAGGGAGATGCGATCCAGTGCGAGCGCCGCCTGACCGGCGAGCACACCGAGGGTGTCGCGAGCGGCGGTGAGGGTGTCCCGGCGGCCCACCAGGATCAGGGCTCCGCCGCTGGGCCGGGCGACGGCGAGCGGTTCCAGCCAGAGCGGACAGACCAGTGTGGCGTAGTTGCTGTCCACGTCCTCGATCCACCAGCTGCGGGTCGGTGGGCCGGCCTCCGGGCCGGGCACCGCTTCGAGCGTGAGCTGGCGGTCGTCGACGGCGAAGACGATGCTGCGGACAGCGTCCGGTGGCATGAGCTGGGCGATCGCGGCCCGGACGGCCTCGTCCACGGCCTTGGTGTCGGCGGCGGCGACCAGCGCGGCGCTCGCCTGCCGCAGGCCGCGCTCACGCGTCAAGGCCTGGCCGTTCAGGCTCACCGCGTCGGTCAGCCGCGTGATGGTCAGGAGGATGGTGATCGCACTGGCCACGGCGATCACCACGCCGTCGCCGACCGTGCCGTGGACCGCCTCGATCAGCAGAACGACCGGCGGGGTGGCGACGGAGATGCCCAGCAGCGTCGCCCAGCGCGCGAGCCACGGGCTCTGACGCGGCTCCGCGGGCTCGGTGAGCCTGACCATCGACGGGTGCAGAGCGGCGGCGCCCCAGGCCAGGTAGAGCACCACGAACCCGGACTCGCTCAGCCGGCCCGGCCACAGCGGCTGCACGATGTCACTGACCAGGACACCCACCGCGCCGATGACCAGCAGCACGGCCGAGATGTTCCGGCCAACGGCGACCAGCAGGCGGGCGACGACAGCGAGGAGCAGCAGGGCTCCGATGACGTACGCCCCGGAGACGTCCCCGATCGGGTCCTCGTCGCCGATGACGAACACCCAGACCACCAGCAGCGCCGAGCATGCGAACGCGAGGAGGTCGATGAGCCGTGCCCGGTCGACGAGAACCGCACCGGCGCGGGTCAGCTGCAGCAGACTGCAGGCGACCAGCACGAACATGGCGTAGAAGCAGACGTCGGCCACGCGGGGCCGGTTCAGCGCGGTCAGCACGTCGCCGGCGGCGCTCGCCACGATGGCACCGGCGAGCAGCAGCCAAGGTCCGATCCGGGCGGGTCGGTGACGACGGACGCCGTAGACGATGGCGGCCGCGCTACCGAGTCCCAGCACAATCCATTCGATGGCCCTCAGCACGCCTAACTAGTACCAGCGGCGTTGCTGTGTGTCCATGTCGTTATATACGTAGCGCTATGACTTGCACCATCCGTACACAACTCAGCGACCACGGTTCCCGGGCGCGGCGAGCCTGGGATCGCAAGGCCGTGGATAGCCCCGCGGAACAGGCGCAACCTCGGATGCAGCAGTTGTCGATCCGAGAATCTCAGGAGCAACCATGGCACGCACCGCCCCGGACATCACCGTTCCCCGCCTCGCCGGCAAGCTCGCCGTCGTCACCGGTGCCAGCGACGGCGTCGGGCTGCCCCTGGCGGCCCGCCTCGCCGCCGCCGGAGCCGAGGTCGTCATGCCGGTCCGCAACCGCCGCAAGGGTGAGGCCGCGATCGCGAAGATCAAAGAGCGGCACCCGGGGGCCGCGCTGTCCCTGCGGGACCTGGACCTGTCGTCGCTGACCTCGGTCGCCGCGCTCGGTGAGACGCTGCGCGGCGAGAACCGGCCGATCCACATTCTGGTCGGCAACGCCGGCGTGATGACCCCGCCGGAGCGGCAGACCACCGCTGACGGGTTCGAGCTGCAGTTCGGCAGCAACCACCTCGGTCACTTCGCCCTGGTCGCGCACCTGCTGCCGCTGCTGCGCGCCGGACGGGCCCGGGTGACCTCGCAGCTCAGCGTCGCCGCGAACGAGAACGCCGTCAACTGGGACGACCTGAACTGGGAACGGTCGTACTCGGGGCGCCGCGCGTACAGCCAGTCCAAGATCGCGTTCGGGCTGTTCGGGCTCGAGCTGGACCGTCGTAGCCGGGCCGGCAACTGGGGCATCACCAGCAACATCTCCCATCCGGGCGTCGCGCCCACGAACCTGCTGGCTGCACGCCCCGAGCTGGGCAGGACCAAGGACACGGCAGGCGTACGCCTGGTCCGCGCTCTTTCCCGGATCGGCATCCTCACCGGCACCATCGATTCGGCAGCGCTGCCGGCCCTGCTCGCCGCCACCTCCCCGGACGCACACGGTGGCCGTTTCTACGGCCCGAAGGGTTTCGGCAACCTGTCCGGCGCACCCGCCGAGCAGGCCGTCTACTCCCGGCTCCGCAGCGGCGACGACGCCCGGCGCATCTGGGAGGTCTCCGAGAAGCTCACCGGCACCTCCTTCCCGGCCGTCCGCGTCACGGTCCCCTGATGCGGAAGCCCCTGGCCGGCCGGAGCACGATGTCGTCATGCATCTCGGCGAACCGCACACCGACGACAGCCTCGCCACCCGGCTGAACTGGCTCCGGGCCGGGGTTCTCGGCGCCAACGACGGCATCGTCTCGACAGCGGGTCTTGTCGTCGGCGTCGCGGGCGCGACCCTGGACAGCGCCCCGATCGCCACGGCGGGGGTGGCCGGTCTGGTGGCCGGCGCCGTCTCGATGGCGCTGGGTGAGTACGTCTCGGTGAGCAGCCAGCGCGACACCGAACGGGCCCTGCTCGCCAAGGAGCGCACCGAGCTCGCCGAGTTCCCCGATCAGGAGCTCGACGAGCTGACCGAGCTGTACGCGGCGAAGGGCCTGACCCCGGCCACGGCACGCCGGGTGGCGGAGGAGCTGACCGCCGGTGACGCCTTCGCCGCCCACGCGGACATCGAGCTGCGCATCGACCCGGACGCATTGGCGAATCCGTGGCACGCCGCGGGCGCCTCCGCTGTCGCTTTCACCGCCGGATCGCTGCTCCCGCTGATCGCGATCCTGCTGCCGCCACCCGGCCTGCGGGTGGCCGTCACCTTCGTGGTGGTCCTCCTCGCCCTTGCGGTGACCGGCGCCCTCAGCGCCAGGCTCGGCTCGGCCCCGGCCGGGCGCGCGATCGCCAGGCTGGTGTGCGGCGGCACCGTCGCGATGGCCGTCACGTTCGGCATCGGACAGTTGGTCGGCATGACCGTGACGTGACGTACCCGCGTTCTTGATCCATTGACTTCTGTTGCCGGCGAATGACAGCGTTGTCATCGATAGGTTTCCTCGCTATCGATGGGAAGCTCCTGTGCGCGATCTTGTTCGACGGAGGGTCGCCGCCGCGGCCTCTCTGGTCCTGGTGGCGGGCGGTCTGGTACTGACACCGTCCTCGCCCGCCCGGGCCACCACCACCAAGCTGCAAACCGTCGTCTCGGGCAACGCCCGGTTCCAGGTGCTGTCGCCGACGCTGATCCGGACCGAGTACTCCCCCGGCGGCCGGTTCACCGACAAGGACACCTTCAACGTGATCGGCCGCGACGATTTCGCGCCGACCCGGTTCGCCAGGCGGATCTCGCAGGGCTGGCTGACGATCGAGACCGGCGCGGCCACCCTGCGCTACCGGGTTGGTTCCGGTCCGTTCACTGCGGACAATCTCACCGTACGCCTGAAAGCGGGCCGTCAGACGGTGACCGCCGCCCCCTGGGCCGGCCTGGGCGCACCCGACTGCGCACCCGGCGCCCTGTGCGAGGCCGAGGCGCTCGCCCTCAACGGCGTGAGCGTGGCCACCGACCACCGCGACTTCACCGGCCAGGGGTTCGCGGCCGGTTTCGAAGGCACCGGCACCTCGCTCGCCTTCGCCGTCACTCCCGCGGCCGCCGGCGCCCAGCAGCTCACCGTCCGCTACGCCAACAGCACCGGCGGGGACGGCCAGAACGTGGCCCGCACACTCACCGTCACGGTCGACGGTGTCGCCGCCGGTACGCTCACCCTGCCGCCGACCGCCAACTGGGACACCTGGGGCCTCGCCTCGGTCCCGCTCAACCTGACCGCCGGCCGGCACGAGATCAGCCTCGTGCGCACGGCGACCGACTCCGGCAACGCGAACGTCGACAGCCTGGCGGTCCTCGCGCCGGGCGCCGCCTACCCCGCGCCCACGCCGCCCAGCCCTCAGCCCTGCGCGTTCGGCGCGGTGTGCGAGGCGGACACCGGTGCGCAGGCGGGCGGGGCACGGCTCGCCGACGACCACAACGGATACTCCGGCGACGGCTTCGTGGCCGGCCTGGAACGCACCGGTGCGGGAGTCGCCCTCACCGTGACCGGCGTACCGGCCGCGGGTGACTACCGCGTGCAACTGCGGTACGCGAACGGTCAGGCCGGCAGCCAGCCGGTGCAGACACGGACGATGACCGTGACCGCCAACGACGCCACGCCGGTGACGGCGACGCTGCCGTCCACGAGCGGGTGGGACTACTGGCGTACACAATCAGTCTTGATCTCTTTGAGGGCCGGAACGAACACGGTGGCGCTCGGCTGCCCCACCGACCAGAGTTGCAACGTCAACCTGGACACCGTCGCGGTCACCGCGAAGGACGCGCCGGTGCTCGCGCCGCACGCGCCCCTCGGCGGCTACCGGCGTGGCCTGGACAACGTCAACGGCGGCGCGCGCACCTACGGCGGGCTGCTCTACCAGGACGGCTGGTCGCTGCTCGACGACTCCGCGTCGGCGCTCTACCGCCAGTCCACCGGCGCTGTGACGCCGCGCCCGGCCGCCGGCCAGGACGGATATGTCTTCGCCTACGGCCAGGACTACCGCCGCGGCCTGCGCGAACTGTCCACCCTGACCGGGCCGACGAAGCTGCTGCCCCGATGGGCCTACGGCGTCTGGTACTCGGAGTACTACGACCGCACGGCCGCCGAGTTCCAGGACATCGTGTCGCGCTTCAAGAGCGAGGGTGTGCCGCTCGACGTGCTCGTCGTCGACACCGACTTCAAGGCGCCGGACAAGTGGAACGGCTGGGGCGTCGACGCGACCCGGTTCCCCGACTGGAACGCGTTCGCCGCGAAGCTGCGCTCACAGGGTGTTCGCACCGGACTGAACGTCCACCCGAGCATCCTCGGCTCCGACCCGAAGTTCGCGCGGGCGCAGGAGATCGCCAAGGGCAAGCTGCAGCGGACCGGCTGCAACGGCGGACCCGACTGCTACGTTTTCGACTTCGGTGACCCCGACCAGCTGAAGGCGTACTTCTGGCTGCACGACCAGATCGGTGCGAAGAAGCTCGACTTCTGGTGGCTGGACTGGTGCTGCGACGCCTCCCGCTCCACCCAGGCCGGTGTCACACCGGACGCCTGGATCAACCAGAAGTACGCCGACGAGACCGGGTTCGCCTTCTCCCGGGCGTACGGTTCGCTGCAGGCCGGCGGCTACGGCAACCCGGGCCCGGTGCCGGCCGGGCCGTGGGCCGACAAGCGGACCACGCTGCACTTCACCGGCGACACCATCTCCAACTGGGAGACCCTGCGGTTCGAGGTCGGCTACACGCCCGGCGAGTCGTCGGCCACCGGGCTCGCGGCGATCAGCCACGACATCGGCGGGCACACCGGCGGGCTCCAGGAACCGGGCAGCGAGCCCGGCAGCACGAAACTGCCGGACGACCTGTACGCGCGGTGGGTGCAGATGGGCACGTTCCAGCCGATCGACCGGCTGCACTCCAACCACAGCGACCGCCTGCCCTGGCAGTACGGCGAGGCCGCAAACGCCTCCGCCAAGAAGTTCCTCAACCTGCGGAGGAAACTGCAGCCCTACACGTACGCCGCGGCGGCCGAAGCCACCCGCACCGGCACCCCGATCGTCCGGGCGATGTACCTCGCCTACCCGGGCGAGCAGGACGCCTACGCGACGGCGGGCAGCCAGTACATGTACGGCCGTGACCTGCTCGTCGCCCCGGTGACCACGCCGGGCACGACCGCGTCGACATCGGTGTGGTTCCCGCCGGGCAGCACCTGGACGGACTACTTCACCGGCAAGCGGTACGCGGGCGGCACCACCGCCTCCGTCACCACGACCCTCGACACGATGCCGGTCTTCGTCCGCTCCGGAGCACCCCGGCCGTAATCCGGCCGACGGGTGAAACACGGGGGTGCCGGGCGATCGCCCGGCACCCCCTTCACCGTCCCCGGCTGGCTCTCAGCGTTGTTTCGCGGGCCGCAACAGGCCTCTCACGCCCAGCTGGCCTTGCCCGGCTGGCTTCCAGTGCAACTTCGCGGGCCGGGACACCCAGCTGGCGCTGAGTGGGGCCTCGGCGACAGCACCCACGGGGCGCGTGGGGATCAGCGGCGGAACCCGTTGACCAGCTCCGTCAAATCGCCGGCCATCGCCGTGAGATCGGAAGCGGCCCGCTGCGTCGCCCGCGCGTTGTCGGCGGTCGCCGAGGCGATCTGGGCGACACCGGACACGGTACGAGCGACGTCGCCACTGTTCGTCGCAGCGTCAGCCACCGACCGGCTCATCTCCGCGGTCGTCGCCGTCTGCTCCTCGACCGCCGAGGCAATCGTCGTCGTGTAGTCACTGATCTTGCTGATCGCCTCGGCCGCCGCCCCACTCGACGCCTGGATGGCCCCGATACGAGCGGTGATGTCCTCGGTGGCCTTGGCCGTCTGCTGCGCCAGCTCCTTGACCTCACCCGCCACCACAGCGAACCCCTTGCCCAGCTCTCCCGCCCGCGCCGCCTCGATCGTCGCGTTCAGGGCCAGCAGGTTCGTCTGTTCCGCGATGCTGGTGATCAACCGGACCACGTCGCCGACCTCCGCGCTGGCCGCACCGAGTTCCGCGACGCGGTCAGTGGTCTGCTGCGCCACGGACATGCCCTGCTGAGCGACCTGCGCGGCCTGCCCGGCGTTGGCGGCGATCTCGGTGATCGACGCGCTCATCTCCTCCGAACCGGCGGCGATGGTCTGCACCCCGGCGTTCACCTCTTCGCTGGCGTGCGACGCGGATCCGGCTTCGGCGGACGCCTCCGCGGCGCCGGTCTGGAGCTGGGTGCTGACCGTCGACAACTCGGCCGCCGCTGACGACAGCGCCACGGCGACGCCGGCCATCCGGTTCACGCTGGCGGCCACGGCCGTGGTGCCGGCGTCGAGGTCGGCGGCCATCCGCCCCAACTCGTCACGGCCGGCGACTCCGGCGCGTACCGTCAGATCTCCGGTTGCCAGCGCGTGGGTCACCCGGCCCACCCGGGACAGGGTTGCGGTGATGCCTCGGACCACCAGAAACGCCATGCCGAGCGCCAAGATCAAGCCAACCACCAACAAGACGATCATCATCGTACGGGCGGACCGGTACGCCGCGGCCGTCTCCGCTCGCTTGTCCGCGGCAACACCCGTCTCGATCGTCACCAGCTCGTCCAGCGCGCCAACCGTAGCCGTCAGTGCCGGGCGGCCGGCGTCGTCGCGTACCTTCTCGAACCCGCGCACATCGCTGGCCTGCGCCAACGGCACCAACCGCTCGTCGCGCACCTCCCGCATCCCCGCCAAGGCGGTGCGGAACCGCTGCACCGCCTGCTCGCGGCCGGTCATGTCGGTGGAGGCGTACTCGGCGAACACCTCATCCACCCGCGCGTCCGCCTCGGCCATCGACGCGCGGTCGGCGGCCATCCCCGCCTCCTGCTGGCTGACGAGCGTGTCCAGCAGCGCCCGCCAGGACCGCTGCACCTCGTTCTGCACCGTGCCCAACTGCGCGACCGGCACCAGGTTGTCGCGATACAGGTACTCCGCCGCGTCGGCCATCTGCGACGTCTTCTGCAGACCGACCACCCCGACCGCGGCCGCCGCCAGGCCGGCGATCGCCACCGCCGTGTAGATCTTCAGCCGGATCGACAGATCGTTGAACCACCGCATCGCGACCCCCGCAACTCAGCAAGCGATACCAGCCTCATCGGCAGCCCGCACGAAGCGGCTGAGTGCGAGCGGCAGGGCGGTCTCCCCGCCCCGCCGCTCACCGCCCCGTGGGCGGCCCGTCGCCCCGCAGCCTGGCCCGCCGGGGTCAGCGACCGGCGGGCGGCGCCGTCAGCTCGGCGTGCCGGACCGTGTAGTTTCCGCGGGTCACTGTGGCGAACGCGGCCGGCGCCAGGCAGGTACCCACCCGGGCCTCACCCCACTGGCCGTTCTCGTCCTGGTCGGCGCTCGCACTCCAGGTGAAGCCGACCCGGTCACCCGCACGGCCACCGTCCTGCACGCTGAAACCGACCCTCTTACCGACGAAGTCCTTCGCGAGCTCGTCGGCCCGCGTCACGATCGCGGTGAGCGTCGCATGCCCGGGGCTGGTGATCATGCAGTCGACGGCCGCCTCGAACCGCACGGTGAGATCCTGCTCGGCCACCCAGTGCGAGACCCGGACAGTCCCCTCAGCGTCCGCGGGCGAACCGTTCTCGCCACCTTCGATCGGGATCGGCCGGCTGTACGGCACCGACCGTGCGTCGAAGGCGAACGAGCGCACGTCACCGTCCCGCCCGTACGGCAGCACGAACTCCGCCGAGCCACTCACCCGCGCCGGCCCACGCTCCGCCGCTTGCGCGGGCACCACCCCCGCCGTGACGATCGCGGCCGCCGCGGCGATGCCCCACCCGAGTGTCTTACGCACGATGTTCCTCCCCATCCGGCCGCAGGTCGCGGCCTGTCGACCTCCACAGTCGGCGATCAGCGAGAGGTTTCGATCCCTCCGCCGAGGGAGATCGCTCCCCCGCACGCGGGAAACGCGCCGGGAACGCGCGGTCCGGCGAAGGGGACGACGGCGGTGATCTCGTAGCCGCCGTCGGTGGTCGGGCCGGTGTCGAGCGTGCCGCCCAGGGCCGTCACCCGCCGGTGCATGCCGGTCAGACCGTTGCCGGCGGCATGGCCCCGGTTCGGGTCGGGGTGGTCCGGCCGGGTCGGAGCTGTGTTCCGTACGCCCAAAAGCAAGGACCCACCCGCGACCGTGACGCTGAGACGGACCGTGCTGCCCGGGGCATGGCGCGCCGCGTTCGACAGTGCCTCCTGCACGACGCGGTGCACGGTCAGCGCGGACGCCGCGGAGATGGCTACGTCGCCGGCCGCCGGATCGAGACACGCCTCCACGCTCAGGCCGGCGGCCTCGGCCCGGTCGACCAGCGTGCGCACGCCCTCGATGCCGGGCAGCGCCGGGCCGCCGGCCAGGACACCGACCAGGCAGCGCATCTCGTTCAGGGCGTCCCGGGAGGCACCCGCGATCGCGGTGAACTCGGCGGGCTGATCCTGCGGGCGGCTGTGCAACCGGTACGGTGCCGACTCGGCGCGTACCGCGATCAGCGACATGTGATGCCCGACCACGTCGTGCAACTCCCGCGCGAGAAGCGTGCGCTGCTCCTCCAGCGCCCGCCGGGTCTGCTCCGCCGACTGCCGTGCCACCACCCGCCGGCGGACCTGCACGCCGGTCACCGCGACCACGGCGACCAGCGCGACCACGGTGACCGCGTCCTGCGGCGAAACCCGAGCCACCATCGCCGCGCACGTCAGAACACCCACCCAGGCGACCACACCGGTACGGTGCCGCAGCGCCACCGCCAGGACCGTGCCCGGCAGCACCAGGAGCTGCACCGGGTGCCACGGCCAGGCGAGCCCGCCGGAAGCGACCTCGGCCGGGACGGTCACGAGGGTGGCGAGAGCGGCGAGACGCCAGGCGATCAGCGGGCTGAGGTGCACCAGTGCCACCGGGCCGGCCGCTGCAACGGCGAGAGTGGCACGTACCAGCGGCCCGGTCCCGGCCTCGCCGAGGCCGGCGAAGACGTACATCGCGAGAGCCAGCGCCGGTATCGGCCACAGCGGGCCGCCGGCGCGCCCGCGGGCCGGCACGCGGTCCGGGCCGAACACTGCCGCCAGGCCGTTGGCAATCATGGGTTCAGTCTCGGCCGCCGGCCGGAGCTACTCCATCCCGCGAGCCCCCCAGCCGATGGTCGGGTTAGCCAGACTATCGGGAGACGGTTGTGCCGTGCTTGACCGCGTACATCGCTGTGTCGGCCCGCTCGACGAGCACTGTCGCGTCGGCCGCGGCGGAGTCGGCGGTCGCTGACCCGATGCTCGCGCCGACCTGCACGGTGCGGCCGGACAGTACGAACGGCAGGCGCATCGCCCCGGACAGCTCGGCGACCAGGTCGTCGACGGCGCGGACACTGGGCACACCGCTCAGGATGGCGGCGAACTCGTCCCCGCCGAGACGGCACAACTCGTCCTCCGCCCGCAACCCGCCGCGGAGCCGCTCGGCCGCCGCCACCAGCAGGGCGTCACCGGTGGCGTGCCCGTACGCGTCGTTCACTCCCTTGAACCCGTCAAGATCGATGTAGAGCAATGCCACCAGGTGCCCGGGACGGGCATCCGGCAGCGCGGCCGCCAGGCGCCTGCTCATCTCCGTACGGTTCGGCAGCCCGGTCAGCCCGTCGTGCGCCGCCGCGTGGGCGAGCTCGTCGTGGAGCAGGCGGCGCTCGGTGACGTCGCGCTCGTTGCAGACGATGCCACCCACGGCCGGATCGGCGAGCAGGTTGCGCATCGTGGTCTCGTACCACCGCCACGCCCCGTCGCGCCGCCGCGACCGGCTCTCGAAGCGCACCTCGGCGCCGTCACCCCCGGCGATCACCTCGTCCAGGGCGGCGCGGGCCGCGGGCACGTCGTCGGGGTGCACGAACACCATCCGGTCCAGGCCGAGGACATCGTCCGGCTCCCAGCCCGCCACGTGCCGGATCGCCGGGCTGATCAGCGTGATGTGCGCGTTGGCGTCGAGCACGGCGACCACGTCGGAGGACTTCTCCACCAGTGCCCGGAAGCGCGCCTCGGCCTGGTGCAGCGCAGCGGTGGCCTCCTCGCCGCTGGCTGCCGACACCCCGACGTTGTTCAGCGCGGTCACCGCCAGCAGCAGCCCCCAGATCGCGGCACCGTCGGAATACTTCAACGGGATGATCGACGCGGCCAGCCCGGCGTGGACGGCGGCCTGCGCGGCGAGCGTGACAACAGCGGTGATGGCGCCGGCCGCGAGCCGGCTCCGCGCCCCGGACCAGCCGATGTGGACGGAGGCGATGAGGACCGCCCACGCCGGAACCATGAAGCTCCAGCCGGCGTAGGTCATCATCACGGCGGCGCCGACGTTCGCCACCGCCAGCCGCAACACGATGCGGTTGTGCATGTGGCCGCCGCCCAGCAGGCGCTGCCAGCGCTCGTGGCTGCCGGCCAGGAACAGCGCGAGCAGCCCGGTCATCACGATCGGCGAGGCCATCGAGAGACCCCACCGGTAGAACGCGTGCGTCACCAGGAACATCGCACCGACATACAAGATCATTCCCGGCACAAACGGTACGCGTCCCAACGCCCACCTAGCGCCGCCGACCGGAGGTGGCACCGACGTCGCCGTATCCATCAGGTCCCCTCTCGCGACATGCCCCTGTGCCTCATCGGCCGCGGCAGGTGAGACTTGAGCGCGGCGGGTTACCGAGACCATCTTCACCAGCCGGACCACCGGAAGCCAAGAGCCACCGCCGCCCCTCCTCCGCCACCGCCCCTCCTCCGCCGCCGCCGCCCGCCGCCGCCGCCGCCCCGCCTCCGCGGCGCCGCCCCGCCTCCGCGGCGCCGCCCCGCCTCCGCGGCGCCGCCCCGCCTCCGGCCGGGCCGCCACCGGCGGCGCGGGCGGCGGCGATGTCGCCGCGAGCGCCACCAGCACCGCGACCGCGGCGTTCACCGCGGCCGCGCACCCTCGGCCGCCACCTGCCGCGCCGCCGCCACCGCCGCGGGCGCCGCCGCGGCCGCCGGGAGTGCAGCTGGCGGGGTATGCGCGAGCGGGACGGTTTTGGGCGGGGATGGCCCACGCAGGACCGTCAGGCTTGATATCCCGCGTGGGCCATCCCCGCCCAAAACCTTGCGACTCAGGCTCCGTGTGGCGCGATGCGGTCGGGGGTTATCCGTGGTGCCGGTTAGTGCGGAGAGTTGCTGTCTGCGGAAATTCGGTGTTGCTGGGGGCGCCGTGAATTTCCGCAGTCACGGCCTTCGGCGTCTTGCGAGTGGCGGCCGTGGCGGCGGGACATTTGTCATGGGGGATTGGGGATTGGTGGATCTGCTGGGGTGGGGCGCGCGTTCATAGCGTGGTGGGCATGGGTGATTTCGTTGTGCGACTCAGGGGGATCGGGCGCCGGTTCGGGGAGGTGCGGGCTCTCGGGGGGCTCGATCTGGATGTAGGGCGGGGCACTGTTGTCGCGCTTCTTGGGCCCAATGGTGCCGGTAAGACGACTGCTATCTCGATCATGCTTGGGCTTTTGCGGGCGGATGAGGGCGCTGTGACCGTGTTCGATCAGTCGCCGGAGGAGGCGGTGCTGGCCGGGCGGGTGGGTGCGATGTTGCAGGAGGCTGGGTTTGTGGCGGGGGCGACTGTGCGGGAGGTGGTTGAGCTTGCGCGGGCTCTGTACCCGCGGCCTCTCGAGACTGCGCGGGTGCTTGCGGTGGCGGGGCTGACGGAGCGGGCGGGGCGGCGGGTCGACAAGTTGTCGGCGGGTGAGACGCAGCGGGCGCGGTTTGCGTTTGCGCTGGCTGGGGATCCGGATCTGCTGGTTCTGGACGAGCCGACTGCGTCGATGGACGTGGCTGCGCGGAGGGCTTTCTGGGATGCCGTTCGGCGGTATGCGGAGGAGGGGCACACCGTTTTGTTCAGTACTCATCAGTTGCATGAGGCTGACGAGTTCGCTGATCGGATTGTGGTGATCGCTTCCGGTCGGGTGGTGGCTGACGGGACGCCGGCGCAGGTTCGGGCGATGAGCGGTTTGGAGAGCACCGCTTCGCTTGATGCGGTCTTTCTGAGCCTGATCGAAACGGTCACGGCGACCCGGGCTGAAGCGGGTGCGGTGGGCGGAGCCGACACGGGTGTGGCGGGCGGAACTCAGGCGGGTGTGGCGGGCGGAGCTGACGCGGGTGTGGCGGGCGGAGCTGACGCGGGTGTGGCGGGCGGAGCTGACGCGGGTGTGGCGACCAAAGACGCGGGCGTGGCGACTGCGGAGGAGCACTGAGATGCGGGCCTATTTGCGGTTTGAGTTGCGGCGGTTGGTTCGGGATCCCCGGGTGCTGATTTTTTCGGTGTTTGGGCCGGTTGCTACTTATCTGATCTTTTCGGGGTGGTCGGCCAGTGATCGGTTGGAGGGGGTGGCGGGGCCTGCCGCGATCATGATCGGGCTGGCTGGTTATGGGGCTGTGGCGGGGGCGCTTTCGGTGGGTGCGGCGGTTTCGCAGGAGCGTGCGGCGGGGTGGTTGCGGCAGCTGCGTGTCACTCCGCTGCCGGCTTGGCGGGCGGTTTCGGTCAAGGCCTTCATCTGTACGGTCAACGCGGTGCCGCCGGTCGTAGCGGTCGGCATCGCCGCGCGGGTGCAGCACGATGTCGACCTGGGTGCCGGCCGGTGGGTAGCGCTGTTGTTGCTGATGTGGGCCGGGACGGTGCCGTTCGCCCTGCTCGGGCTCGCCATCGGGTACGGACTCGGCCCGCAGCTGGCCCAGGCGGTCAACTTCCTGGTCTTTCTCGGGCTGGCGGTGCTCGGCGGTCTGCTGGTGCCCGCGACATATTTCCCGGACGTCCTGCGCCAGGTGGCCCACGCGATGCCGACCTATCGGTACGCCGAACTCGGCTGGCGAACGGCGGCCGGCCTGGTGCCGAGCGGGGTGGGGCTGGCGGTGCTCGCGGCGTGGACAGTGGTGTTCGCGGCGGTCGCGGCTGGGGCGTACCGGCGTTCCACCGCGCGCGGCTGACGATCGCTAACGTGTCGATCATGCCCGATTTCCCGGCGGTGACACCCGCACGAAGCTCGACATCCGCAGAGAGCTCGACACCTACAGGGCGGCTGGCACCGGTGGGGCAGGCACCCGTGGGGCCGGCACCCGTGGGGCCGGCACCCGTGCGGCGGCTGACAACTGTGCGGCGCCGTGGGTTCGCGCTCGTGGCGGCGCACACGCTGTGGCTGTGGTTCCTGCTGCCGGCGGCTGCCGCGATCGGGAACGGTCAGGTGCGGCCGACGGTTCCGGCGGCGGCGGGGCTTGTCGTCTTCGCGGTGCTTTACATCGCGCTCGTGGCGGTGCCCGTGGCGAGCCTGCCTGTCCGGCCTGTTGTGCACCACGCCGGGCTGGTGGTGCTGGCGCTGCTCGGTGCCGGGCTCGCCGCCGTGTACGCCGGTGGGCCGGAGGGCTGGCTGATCCTGTTGCTGTACGTGTGCTCGGCCGGCGCCGTGGGCCTGACCAGGACGGCCTGGGCGTTCGGCTGGGTTGCGGGCAGCACCGGTGCGGTTCTGGTGATCGGCGCGGCGCACCGGCTGCCCGCCGGTGACACCGTCCAGGCGGCGCTGATCACCCTGCTGGCGGGTGCGATGACGCTCGCCTTCACCCGGTTCGTCCGCCTGGTCGAGGAGCTTCGCCGCACGCAGCGGGAACTGGCCCGTACGGTGGTGGAGCGGGAACGGCTGCGGTTCGCCAAGGATCTGCACGACCTGCTCGGGCACACCCTGTCCCTGGTGGTGGTGAAGGCTGAGGTGGTGCGCCGTCTCACCCCGACCGATCCTGATCGTGCCGCGGCGGAGGCGGCCGACATCGAGCGGATCGGCCGGACCGCGCTCGCCGAGGTACGCGAGGCCGTCACGGGGTATCGGGAGCACACGTTCGACCGCGAACTCGACAACGCGCGGGCGGTCCTGGCGGACGTCGGCATCGCGGTCTCCGTACAGGAAACCGGGTCTGACCTTGATCTTGAGGCCGGTGACGCGTTCCGCTGGGTGCTGCGGGAGGGTGTGACGAACGTGCTGCGGCACAGCCGGGCACGACGCTGCGACATCACGGTGAGCGTTGATGACGGCGAATCGGTGCTCACCGTGCGCGACGATGGTGTGGGTGGCCGGCCGGAGCCGGGGAACGGCCTGCGCGGTCTCAGCGAACGGCTCGAGCAGGCGGGTGGCACGCTGGAGGTCGGACCGGCGCGCGGCGGCGGAATGCTGCTCACCGCCCGCGTTCCCGCACCAGCGTCAGAAACGGCGCACGAAAAGACGCCGGAAAAGACGCCGGAAAAGGCGCCCGCCACGGCGCCCGAAAAGGCGCCCGAGGAGACGTCCGAAAACGCCCATCGGAGGGCGACCGGATGATCCGGCTGCTGCTCGCCGAGGACCAGGGGATGATGCGCGGCGCCCTCGCCCTGCTGCTCGGCCTCGAACCCGACATCGAGGTGGTGGCCCAGGCCGGGACCGCCGCCGAGACGCTCGAGGCCGCCCTCCGGGTACGCCCGGACGTGGCCCTGCTGGACATCGAGATGCCGGACGGCAGCAACCTCGACACCGCGGCCGTGCTGCGCGAGAAGCTGCCCGGCTGCCGGGTGCTGATCCTGACCACTTTCGGACGGCCGGGCTATCTGCGGCGGGCGATGGAGGCCGGCGCCGCGGGTTTCCTGGTCAAGGACGGTCCGGTAGAGGAACTGGCCGCGTCAGTGCGCCGGGTGCTTGCCGGTGAGCGGGTCATCGATCCGGCGCTGGCTGCGGCCGCGCTGTCGACAGGCCCGAACCCGCTGACCGAAAGGGAACAGGACGTCCTGGCCGCTGCCGTGGACGGCGCCACGGTTGCCGACATCGCCGCCCGGCTGCACCTGTCCGAGAGCACGGTCCGCAACTACCTGTCGGCGGCGATCGGCAAGACCGGGACCCGCAACCGCATCGAGGCCGCTCTCAGCGCTCGGGACAGCGGCTGGATCTGAATCACCGCTCGCGCAGCGGTTTTCCGGTCGCTGTGCGGCGCAGTTCGGCGACGACGACGATCTCCCGCGGGCGCTCGGCACGGGACAGCCGCGTGCCCAGCCACTCCCCCAGCTGTGCGGCGGTCAGCGACCGGCCGGGCCGGACCTCCACCGTGGCGCGCAGCCGCTGACCGAATTCCGCGTCGGCGACCGGTTCCAGCAACGCGTCGGCCACGTCGGGGTGGCTGGTGACGATCGCGGCGACCGGGCCGGGATACACGTTCTCCCCGCCCGAGACGATCATGTCGTCGAGCCGCCCGTCGACGAACAGCCGGCCCGCCAGGTCGACGTGGCCCAGGTCGCCGGTCGCGAACCACCGGCCGCCCGGGTGCCAGCCCCGGACCTGGATCTCGCCGATCCGGCCCGGCGGCAGCGTCGTCCGGCCCGGCGGCAGCGTCGTCCGGCCCGGCGGCAGCGTCGTATCGTCCGGCTCGACGACCCGGATGCCCACCCCTCGCGGGGCGCGGCCGACCGTACCGGGGGCCGCGCGCAGGTCAGCCGGGGTGGCCATCGCCGCCCATCCGGCCTCCGTGGTGCCGTACATGTTGAACACCCGGTCACCGAGGCGTTCGCGCAGCCGCTCGCACAGGTCGGCGGTCAGCGGTGCGGCGCCGCTGACCACACAGCGGAGCGAGTCCAGGGCCGGCCATCGCGGCAGGTCGCACATCCGGCGCAGCTGAATCGGCAGCGCGAACAGCAGGCCGGCGCGGTGGTCGGCGACCGCGTTCAGGATCCGTTCCGGGTCGCCGCCGGGCACCAGGACCACCGGGGCGCCCAGGGCAAGTCCGGCGGAGAGGTAGGTGAGGCCGTACCCGTGATCCGGTGGGGTGGCCACGACGATGGCCTCGCCGGGCCGCACCGGGGTGAGCCGCAGGTGGGCGGTCACCGGTCCGAGCAGCATGCGCAGGGGGAACGGGCGGGACACGCTGCGCGGCACCCCGGTCGTGCCGGAGGTCAGCACGGACACGCGCCCGGCCCTGCTCACCGCGGGTTTCCCACCGCCGTGCCCGGCGAGCAACTCCGGCCAGGACATCGACGGCAGGTCACCGATGCCGCCACCGGGTTCGTGCACCAGACCGGCGGCGCCTTCGCGGCGCAACACCTCGGCGGTACGGTCGCGGGGCAGATCCGGCGGCAGCAGCACCACGTCGACGCCGAGCCGGGCCAGCCCGGCCGCCGCCGCCACGAAACCCCGATGACCGGCACAGGCCAGCCCGACCCGGTCGCCGGCTCGCACGCCGAGCCCCACTGTCGCGTTGACAGCGCAGGCGTCAGCCAGCGCGTCCAGCTCCGGATAGGTGACCGGCCCCTCCGCGTCCACGAGCGCGAGCCCTTCCGGCGGCCCCGCCGCGAGCGCCGCGGCCAGGCTGCGCCCGTGCCGGTGACCGGCGCGCAGCATCCGCACCACCCGTGCCGGGCGCCACAGCCCGGCCGCCGCCAGCACCCGCAGCGGCTGGGCGGCGTCGAGAACCCGCACCCCAGCGGCCAGCGCGCGCTCGACGGTCCGGGGCATCACCGCCGACACCACCGCCCCGATCCGGGCCCACCACGGCCACCACGACCGGCGATGCGCCACCGCACGGCACACGATCTCCGCTGCCTCGGCCGCCGACATCACCGGAACCCGCTGGTAGTGCGGCGTCGGCGCGCTCATCCGGGTGCGGACCAGGTTGCAGTACACCGTGCTGACCGTGACGCCGTCCCGCCGCAACTCCACAGCCGCACTGCGCAGCCACGTATCGAACGCCGCCTTGGAAGCGTGGTAGGCCGACCAGTTCGGCGTGGCCATCGACAGCCCGGCCGTCGACACGTTCACGATGTGCCCACCACCGGCCGCCCGCATCGCCGGCAGCAGCACCAGCAGCAACTGAGCGGGCCCCAGATAATTCAGGCTCGTGGTCCGCTGAACGTCGTGAAACCGGTCGGCCGTGTCCGCAACCGATCGCCGGATGGACCGACCGGCATTGTTCACCACAACATCGATCCGGCCATACTGCGACACCAGGTCCGCGGCGAGGGCGGCGGCTGCGTCCGGCAAGGACAGATCAGTCTGGTGTACGAATGAGCGCCCACCCGCCTCTTCGATGGCCACCCGCACCCGCTCGAGCCGTTCGGCGGTGCGCGCCACCAGCAGCACAGTCGCACCGGCCGCCGCGAGCCGCCGGGCCGTCGCCGCGCCGATCCCCTCCGACGCCCCGGTCACCAGCACGATCCGGCCGTCCACCGCCGCCCGGAGCCGCCGCTCCCGCGGCCCGCGCCCGGTGATCCCCGCCGCGATCCGCACCCACCGCCTGAGTTGATCCACCGCGCCATTGTGTGGTGCCACGGCACGACCGCGCTCCCCCGGCGGTGATCGCCCCCGGTGGCTGCCCCGGCCGGCCCCCAGTGCTCCTTCACGCGCCCGGGTGCCCTGCGCCGATGAGAAGTCGGCGCAGGGCGGTGTATCGATCAGTGCCAGACCGTGTAGCGGACGACCTGCGGTGCGGGTTCGAGGTAGTCAATCTGGTACAGGACCCGGAACTGCACCCCGGCCGGTACGCCCGTGGCGAGGACTGTGCGGACCCGTGGTGTGGGCGAGCACGCTTCCACCGGCTCGGTGTAGGTGGGATCACGCCCGTCTGCGGACAGCAGGGCTACCAGGAAGGTCTGGCAGGTGTCGGCGGAGTTGGCGGCGTCCCTGATCCCGGAGACCGAGATCGTGGTGCAGGCCGCATTGTCGTCGTTGATCGGCTTGGAGGCGATGCGGCCGCCGGCGTAGAAGTCCGCGCGGGGCCGGGCGGGCGTACACCGCGGTGCGGAGCCGGAGCCGGAGCCGGAAGCGGGCGCGGCGCCGGCGGGAGTGGGTGAGATCGCGGCAACGCTGGTAGTCAACGCCGCGGTGATGACGCAGGTGAGTTTCTTCATGCCGACACCGTCCTCTCGCAGTCACCCAGAGTGCCGACTTCGCCACTCAGCTGGCACTTAGCCGGGAGATACGCCAGCCACGGCGCTTGTACCCGGAGCCGCTGGACGTCGATGCGTAAAGTCCGCTCATGGCGATTCGGGCGGTTGTCTTCGATGTCGGGGGCGTGTTGGCGCTGGTGGAACCGATGGACTTCGACCGGCGGTGGGAGGCCGAGCTCGGCCTGCCCGAGAAGACCACCACCACTGTCATGGCCGACGTCTGGGACGCCGGAGCGGTGGGCGGGGTGACCGAGGCCGAGGTGCACCGGGCCATGGCTGAGCGGCTGGGGCTCACCGCGGAGCAGGTCGGCGCCGTGATGGCTGACATGTGGCGGTAGTACCTGGGTGTCGCCAACACGGAACTGATCGAGTATGCCCGTGCGCTGCGACCGGCATATCGCACCGGGATCCTGAGCAACAGCTTCGTCGGGGCGCGTGAGCGGGAGCACCAGCGGTACGGCTTCGGCGACCTGGTCGACGACTTGATCTACTCCCATGAGGTGGGGATGAACAAGCCGGACCCCGCCCTGTGGGAGCTGACGTGCCGCCGCATGGGGGTGGCGCCTGACGAGATGGTGTTCGTCGACAACGTGCCGCAGCTTGTGGACAGCGCGCTGGCGTTCGGCATCAACGCCGTACTGATGAAGGAGACGGGTCAGGTGATCGCCGACATCAACGCGATGCTGTCCGTCGGCTGACAGGCTCGGCGCGACGATCGTGCCATCGTCGACCGGATGGAGCTGCGAACCAGGTTCACCGAGGAGTACGGGCTTTCCACTCCGATCGCGCAGGCCGGGATGGCGTTCGTCGCGATGACGCCAGGTCGGATCGGTGGACGCGGCGAAACAGGCGGTCGACGACGGGGTCGACGTGGTGGTCGCTCAGGGCCTGGAGGCGGGCGGGCACAACTATGCGACGCTGCCGACGTTCGCGCTGGTGCCGCTCGTGGTGGACGCCGTCGCGCCGGCGCTGGTGCTCGCCGCCGGCGGGATCGCTGACGGGCGCGGGCTGGCGGCGGCGCTGATGCTGGGCGCGGACGGGGATCGGGCGGACCAGCCTCGGTGGCCAGGAGATCGACATCCCCCGGTTCTCCAACCTCGTACCGATGCGCGTCACCACCGGCGACCTGGACCAGATGCCGCTGCTGGTGCCGGGCGCAGCTGGGCCGGCGGTTCCTAGCCGGGTTCGGATTCGTGGCCGGCGGGGTGGGCGCGGAGCAGGCCGTCGTAGGCGCGCTCGGCGGTGATGTCGCCGGTGATGACGCGGTGGATCGTGCGGGTGATGGGCATGGCCAGGCCGTGGAGGTCGGCCAGGCGGACCGCGGCGTGCACCGTCTTGACTCCCTCGGCGACCTGGCCCATCTCGGCGAGGATGTCGTCCAGGCTTCGGCCGCGGCCGAGTTGCTCGCCGACGTGCCGGTTGCGGCTGTGCGGGCTGATGCAGGTTGCCACCAGGTCGCCCATTCCGGCCAGACCGGCGAGGGTGTTCGGCTCGCCGCCCATCGCGACCGCCAGTGTGGTCAGCTCGGCGAGTCCGCGGGAGATCACCCCGGCTCGGGTGTTGTCGCCGACGCCGAGGCCCTGGGCGATGCCGGTGGCGATCGCCACGACGTTCTTCAGCGCTCCGCCGACCTCGCAGCCGATTACGTCGTGGTTGGTGTACACGCGCAGCAGACCCCGCCGGAACACCCGCTGAATCTCGGTGGCGACGGTCAGATCGTCCGTGGCGATCACGGTGGCCGCCGCCATGCCCGCCATGATCTCCTTGGCCAGGTTGGGGCCGGTGAGCGCGGCGGCCGGGTGTCCCGGCAGTACCTCCTTGATCACCTCGGTCATCCGCAGCAGGGAGTCACGCTCCAGGCCCTTGCTGAGGCTCACCACCGGGATCCACGGGTGCAGATCGGGCCGGACCTGCTCCAGAGTGGCGCGGAACGCTCCGGTCGGCACGCCGACGACGAGCAACTCCGCGTGGGCTGCCGCCTCGGTGAGGTCCGCGGTGGCGCGGAGCCGGCCGGGAAGCGGAAAGCCCTCGAGGTAACGCTCGTTGCTGTGCTTGGTGTTGATCTCGTCCGCGGTGGCCGGACTGCGTGCCCAGATCAGCGATTCGTGATCGCGGCGGGAGAGGACGGACGCAACCGTGGTACCCCACGAACCGGCGCCGAGCACGGTGATCCGCATGCTTCCCCTTTTCCGTCGGCACGCACCTCGCCCGGCCCGCACGGCTGGGCTCACCCGGGTGGACGGGCCACCGCGGTGCCAGTTGACAATACGGTGGCAAGGGGCGCTTCAGGTGCCGTCGACGCGCGAAAGAACACGGTGTGTCAGAGGCCGGCGGCGTCGTGGTAGCGGGCGCGCAGGCCGGTCATCTCCGACTCGGACAGCGCCTCCTTCTGTGCCAGCTGCGCGTACTTGTCGGGGAACATCTCGCGTAGCCGGTCGATGAACTTGACGTCGTCGGTCGCCTCGACCACCTGGATGCCGGGAGGCTCGGTCGACATGTCCAGGATCACCGGGCCGGCCAGCTTGACCGCCACGTCCCAGGGCCGTTGCGGCTCGGCGACACCGCACAGGTGAAACCCGTAGACCGTCTGCACGTCGGCGAGGGTGCTGACCTCGGAGGGCTCGTACCCGTAGACGCGGACACCACAGATCACCGCAGGTTTCGCAGGTCCGGTAGAAGCCGGCCCGGCGGAAGCGTGCCCGGCGTGGTTGTGCTGCCCGGGGTCGGACTGTTCGAGCTCGGTACGCATCCGGCTCATGATCTGGGTCTGCAGATCCGCCGGCGCCGGCTTGTTCAGGAGGACCACACCCGCGGACACAGCCAGCAGGGTCACCGCCGCCCACACGTAACGGTTGGGGAACCACCGCGCGAGACCCGCTCGGGAGATCATTTTCGTTGCTCACCTCGTCGCCGGTTCGGGGGGTTGGGGCGGACCAGTCTCCGGCCCAGGACGTCGGCGATGTCCCGGGCCGGATCGGCGCTGCGATGGCCGATGCTGCGATGGCCGATGGTGCGATGACCGGTGCGGATCAGGCGAAGTTCACGTCGCTGCACCACATGTAGGCCTGGTCGAGGTGCGAGGCCTGCCAGATGACGAAGAGGATGTGGTGTCCGGTGTATCCGGAGGTGGAGATGTTGAACGAGATGTTCTGCGCCGGCGCGTACCTGCCGGTCTGCGTGATGAAGTCGAGGTTCCCCCAGCCGAGGCGCTGGGTGGCCGGGTTGAACCCCTGCTTGCTGACGTAGACGCGGAAGTAGTCGGCACCGTGGCTGGCCTGGTCGTACAGCTTGACGGTGAAGCTGCGGCTGAGGCTCGTCGTCTTCCAGGCTCCGGGCTGGTTCAGGCTGTCGTTGCGGGAGAGGCCGTTGCTGCACAGCTGGCCGTCGGGGGTCTTCGCCTGGAACTGGGCGCCCAGGCCGTCTCGTAGCGCGCTCATCCAGTTCCACATGGTGTCCGGGTTGGCCTGGAAAGCGCCCCAGCACATCGGGTCCTGCGTCTGCATGACCGGGTTCATGTGCTGGCTTCCCCAGGTCTGCCAGCACTGGTAGGCGCGGGAGGCGGGGCTGACGATGGTGCCGTGTGCCTGTGCCGCGCCGGCCCAGGGCAGCATGCTGATCACGGTGGCGAGCAGCACGGCAAACACTTGGACGGGCCGGCGGAGGGTTGAGCGGGAGTGCCGGCCGGATCGATTGGACTCGTGTGGACGCACAGTACGTCCTCCCATTCTTCGGCGTTCTGGCGGTGGGAGCGCTCCCAGGTAATCATTGCATCAGTGTTTCCGGATATCAACGCCCGTCTATTAATTTGCCCAGCGCGAATCGATCAGAACGCCGAAGGGCGACGGCCAGATGACCGTCGCCCTCAAACGTTCCGCTGTTGTCAGACCCGGCCGAAGTCCTGGGTCCAGTAGGTGGTGCCGTCGGCCTTGATGACCAGGCCGACACCGACGGCGATGCTGTTGCAGTTGAGGATGTTGGCACGGTGCCCGGAGCTGTTCATCCAGCCGGTCACGACCTCCTGCGGGGTGCGGTAACCCGAGGCGATGTTCTCGGCGGACGCACCGGAGTAGCCGGTCCGGACCACCCGGGTGACGAAGTTGCTGCCGTCGGAGCCGGTGTGGCTGAAGAATCCCTTGGCCGCCATGTCGGTGCTGTGTGCGCGGGCCGCCGTGGTCAACCGGTCGTCGATACGCAGCGGGCCACAACCGTTCGCCGTCCGCTGCGCGTTGGTCAGCGTGACAACCTGCGTCTCGAAAGAGGACGAGGCGGGAGCGGACGAAGTGGGAGCGGGAGCGGACGAGGTGGGAGCGGGAGCGGACGAGGTGGGAGCGGGAGCGGACGAGGTGGGAGCGGGGGCGGACGAGGCCGGAGCGGAAGAGGTGGGCACGGAACGAGTGGGCACGGGCCGAGTCGGCGCGGAGGAAACCGGCGCAGAGGAAGCCGGAGCGCTGGAAGGAGCCGAAGACGGGACGGTGGAAGGGGCAGAGGAGGGCGCGGAAGACGGGGCGGTCGAGGGGGCAGTGGAGACCGGAGCGACGGAAGCCAGCGCGGCCACCGGGTCGATACGCCCGTTGCCGTAGTCGTTGTCGAAGCCCTTGGACCCGAGGTCGACAGCGGTCTTCTCCAGCGCGGCCTCGACCTGGTCCGGCGTCAAAGACGCGTTGGCACCCTTCAGCAGCGCGACCACACCCGCGACGTGCGGCGAGGCCATCGACGTGCCGCTCATCGTCTTGTACCCGTTGCCGAGCGCGGTCGGATAGGTGTTCGTGATGCTGCTGCCCGGCGCGGCGACGTCCACGTAGCTACCCGCGTTGGAGTAGCCGGCGACCTTGTCACCGGAGTCGGTGGCGGCCACCGCGATCACGCCGGCGTCGGCCGCCGGGTAGTTGACCGGGCTGCCGGACGAGCGGCTGTTGCCGGCCGCCGCAACGACGGTGACACCCTTGTTGCGGGCGTAGTTGATCGCGTTGGTGACCGCGGTGACCTTAGAGGTCGAGCCGAGCGACATGTTGATGACCTGGGCACCGTGGTCGGCGGCCCAGATGATGCCCTCGGCCGCGTCGGACATGTTGCCGCTGCCGTTCGAGCCGAGCACCTTGACCGGCAGGATCTTCGCGTCCGGCGCGATGCCGGAGACGCCCACCCCGTTGCCGGTGACCGCGGCGATCGTGCCCGCGACGTGGGTGCCGTGCCCGTTGGCGTCGGTGACGGTGCCGGCCTTGTTGGCGATCGCGTCGTATCCGCTCAGCACGTTGCCGGCCAGGTCCGGGTGCTTCGCGTCGACGCCGGTGTCGATCACCGCGACGGTGACGCCCGCGCCGGTCGACTTCTTCCAGGCGTCGGCGACCTTCAGCTTGGCGAAATCCCACTGCTGGCCGCGTGACGGGTCCGAGCCGGTCGGGACGCCGAGCGCGTACATCGTGGCGTCGACCTCGACGCTCACCGCGTCCTCGGCGTTCTGGCCGTCCTTGACCAGCTCCGCCGCCGACGCCATGTCGGTGGCCTCCTTCACCGAGATGACCGGCTTGCCGTCCTTGCCGACCGTGGTCACGACGACCCGGGCGGGCTGCTCGGCGGAGACGGTGGCCGGGAGCAGCTGCTCCGGACCGGCGGTCAGACCGTAGGTGACGGGCTCCCAGCCCACCGAGCCGGTCGGAAGGGCGAAGACACCGACAGCGGCGATGGCACTGGCGGCAACGGCACCCATGGCGAACCTGCGGATCTGAACCTTCATCAACAACGTCCCCTCCCCCGTTTTGCTTACGGGTTCCAGATTCGGAGGGGCCGGTTGTGACGCCAGATGTCAGACTGTTGCACCTGGGTAGTAGCGGGATCAGGCCTCGCTGACCGCTCGGAGGAAGGCGCGGACCAGCGGCGTCTCACCGTCAGCGCGCCACACCGGTGCGTAATGCATGACCGGACCGTTGGCGATCGGCAGGAAGGTGACGTCCTGGCGCACCCGGGAGGCGGCCGCGTAGGACCCGATGGGAGAGATGACACGGCCCGCGCTGATCGCCGTGAAGGCTTCCGCCAGCGTGGCCACCGGAGCCCCTCGCGAGATGGGCCGCCCGGCCGGTGTCACGGAGGGGGTGTGCGCCTCCCACATGTAGTCCGGAATGGGCCCGTCCGGATAGACCACCGGGTGATCGCCGAGATCCTCCATGACGACCTGGTCCCGCTCGGTCAGCGGATGACCGGGCGCGACGGCCAGCACCATCGTCTCGGTGAACAGTTCCGGTCCGACGACCAGGTCCGGCTCGCGGACCGGCAGCCAGAGCACCGCGACGTCGACCCGGCCGGCTCGTAACCCGCCGAACGGATCGGTGGGAAGGACCTCGCGCATGCGCAGCTCACACTGCGGATGCCGCTGGCGGAACAGCTCCAGGACGTCCGAGATCATCTGGTGCTGGGTGTCGAAGGCGCCGACGTTGAGGGTGCCGGCATGCCCCCGAGCGGTGGCGGCAGCCTCGTCCAGGGCTGCCGTGATCTCGCTGTAGGCCGCCTTCAGCCGGTCACGGAGCCGCTCGCCGAGCGGGGTCAGGCGCACGATACGGCTGGTCCGCTCGAACAGGGCACCGCCGATCCGGCGCTCCTGCTGCTTGATCGACTGGCTGACACGAGCCTGCGAGACGCGGAGCCGTTCGGCCGTACGCCCGAAGTGAAGCTCTTCGGCAAGAGTCAGAAAAATCTCGATGTCCCGCAGCTCCACCGGCCCGTCTTCCCCTCAGGTCGCAACGCGCCCGCGATCAGGACGACAGGTCGCATCGTGACCGAGATCGTAACGACAGCTCGCCACGGGCCGGTAACGAGGACCACGCCTGGCCTCGAACGATAACCAGAGGCTTAACCGGCGATGCGATCTCTCGCGTTGTTCCGCGCCGATGACCTGGCGATCGTGAATGCCATGAACGAACGGATCAACATTGTCGCGGTGCCGGATCAACCCGGGTGGCGGGCTGTCACGGCGCGCGGTTCCCCAGCCGGGACGGCCGGCCTTCGGCCGATCAACCCGTTCGAGGTGGGCGCGGCCGAGCTGACGTTGTTCGTGAAGCCGCGGTGGCGGCGGCGCGGTATCGGCTCCCGGCTGCTGGCCGCCGTTCGGGAGCAGACCACCGAGCCGCGCCTGGTGGTGGACGTGGAGGCAGGTTCGCCGGGCGAGGCGTTCTGCCTGCGGCACGGCTTCCGGCACACCGGGTCCAGGCGGCACGACCTGCTCATCTTCTGCGACGTTCACCAGGCCTGGCTGGCCGAGCTGATCGACGCCGACCACCCCGGCTATCGCCTGATCCACTGGACCGGCGACCTTCCCGGCCACTCCGTGCTGACCGCCGCCGAGGCGAGCGGTGACCTTGCGGCCTACGCCATGGCCGAAGTCGGCGCGCCCACCCGCCAATACGGTCCGGCAGTGCGTCCCGGCCACCGTGGGCGGCGACTGGACCTCTGGGTCAACGCCGCCCTGATCAAGCGCTTGCGCGACATCCACCCGCACATCACCGAGATCGAGACCGCCACCGCCGAGGACGACCACCAGCTGCTGGCCGCGCGCCGCCACCTCGGCTTCCGCCCACACCGCCGAACCCGCCTCTACGAACTCGCCCTGTCGTGAGACCCCGGATCCAAGAGCACAAGGAGCAAACCCCCATGACAAACTTCGCCATTTCCGCGTACGGGCTACGCAAGTCCTACGGCGACAAAGTGGTACTGGACGGCGTCGACCTGGCCGTCGAGCAGGGAACCATCTTCTCGCTGCTCGGTCAGAACGGCGCCGGAAAGACCACGGCCGTCAAGATCCTGTCCACGCTGATCTCCCCTGATCCGGCCTCGGGCTCGATCCGCATCGCCGGGCACGACCTGACCGCCGATCCGCAGGCGGTGCGCGCCGCGATCGGTGTCACCGGCCAGTTCTCCGCCGTCGACAACCTGATCACCGGCGAGGAGAACATGCTGCTGATGGCCGACCTGCACCACCTGTCCCGCGAGCAGGGCCGGCGCACCACGGCCCAGCTGCTCCAACGCTTCGACCTGGTGGATGCGGCCACGAAACCGGCCTCAACCTACTCCGGCGGGATGCGGCGCCGTCTCGACATCGCGATGACCCTTGTCGGCAGCCCGCGGATCATCTTCCTCGACGAGCCCACCACCGGCCTCGACCCGCGCAGCCGCCACAACATGTGGCAGATCATCCGCGAGCTCGTCGCCGAGGGCGTCACCGTCTTCCTCACCACCCAGTACCTCGAGGAGGCCGACGAGCTCGCCGATCGCATCGCGGTCCTGCACAACGGCCGGATCGCCGCCGAGGGCACCGCCGAGAAGTTGAAGCGGCTCATCCCCGGAGGGCATGTCCGGCTGCGGTTCACCGACCCGGTCGCGTACCAGTCGGCGGCCTCGGCGCTGCTCAGCGCCGCCCGCGACGACGAGTCGCTCGCGCTGCGGATCCCCAGCGACGGCAGCCAGCACGAGCTGCGCTCCCTGCTCGGCCTGCTCGACGCCTCCGGTGTCACGGCGGACGAGCTGACCCTGCACACCCCCGACCTCGACGACGTGTTCTTCGCCCTGACCGGCGGCTCCGGCGTCACCGAAAAGCCCAAGGAGACCGTCCGATGAGCACCCTCTCCCTCGCCGCCCGCGACTCGTCCACGATGCTGCGCCGCAACCTGCTGCACGCGCGGCGCTATCCGTCGCTCACCCTGAACCTGCTGCTCACCCCGATCATGCTGCTGTTGCTCTTCGTCTACATCCTCGGCGACGCCCTGAGCGCGGGGATCGGCGGCGGGGACCGTGCGCAGTACCTCACCTATCTCGTGCCTGGCCTGCTGCTGATGACCATCGGCAGCACCGTGATCGGGACCGCGGTCTCGGTCTCCAACGACATGACCGAGGGCATCATCGCCCGCTTCCGCACGATGGCGATCCACCGCGGCTCGGTGCTCGTCGGGCACGTCGTCGGCAGCGTGCTGCAGTCGGTCGCCAGCGTGGTCCTGGTGGGCGCTGTCGCGGTGGCCATCGGTTTCCGCTCCACGGACGCCACCGCTCTGGAGTGGCTGGCGGCGCTGGGGCTGCTGGTGCTGTTCGCACTGGCTCTCACCTGGATCGCGGTCGGCATGGGCCTGGTCAGCCCGAACGCCGAGGCCGCCAGCAACAACGCGATGCCGCTGATCCTGCTGCCGCTGCTGTCCAGCGCTTTCGTCCCGGTCGACAGCATGCCCGGATGGTTCCAGCCGATCGCCGAGTACCAGCCGTTCACGCCCGCCATCGAGACCCTCCGGGGTCTGCTGCTCGGCAGCGGGATCGGCCACAGCGGGTGGCTGGCGGTCGCCTGGTGCGCCGGCCTCGCGGTGCTGGGCTACTTCTGGTCGACCGCCAGGTTCAACGGCGACCCGTCGTAGCGGTGGGGCGAGGCCGGCCCCAAATGCCGGCCTCGCCCCGGTGCAGGGTCATTCAACAACGCAGGCAGCGCCGTTCAGGGTGAACGCGGCCGGCCGCGGGTTGGTGCCCGGGTGTGAGCCGTTGAAGCCGAAGCTGACCGTCGCACCCGCGGCGAGCGTGGCGCTCCAGGTCTCACCGGTCGCGGTGACCGCCGGGCCGCTCTGGGTGACCCGAGCGGACCACGCCTGGGTGACGGTCTGACCGCCGGTGAAACTCCAGGTCAGCGTCCACGGGGTGATGGCCGTCGTGCCGGTGTTGGTGAGTGCGACAGTGCCGGTGAAGCCCGACGTCCAGTCGTTCGTGGTGTAGCGCACCCGGCACGACGCGGCGGGTGTGCCGCCGGTCGCGGTGGTCACCGCCAGGGCCGGTGAGCGGGCGGAGCGGTTGCCGGCCGTGTCGCGGGCCGCCACGGAGAACTCGTACCGCGTGGCGGAGCTCAGGCCGGTGACGGCGTAGGTGGCGGCGCTGGTGGAGCCGATCAGGGTGCCGTCACGGTAGACGTCGTAACCGGCGAGCCCGCTGCCGCCGGTGTCGGTCGACGGCGGCCAGGTGAGGGTCAGGCCGGTGGCTGTCACCGCGGTCGCGGTGGGGGCGGCGGGCACGGTGGGTGCGGTGGTGTCGGTCGGGGTGGTGTCCGAATATGTCAGCCCGTAGCCGTACCCGAAAAGGGGTGTCTTGCCGTCACCGTCGTTGATCGGTTGCTGTGCGGCAGACTGCATCCACGTCACCGGCAGCTTGCCGGTCGGCGCGTGGTCACCGAAGAGCACGTCGGCGACGCCGGCGCCCTCGCTGCCGGGCAGCCAGGCCGCGACCAGGGCGTTCCAGTTGCCGATCTCGGCGGCGACGTCCAGCGGGCGACCGGACACGAGCACAACGATCACGGGTACGCCTGTCGCGCGCAGCCGCGACAGAGTCGCCAGATCCGCCGAGTCCAGGCTCATCGAACCGGGCCGGTCGCCCTCCCCCTCGGCATAGGGCGTCTCGCCGACGACCGCGATTGCCGCCCGGTAGGTGTTGTCGACCCCAGTGCCGTCACGGTTGTAGGTCACCGTGGTGCCGCTGCCAGCGACAGCGCGGATGCCCGCCAGGATCGACGTGCCCGGCACCGTGTTGCCGCTCGCGCCCTGCCAGGAGAGTGTCCAGCCGCCGCTCTGGTTACCGATGTCGTCGGCGCTCTTGCCGGCCACGAAGATCTTGCCACCGGTCTTGGCGAGCGGCAGGATCCCGCCGGCGTTCTTCAGCAGCACCTGCGACTGGCGGACGGCCTGCCGGGCCAGCGTGCGGTGCTCGGCGCTGCCGATCGTGGAGGCATAGCTGCGGTCCGCGTACGGATGCTCGAAGAGCCCCATCTCGAATTTCTTGGTGAGGATGCGGCGGTTGGCGTCGTCGATCCGCGCCTGCGGGATCTGCCCGGCCTGCACGGCGGCGCGCAGATATCCGACGAAGACCTTCCAGTCGGTCGGGACCATGATCATGTCGAGCCCGGCGTTGACCGCGGTGGCGACCTCGGCCTGGGTGAAGCCGCGCTGGCCGTCGAGCTGGTCGATGGCCGCCCAGTCCGAGACGACGAAGCCGGTGAACCCCAGCTCGCCCTTGAGCAGGTCGGTGATGAGGTATTTGTGGCCGTGCAGCTTGGCGCCGTTGAAGCTGCTGTAGGAGATCATCACCGAGCCCACGCCACGCTGGATCGCGGCGGCGAACGGCGGAAGGTGAACGGCACGCAGCTCGGCCTCGGTGATCTGCGTGTTGCCCTGGTCCGTGCCGCCGGTGGTGCCGCCGTCGCCGATGTAGTGCTTGGCGGTGGCCAGTACGGAGGCGGGCCCGTCCAGCCGGGTGCCCTGGAGACCGTCCACGATCGTCGTCATCGAGGTGGCGATCTCCGGCTTCTCACCGAACGACTCGTAGGTGCGGCCCCACCTGTCGTTGCGGGCGACGCACAGGCACGGCGCGAAGGTCCAGTCCTGGCCGGCGCCGGTGACCTCCTCGGCCGTGGCGCGCCCGATCCGCTCCACCAGGGCGGGGTCGCGGGTGGCGCCGAGGCCGATGTTGTGCGGGAAGATGGTCGAGCCGGGCACGTTGTTGTTGCCGTGCACGGCGTCGATGCCGTAAAGGATCGGGATCTGCAGCGGTGTGGCGAGGGCGCCCCGCTGGTAACTGTCGTACATGTCGGCCCAGCCGGCCGGTGTGTTCGGCGACGGCGCGGAGCCGCCGCCGGAGAGCACCGAACCGACCCGGAAGGACGTGATGTCCGCGGCGGTGGTGGTGCCCCGCTCGGACTGCGTCATCTGGCCGATCTTGTCGTCGAGGCTCATCCGGCCGAGCAGGTCGGTGACCCGGGTGGCGACCGGTAACGACGGGTCCTGGTAGGGCAGCACCGCGGCGGCCGCGGGACCGGTCAGCGGTGGCACGACGCCGGCGAGCAGCCCGGCCAATCCTGAAAGCACAACGGCCGTCCTTGAGCGCATGACTCATCGTCACATGGGAGCGCTCCCATTACAACGCCGTGTCCGGCGTGTGAACAATGCCCGGTCTACGGTGGCTCCTATGACGACTCCGGCTGACGACGCCGCACGCTGCGCCCTCGCGCTGGTGGCCACACTGGACAGTGATCAGCTCGCGCTGGTTCGCGGTGGCCTCGCCGATGCGGGCCTGCGGCGCTGGACCTACCTGCCGGGCGACCGGCCCGGACTGCCGATGGAGCATCTCACCGCGGCCCAGCACGATCTCGCCGTCGAGTTGCTCCGCTCCGCCCACTCCCCCGGCGGCGGTGATCTCGCCGTCGGTGCCATCGAGGTCGAGCGGGTCCGGCGGGGCTTGACGAGCGGCTCCCCGCCGGACGGTGACCGTTACTGGTTACGGGTGCTCGGTGATCCGGAGTCCGGCGAGCCGTGGGGCTGGCGGATCAACGGGCACCACCTCGCGGTGCACGTCGTGGTGGCGCCGGACGGCACCACCACTTTCACGCCGCACTTCGTGGGCTCCGAGCCCGCCGTCGTCCGTCACGGGCCGGCGGCCGGGCGCCGCATTCTCGGTCCCGAGGAGGACCTGGCCCGGGAGCTCGCCGGGAGCCTCGACGCTGACCAGCGCACGCTGGGCATCAGCGCCGAGGTGGCTCCCGACGACATCCTCACCCGGTACGACCCGGTGGCCGACCCGGCGGTGCTGCCCGAGGGCATCGGCCGGGACCTGCTGCGGCCGGACCAGCGGAACACCCTGGACCGGCTAGTGCGCCGCTACCTCGACCGGGCGCCTCGGGCATATGCCGGGGCCTGCTGGCGTGAGGCCGAGGCCGCCGGGCTCGATCGGATCCGGTTCGCGTGGGCCGGGCCGACCGATCCCGGTCAGGGTCACTACTACTGCGTACGCGGCACGGACTTCCTGATCGAGTACGACAACACCCAGGACAACGCGAACCACGCGCACTCCGTGTGGCGGCATCTGCGTGACGACTTCGGCGGGGATCCGCTCCGCGGCCATTACGCACGGCACCACTGATCACTGAGCCTTTTTCAACGTGGCGAGGGCCTCGGCCGCCGGCGCTGGACAACGGCCCGGCAGCTTCAGGCCCGATGTCAGGTTGAAAATTGCTCACTGGAGGCTCACGGCGTACACCAGGATGCGTTGATCGTTGGGCAGCGTGACCGATCGGATCTCCCTGTTCCGGTCGGCGGCGACGGTGTAGCCGAAGAGGCTCACCCCGGGCCCGTCGACGCCCTGGCCGGCCTTGATCCGGTGCGGCATGGTCAGCACCGCGGGGCTGGTGGCCGACGGTGTCGCGCACCAGTCCGCCACCGAGATCGGTGCCGAGGTGACGCTGCCGTCGGCGTAGGTGACGGTGACGGTCCCGGACACCGGCCCGTGGTGGGCGGTCGCCACCAGCCGCACCGCCTCCCGGCGGCCGGCGGGCACCCGGATCTCCTGGCCGCGGGCCCGGACGAAGGTGAGTGCGGTCCCGCCGGGGTCGGGGGCGCTGTAGGTGATGCCGCCCCACGAGACCGGCCCGGCCGGGGGTAGCAGCGCCGCGTCGTAGCTCCAGCCGCCGCCGTCGAAGTTGCCGGCGCTGCTGGCCGCGGTGGTGGCGGTGCCGTCGGTGGTGCGGGCCGCGCCGATGTCGACAGCGCACTGTCCGCTGGTGGTCGCGGCACAGGGCAGCGGGGCCGGGGTGTTCACCGAGGGCGGCTGGTCCGCGGCGGCCGTACCCCAGCCGGAGGGTTCGGTGCCGAGGGTGTGCTCGATCGTGCCGCCCCGGGCGATCGCCGGCCAGTCGAGCCAGTTGCGGGTGTGGTCCGCCCCGTTGAGCCGGACCTGCCGCACGTAGCGGTTGGTGTCGCTCGCGTCCGGTGCGGTGATCGTCAGGGTTCCGCCCTGCCGGTCGGCGTACCCGCCGATGCGCACGGTGGCCGACGGGAACTGCGGGCTGGACAGCGCCAGGAAACCGGCACCGCTCATCGTCGGATAGACGCCCAGCGAGGACAGCACGTACCAGGCGCTCATCGTGCCGAGGTCGTCGTTGCCGGTCATGCCGTCCGGGCCGGTGGTGAACAGGGTCATCGCCGCTCGGACCACTGTCGCGGTCTTCGCCGGGGCACCGGCCCAATGGTACATGTACGGGGCGTGCAGGTCGGGTTCGTTGTTCGGGTTGTAGGTTGCCTTGCCGTAGTAGTCGTAGGGCTTGCTGATCCACGCGTTGCGGGCGGTGCCGGCCGGGTCGGTGAGCAGTTGGGCGTACGCAAAAAAGTCATCAAGTCTCTGTTGCGCCGCCGCCCGGCCGCCCATCAGGGTGACAAGACCCGCCGGGTCCTGCGGCACGAGCCATTGGTACTGGTAGGCGCCACCCTCGTGGAACTGCTTGCCGGCCTCCACCGGGTCGTAGGGGCTCACCCAGGCACCGGTCGTCGTGCGCGGCCGGAAGTGCTTGATCGACGGATCCCACAGCGCGCGGTACGACTGCCCGCGAGCGGCGAACATCCGGGCATCCTCGGTGTGCCCGAGCGCGGCGGCCATCAGTGCGAGCGACGCGTCAGCCGCGGCGTACTCCAGCGTCGACGAGGCCGGATGCTTGCAGTCGTTGTCACCGCCCTTGTGCCGGCAGGTCGTCCCCAGCACCAGCCCGGACGGGATGTAACCGCGATCGACGTAGTAGTCCACACCGGTACGGCCGTTGTACTGCGAACCGGCCGGCGGCTGGCTCGTCGCGTTCGCCCGCAGCAGGGCGTACGCCTCCTCCTCCTGCCCCGCGAGCAGCCCCTTGGAGAACGCCTCGACCAGGAACGGCGTCACCGGGTCACCGGTCATGATGTTCGTCTCGCTGTTCGCCAGCGCCCACCGGGGCAGCCAGCCACCGTCGCGGCCCACCGCCACCACCGATCGCGCGACATCCCGCGCCACCTGCGGCACGAGCATCTGCAACAGCTGGTTCTGCGGCCGGTAGGTGTCCCACAGGGAGAAGTTCTGGTACGGCGTGTACCCGTCAGCGGTGTGGACCCGGTCGTCGAAGCCCATGTACCGGCCGTCCACGTCGCCGGCCACGTTGGGATGCATCAGCGAGTGGTAGAGCGAGGTGTAGAAGGCACTCTGCCGGTCGGCCGTACCGCCGGTGATCCGGATCGCGTCCAGCTGCTGCGCCCACGTGGTGCGCAGCGAGGCGCGGGTGGCGTCGAAGTCGTACGACGTACCGGTCTCGGCGGTGAGGTTGCGCCGGGCGCCCTCGACGCCGGTGTAGGAGAGCGCCACCTTGGCCACCACGTCCCGGTCAGCGGTGGTGTCGAAGGTGACCCACGCGCCGTTGCCGCCGGTGCCCGCCGCGTCCCGGACGCCGGAGCTGCGGGTGGTACCGCGCCAGGTGCCGTAACCGGTGAACGGCCGGTCGAAGCTCGCGGTGAAGTAGACGGTGTGGTCGTCACGGCCGGCGCAGAAGTTCCCGGCGCGGACGCGGCCCTCCACGGTACGGTCGCCGACCACGTGGATCTCCGAGTCCAGGACGGTCTGGTTCGCCTTGCCGGTGTTGAACAGCAGGTTGGCGGCGGTGGTCGAGGGGAACGTGTGCCGCTGCCAGCCGGTGCGCGGCGTGGCGGTGAGCTCGGCACGCACGCCGTACTTGGACAGCCCGACCCGGTAGTAGCCGGGGGTCGCCTGCTCGTCGGTGTGCGCGTAAGCCGACCGGTAGACCGCCGGGTCGACGCTGGTCACCGCACCGGTGGTCGGCATGATCGGCAGCTCGCCGGCCACCTCGCACCCGACTCCGGACAGGTGGGTCTGGCTGAAGCCGTAGATGGTGTTCTGCAGGTAGTCGTAGCCGCCCTGGCCGCCGGTGTCCGGACTGACCTGGACCATCCCGAACGGCGCCGCCGCGCCGGGGAAGGTGTTACCGAAGTTCTGCGTACCCACGAACGGCCGGACGAGATCGACCGGGGCCTCGGCGGCGGCTGCCGGAGAGGCCGGGACAAGCAGAACGGCGGCGAGCAAGCTCGCCGCCGCCAGAGATACCCGGAAGTACGACGATGGCATGGGACCTCCCGTTGACGCCCGGACCGACAACGTTGTCATCAGCACGAACCGCGGCCACGCTGACCAAGGGTTTTGGAAGATGACAACGTTGCCATCGGATCTCATCGATGCTTCGATGTCAACGGCTTGGGGTCGGCTGAAATGAGGATTCCTCGCTTCTTGAACCTGAGGCAGAATCCTGCGCCATGGACTCGCCATTGACGGCTGTCGGTCTGCCGATCGCGCTCGGCATCATCATGCTCGGCCTGGGCCTCGGACTGACCGTCGCCGACTTCCGCCGCGTCGTGCGCTACCCCAGGCCGGCACTGATCGCGCTCGGCTGTCAGGCGCTGCTGCTGCCGGTGCTCTGCTTCGGCCTGGTCGTCGCGCTGGACCTGCCGCCCGCCCTCGCGGTCGGCATGATGCTGCTCGCGGCGTCACCCGGCGGCACCACGGCGAACCTGTACAGCCACCTCTTCGGCGGGCACGTGGCGCTCAACGTGACGCTCACCGCCGTCAACTCGGTGCTCGCGGTGGTCACGCTTCCGCTGGTCGTGAACCTCTCCGCGGCGTACTTCCTCCCCGACAGCGGATCCATCGGCCTGCAGTTCGACAAGGTACTCCAGGTCTTCGCGATCGTCCTCGTACCGGTCGCGATCGGCATGGCACTGCGGGCACGCTTCCCGGGCCTCGCCGACCGCCTGTCCCGCCCCGTCAAGATCGTGTCTGTCGTGGTGCTGGTCGCGGTGATCGCCGGCACCGTGCTCAAGGAACGCGACAACGTCGCGGACTACTTCATCGCCGTCGGCCTCGCGGTTCTCCTCTTCAACATCACAAGCCTTGCCATCGGGTACGGCGCGCCGAGGCTGGCCGGCGTCGGCAGGCGCGAGTCGATCGCCGCCGGGATGGAGATCGGCATCCACAACAGCACCCTGGCGATCACCGTCGCGGTCAGCCCCACGCTGTTGAACAGCACCGAGATGGCAATCCCCGCCGCCGTCTACGGCATCGTCATGTTCTTCACCGCCGCCGCCTTCGGCTTCCTCGTCACCCGCCGCCGCGAGCCCGCCGAAGTCCCCGCCGCCTGATCCCCGCTCCGGCACTCGCCCAGCTGAATCTTCGCGGCTGGCTCCCGGTGCTGCCTCACGGCTGTTTGAGGCAGCACCCACGGCCGGCCGGAGCCGCGTCAGCCCGCGCTCTAACCCCAGCGGAAGCTACGTTGCGACCGGCTGGACCGCCGCCGCATCGGGGCGCCGAAAGATCTCCTCGAGCGCCTGCTCGCCGAAGTCCGGCGGATTGTTGACGAAACTCTGGTTCACCCGCGGCGACCACATCGACCCGAACCGCATCCAGAACGTCTGGAAATACGGGCTGTGGTCATAAACGTACGCGAAGTAGCTTTCCCAATCACCCGCGTATTCACCGAGCACGTCCTCACTGGTGACGCACATTTCCGCCATGTTGGCCATCATCACCGACATGCATGCCAGCTCCGCGCACGTCTTCGAGTCGTCCGGCACCGGCTCATCGGCGTGAAAATAGGGCCAGAGATCGGCCCGCTCGATCAGCAGCTTGTCGAACTCCAGCCACCGCACAGTGATGTTCTGGTAGAAGTGGGCACTATTGATCTTCCCGTTCTGCGCGATCTGCCTGCGTAGCAGCGTCCCCTGCCAGAAGGTGGCCCCGAATGCGGCCACCGCCACGATCAATCCGACGATGCCAACCTGCAAGGCGGACATGAATGATCCTCTCCATTGAGGCGCCCGTGCGTTTCCCGGCCGCCTTAAGAGGATGGGGCACGAAGTCAAATCTGTCAGTGCCAATTTGCATTTAACCCATTGCAGTGGATCATTCTCGAATGAGTGATTAAGCGGCGCTTAAGAAAGGGGCCTCGCTTGCGGTCACCGGGCGCACCTTCGGCGCCAGTACGAGGGTAGCCACTATGGAGATCACTGCCATGACGGTGATGGCGGCAGCTGGTGAGAGCGCCTCGGCGGTGAGGCCGGCGAGACCCGCGCCGACCGCCTGCATCGCCATCAGGCCGGAGCCCTGCAACCCGAGCGCCTGCCCGCGGATGTTGTCAGGGCCGAGGGCGACCAGCCGTTCCTGGAGCACCAGCGAGCCCGAGTAGCCGACGGAGGCCAGCGCGACCGCGACCGCCGCGAGGGCGAGGGGTGGGTGAAAGGCGAAGATGACGTACGGGACGGCGAGCAGCAGCCGCAAAAATACCGCGGCACGTTGCCGCCAGACCGGTGGGAGGAAGCGTCCGGTGAGTACGTCACCGGCGAGCATGCCACCCCCGGCTGCGGCGAGCAGAACACCGGCGCGCTGTGGGTCGTACGGGACAAAAAGCGCCTCGCAGCCCACGATGAAGCCGTTGGGCACCCACAGAGCGAGGTACAGGTAGCGGTGTCGTGGCGAGGTGAGCAGCAGCTTGTTGACCCGCCACGTCTCCCGCGGTGTCGGGCGCCCGATCGCGCGCGCCGGCCGGGCGGTCAGGCCGGTACGCGCGAGTACCGCACCGACCAGGTACAGCGCACTTGCCAGCAGCAGCGTCTCGCGTGGCGACATGATCGCGAGCAACAGGCCACCGGCGGCGAACCCGGCGATCTGCATCGTGCCGGTCGCGATGTTGAGTGTCGAGCGGCCGAGCACAAAACCGTCCGGGCCGAGGATGTCGGTCAGCAGGCCGTACCGCACACCGCCGGCGATCGAACCGACCACACCCTGCACGAGCAGCACCGCGACGATGGCGAGAGCCGGCAGCCCCGGTGCCGCCAGGGTCGCGGCACAGAGCGCGAAGATCAGGCTGGTGCCGGTCAGCGCGGCGCGGGGCGGCAGCCGGTCGGCCGCGGAGCCGAGCAGCAGCGCGCCGGCCAGCTGCGCCAGCTGGGGACCGAACATGCTCAGTGCCGACAGCAGCGGCGAACCGGTCGAGGAGAAGACCGTCGTGGCCAGTGCCAGCCCGCCGACGGTGGTCGCGGCGTTCTGGGCACAGGTCAGCGCGAACAACGGAGTGAACTCCGCGGTGGCGAACAGGCGTGCGTACGTGGACATGACGGCGAGCCTGACGGTCGTACGCCTGCCTGTCGTAATGTTTCGCAGGTGCGCGAAAGGTGGTGCTGACGGTGACCTGGTGGCGCGTCGACGCGGAAACGGTCGCGACCAGCCGTTTCGTCGTCTCCGAGCTGGCCGAGGCGACCGCCGCGCTGATCCTTCTGCACCGTGACCGGGCCGCGCTCCCCCACGAGCGGGAGTGGCTGCGCGCCCACCGCCCGGCCTACCTGACCATGATCGCCGCCGACCCACCGGTCGCCGCACTGGTCCGCGCCGCCCTCGGCCGCCAATGGCTCGCCGACTTCCTCAGCCCTCCCCCAGCCGCCGGCCCGGCCCCGTTCGCCACGGCGGTCGAGGCCGTCCGCTCGGCCCCACCAGACCGGGCCCGCCACGACATCCGGGTCACCCTTGACCGAGAACTACCACCAGAACTCGACCGCGACGACCTTCCGGAGCTCGGCGCCCGCCTGCTCGAGTGGGTCTGGCACCACACGGTCCAGCCCACGTGGCACCGGCGCCGCCAACTCGTCGAGGCGGACATCGTGGCCCGCACCCGCCAGCTGAGCCTCGCCGGCTGGGCAGCGGCAGTCGCCGACCTACGCGGCGAGATGCGCTGGCTGGGCGACGGGCGCCTGCAGATCAACGCGTACGACTACCCAGTCCGCGACATCTCGGGCGCCCCGCTACTGTTCGTACCGGTCACCATCCGCGCCGGCTGGGTAAGCTGGCACGACCCCCACCCCGACCGATATGCAGTGATCTATCCCTGCGCGGCCCCCTTGTCCGAGGCCGACCACACAGTCCCCCCGGACGCCCTGGCCCGCCTCCTGGGCCCCGCCCGCGCCCGCGTCCTGCTGCTGCTGGAGACCCCCAAGACCACCACCCAACTGACAGCGGTAACCGGCCAGGTCCTCGGCTCCATCGGCCGCCACCTGACCATCCTCCACGACGCCGGCCTGGTACTACGCCGCCGCACCGGCCGCACCGTGCTGTACTCCCGAACGGCGGTGGGCGACGCACTCACCACCGCGAGCGCCCCACCCCCACCCCCACCCTGAACTGCCCCTACCCCAACACTTTCGCTCCACCAATTTCCACCTTTCCCACAGCGTGGTGACCCACGCGAACCCGGCCATTTCCGCCAACACCGAGTAACACCTCGACCACCTTCCTGCGGCGCCCACCTGAATTCAGTAAGAGCCCAGAACGAGCCATTCGCGGCGGGCGCCGGGGGTGACGTTGTAGCCGCGGGCGCCGTGGCTGGCGCAGGAGCCGTGGCCGACGCGGGTAACGCTGCTGGCGTAGATGCCGCGGCCGGCGCAGGCAGGACCGGCGGCGCAGGTCGCGCAGGCGGGGCGGCCGGCGCAGGCAGGACCGGCGGCGCAGGTCGCGCAGGCGGGGCGGCCGGCGCAGGCGGGACCGGTGGCGCGACTGCTGCGGGAGAGTTCGCAACGGCAGGCGCTGTCACCAGCCCCGCTCTGCTCCGCGCGATGCGTCGAAGCTTCAGGGCATGGCGCTGCTGCAAGCCCCACGCACGATGCCTTTCGTGCACACGGCGAAATTCGTCACGGGAGGCAGAATAATTGCGAGAAGCGGTCCGATCACGCATATCCGCGATTTCTGACCTACTGAAGAACGATGCCTGCCCCATACAAATAATTCTTCCGCACTCGCGCCCCGAGGTGTAAGCAGTCGATCATGCCACCTGCATTTCTGGCACATCTCATCCACAGGTCACGGAAACGATTATCGAACGACCCTCAAGCAATGAGCCTTTTCCAAGCTGATCTTGCAGCTCAGGGCGGGTGTGGCGGACCCGATGATCGAGGGGTGCGAGGCTTCAGATAGGACAGCTCTCGACCAAGACCCGAAGCCCCGACCGGGAGCCTCGCCATGCTGTCCTACCCCGCCACGATTCCGTTGTCCAGCCGGACCCTGAACCACCTCGCCGACCGCATCCGCAGCCACCGCCAGCAGCGCCGATCCCGATGGCGGCGCCTCGAGCCCGGCCGCCAAGCCCTGCTCGCCCTGGCCCACCTGCGCAACGGCGACACCTACACCCGCCTCGCGGCAGGCTTCCAGATCGGCGTCGCCACCGCCTGGCGCTACGTGCAGGAAGCCATCGCCCTGCTCAGCGCAGCCGCCGACGACCTGAACACCGCCATGGCACGCATCCGGCCGCTCGCGTACGCGATCCTGGACGGCACGCTGATCCCGATCGACCGGGTCGCCGGCCAGAAGCCCTACCACTCCGGAAAACACCAACGCCACGGCGTGAACGTGCAGGTCATCGCCGACGCCGCCGGCCGGCTCATCTGGGCATCACCGGCACTCCCCGGCTCGGCGCATGATCTGACCGCCGCCCGCACCCACGGCATCATCGACGCCCTGGCCAGCGAGAAGGTGATGACCTTCGCCGACAAGGGATATCAGGGCGCCCGCGGCAGCGTGCGGACCCCGTTCAAGCGGCGCCGATTCCGGCCCAAGCTGTCCCGCCGGCAGAAGGCCGTCAACCGCGCCCACGCGAAGATCCGCGCCCGCGGCGAACGGGCCATCGCCACCCTCAAGACCTGGAAAATCCTGGTCAAGCTGCGCTGCTGCCCGCGTCGAGCCACCGCAATCGTGCAGGCCATCCTCGTCCTGCACCACGTCGAGTCACCGCATTACGCAGGATGAAAACGGCTCAATATCTATACCGCTGCGGCCACTGGACACGAGCGGATCGAGTGGCTGCTCGTGATGGAGGACAAAGCGGGCTGAAGGACAAAGCGGGCTGAAGGACAAGGCGGGCTGAAGGACGGGGCACGGGCTGAATGAGGAGCGCGGGCTGGAGGAGGGCACGAAGCTCAAGGAACACAGTCAGCTCGGCAGGATGGCCGGCACTCCGTAGAGCGCAACACCTGTGGCAGGATCCCACCCCGGCATCCCGCAAGGAGAGACGCATGACCACCTGGCTGCAGGGCAGCTCCGAAGCGCTCCGTTCCTTGATGGCCGGAGTGCGAGACACCAAATGGTCCTGGCAGACCTCCGACGTCGAAGACCTCTGCCGGCGGATGGGCTGGACCCTGCTCGAGGTCACCAAACGCGGCTCCGCCTTCGCCGACGCCGGCCTGGGTGTGCCCGGAGACCAGGTCCGGATGCTGGCCAGCGACGGCCACGTCGACGACATCAGCATCCGGATCACCCAGACCGTCAGCGACGGCGGACCCGAGAGGGACCGCTTCATCGCCGACGCCTTCGCCGGCGCCGTTGCCAAGGGTGTAGCGGCACTGGGTGAACCCACCGATAGGCAGCACACGGAACCGCCGACAGTGCGCTGGCGCCTGGACGAGTCCACGGTCCTCGTCAAGAACCTCGAGGTCGCCGTAACGGTGACGTGGGCGAGCAACAGGTTCCAGGACGACTGGGACCGGATCGAAGAAGCGCTGTCCTGAGAGGGGCGCCGGCGAGAGCGTTCAGCGGCGCGACAGAGAAGGCACCGAGCGGAGTCCCCGCCACAGCGCGACCGCCCCGATGACGCAGGCGAACAGGCCGGCGACGAGATCGGCCAGCACGTAGTACTGGACGTCTTTGAAGATGCCGTCGACGGCCTCGATGAGAAGGGCCACGCCGCCCAGTCCGAAAGGGATCCCGAATGCCAGGCCAATGGCTCTGCGGGACGGCGTCCAGGATGGTGCGCCGAGCGCGGTCGTACGCCGGAGGATCAACAACGCAGCGATGAGAGCCACCCCAATGCCGGCGGTGAGCTGGTAGGGGAAGCCGTTGTCCACCCCGGGAAGCAGGCTGGTCTCCTGCTGATACGCGTGCACGCAGTCGATCGGCAACGGTGGCATCCACGCGCCCTCGCACATGGGCTGCCCACCGAACCGGTCCGTCGCTATGAGGAGCCGGGTCCACGGCCAGCTGAGCATCCAGGTGGCGGCGCCGCTCAGCCCGTACCATGAAATTGCCGTTGCACTGAACGCCCAACCCCCGGTCAGCAACCGGCGCGGGGAGACGCGCAAGGTGCCGGCGCTTGCCGGAACGCGACGGACGATGGTGGCCGCGGCGCCGAAGCGGCTGACCGCCTCCCGCTCGGCCACCTCGGCGTCAAGGCCGCGGGCACGTCCCTCGGCGGCGGCCTCGGTGAGGTGCTCCTCGGTCTCGATCAGCAATCGCCGACCGTTTCCGCCCGTGCCGGCGAGCAGGTCGAACATCTCGTCGAGGTACTGATCGACGGGCCCCTCGCCGTTTCCGGCCGCGGCGGTCACGCGGGGCTCCCGGCAGCCATCGGACCGATAATGGCCTGAACGCCGACCACGAAGCCGCGCCATTCCTGCTTCTTGGTGGCGCGGGCGCGGTGGCCCTCGTCGGTCAGCTCGTAGACCCGGCGCCGGCGCGGCGCCTTCTCGTCCCACCGGCTGGCCACCAGGCCGGCGCGCTCCAGACGCTGCAGTGCCGGATAGACGGTGCCCTCGGGAAGGTCGAACGTGCCGTCCGATCGGTCGCGCAGGGCGGTGATCACGGCATATCCGTGCACCGGGCCGGCGTCGTGCAGCACCGACAGCAGGAGGAGATCGAGATGACCGCGAATGTCCATGCCCAGGAACCCTAGGCATAGCTGATCTAGGTGTCAACGCTCGGCTGACGGTGAGTGCACGATCGGCTCATCGCCTCCCCACATCTCCACCACCGTCCCGCCGCCTCCCGCCCGGACGAGGTCCACGATGACCGCCAGGCAGCACCATCGGAGCGATGAGATTGAGGTTGATCGTCGCTGCCCGCTCCGCGGCACTCGCCTGCGGATACTGTCGCTGCGGTGTCCAGCCGCCGGCATTGTTGACCAGCACCCGAAGATCACCGAGTTCGTGCGCGGCCGCCACGATGTCCGTCGCGGCCGCAGGCTCCCGAACGTCCAAGCACAACGCGCGAGCGGGCACCCCCAACTCCTCGATCAACCGCACACAAGCCCGAGCGGCCGACTCGTCAGCGTCGACAACAACGATGCCGTAACCAGCGTGAGCCAGGCCGAGCGAGATCTCGCGCCCCAGCCCATTGCCGCCGCCGGTGACGATCGCAAAACCAACCACAATCACATCCTTTCCGGTACGGTCAGAGCCCGCTGAAGGCCCGGATCAGCGCTGATCAGAGCCTGCTGAACGTTCGGGTCAGCGCCGCCGCGACGGCCGTGAACAGTAGCCAGCCGAGCGCGATCAACAAACAAGCCAGCCATGACGCGCCCCCGCCGACACCGAATGCGACCTCCTGCCCGAAGTTGGCGATCGGAATCAGCAGATCAAGGGTGTAGACCACCGGATTGAACGCCACACCCGGGCGCCCGCCGCTGGGCGGATTGAAACCGAAAACGGTAGCCGCACCCGACCACTTCGGCGCCACGCAAACGCAATGCCGCCTGATGCCCGGGCTCGGCCGGTCGAGCGCCGAGCAGCAGCGCCCGGAGCACCGAGGCACGCACCACGCGGAAGCTGTCCCCGGTCAGTTCCACTCTCCGCCCGGCCGGAAAGGCGTCCCACATCTGCTGTTCAGCTGCGGACAAGGTCCCGAGCTCGGCTGGAATCATGCGGGAACTCTGCCGTGCGGGCACGCCGCAGGACAAGCGACATGATCACAAGTGGACAGTCGCGAGCGTAGGCAGTCAGGCACCATCCGACGGGTTCGTCCGGCCGGAACCGGGGTCCGGCAGCACGCGGGCTTTTGTGGCGACGCTGTTCACCAGGCTCTGCGCCCGCTGATCCAGGAATTGGGTGAACACCTGTTGGGCGAACCCGAACACGATCGCGTACGCCAGAATTTGTATCGGCTTGTCGATGGCGCTGAAACCGGGAACGAATTCGCCGGCCAGCAGAATGATGCCGACAAGACCCGTGAGAGCGCCGGCGGGAAGTTTCAACAACGTGATCGGTATGGAGACGTTGTACGGGGTCGCATTGAGGTAGAGGTCCCGGAGGAACAACGCCGCGGACACCGCGCCGCCCACCAGGCCGAGCGCCGCGACAATGAAGAGGTCGAGCCGGGACGGCACGGTGTGCAGTTGGGTGATTTCGTCCAGTCGCACTGCCTTCACGGGGCAGGCCACGTTGGGTGCGGTGAGGTCCAGCGGCGGCGGATTCTGCACGAAGCACAATGGCACCAGGTTCGGCCGCCAGGCCGTGATCCCGATCAGGGTGCACAGCAGCAACGTGGTGACGAAGATCCCGATGATCAGAACGTTCCGGAACGTGCGAAGCCTTGATCGCTGCCGATCGGCCGCAGCGTGGCCCGCCTCGATCACCTTGCTGAGAGTTGCCGTGGAGACCGCGTCGCCCCGGTCGCCGCGTCGCCGAAGCCGTTGAGCGACGTCCCGCATCGGATTCTCGGCGCTGAGGGACTCCAGCGCCCTCCGTGCCGCCTCCGGGACCTCAGCTCTGGTCTCCTCCTCGCTGTAGAGGACTGCCAGCCTCGCCTCAGCGTTATGGGTGTATCTGAACGCCGCCTCGACGCAGTTCCCCGACCACCAGCTCTGGATCCGCCGGTATTTCGGGATCTCACCGTGCGCCGCGGAAGTGGCCAGGTCCAGCAGTTTCTGCACGGCATCGAACGCCGCCTGCGCCTCCCGCTTGGCTTGCTCGGCCGCAGCAACGCGAGCCTCTCGTCCCGACCACAACCACGTTCTGCGCCGCCTGAACTCGCCGGAGTCGACTGCGGACGACGATTCCGGCGACAATTCGCCGCCGCTTCCCGTGGATCGCAATCCGAGGCGGGTGCAGATTACGTGCGACTTCGCTCTAAGAAGATCAATTTCGGCCATCGCGTCCTGCGCCCACAACTTGTCGCGGGCGGCACCCGGCGGCCCCTGACGAGAGTCATCGACCCTGGTAACCATCAGGACCTCCGTAACGATACGGACGCTCAAAGTACAGGCTCGACCCAGCGCATTGGGCGATATATCAGCCTAGCCGTCCGGAGTAACGACTCCCGGCGCACTGATCTTCGCGCCAGCAGCCCGCGAGGCCGCCACCGTCAGCTACCCACCCCGCATCCGAACCGCAACGGACCGCCACCCTGATGGGTGCCTGAATCAGCAGGCGCGCGCGGTGAGGTTGCGTGAGAGCTGGTTGTCGCTCCGGCGTGGGTAGAAGCGCACGGTCGGGTTGAGCTCCGGGACGACGTGATAAACCGGGTGCCCCACCGACCACCGTGCTGGTATCACTGCAAGCATGGCCCAGCTCGGCACACCGACCGTTCTCGTCCACGCGTCCTTCCTCGCCGCCATGGCCGAGTTCGCCGACGAGGCACGGGGGTCGGCCGCCGACGCGACCGAGATCGGCCGTGAGATCCGCACCTTCGGTGCTTCCTGGGAGACATCCGAGGGGTTCGCTGACTACGTGCGGTGGCTCACCGATCAGGTACGGGAGGACGCTCCCCGGCCCGAGGGACATGTCCCGGCGACGAACCTCTGGCTGACCGACGGCGACGAGTATCTCGGCCGCATCGCGATCCGGCACCGCCTCACCGACCAGCTGCGCCTGTTCGGCGGGCACATCGGCTACGACGTCCGCCCGTCGGCCCGCCGCCGGGGTCACGCGACCACGATGCTGAGGGGAGCACTGACCGTCGCGCACGGCCTCGGCATCACCACCGCGTTGCTGACCTGCGACATCGACAACGTGGCATCTCGCCGGGTGATCGAGCGCAACGGCGGCGTGCTCCAGGACCAGTACGAGAACAAGTGGCGCTACTGGGTTCCGACAGCTTGACCGGCGGGGTTCACGTGCCGCGTCTCAGATCCTCCTCGCCGGAACCGATATCCCTGTCGTGGCGACTTCCGGTATCCGCCGGCTGTGGACCGGCTACTGCGCCGTCAGTGTAGTTCTGACGGTGGTCCGCATCATCGTGCCCGAAGGGTCGGCACCGGCATCGCTGATCACCTTCTGCTACCCCGTGTTGACCATCGCCGCGATCGCCCTCGGTGTCCGGTTCAACGGGCCGCCGCGGAAACTGCCGTGGGTCCTGCTGCTGATCATGACGATCTGCGGTGGAGTGGGCAACGTCGTCATATCGGTCTACCTGGTCAAGGGCGGGGTGCCGTTCCCGTCCCCGGCGGACGTCCTGTTCCTGGCCTGTTATCCGCTCCTGCTCGCCGGGTTGATGCTGCTGGTCGACGGGATGTCCTGGCGCCGGGACCGGGCCGGGATCCTGGACACGCTGATGGTCACCGTGGGTCTGGGGCTGGGCATCTGGCTGCTGTTCCTGCGTGACCTGATCGGGCCGGCCATGCCCCTGGAGACCCGGGTGGTCACCATGGCGTACCCGCTGGCGGATCTGCTCCTGCTCGCCGGGGTGATCCGGATGTTCACGTCCTCGGTCCGGCACGGCCCGGCCTTCTGGCAGCTGGTCGGTTCCCTCGCGGTCCAGGGCCTGGCCCATGTCGCCTGGGTCTGGCAGTCGTCGCACGGAACGAACCACAACGAGCTGGCACCCGCGTTCGTGCTGAGCGCTCTGCTGCTCGGTGGCGCCGCCCTGCACCCGTCGATGGCGAAGGTCGGCGGCGAGGGCATCCGGCCGTCCGCCGGCGTCACCACGCGCCGGGTGCTGCTGATCAGCTCGGGATGTCTGCTCAGCCCGGTGCAGCTGATCGTCAACGGGGTGACCGCCCACGGAGGGGTCGACTGGCTGGCCGCGTCGATCTGCTCGATCCTGGTCTTCCTCCTGCTCATCGTCCGCATCCTCGGGTTGGTCCGCACCGTTCAGGAACAGGCCGACCAGCTGGAGTCGATCGCGTACCTGGACGGGCTCACCGGCATTCCCAACCGCCGCGCCTGGGACGCCGAGCTCGAGCGCCGGCTCGCCGCCGCGAAGCGCGCCGGTGACACGCTTGTCGTCGGCCTGATCGACCTCGACCACTTCAAGCGCTACAACGACCTGCACGGCCATCCGGCCGGTGACGAGCTGTTGCGGACCGCGAGTTCGCTCTGGCAGGAGCAGCTGAGGGCCGGTGATCTGATCGCCCGCTACGGCGGTGAGGAGTTCGGGCTCATCCTGCACTGCCGGCTGAAGGACGCGGCGATCATCATGGACCGGCTGCAGGAGGTCACCCCCGAGACGCAGACCTTCTCCGCCGGCCTCGCCCAGTGGACCGGCCAGGAGTCGGCCGAACAGCTCAGCGCGCGTGCCGACGAGGCCCTCTACGCGGCCAAGCGGGACGGCCGTGACCAGTTCTGCGTCTGCGGCCACCCGGCACTCACCGACCAGCACACCGATTTCCTGAGTGGCGCCTTCACACGCTGACGCGCCCAAGAAAGAGCAGGATCTCATCGTACGATCGACGCGCTCGGCCCTCCGAAAAACGTGACGGTCGCCGTTCCGGATCGTGACCACGTTGCGCACGGGCCGTAACGTCGGAACCGTGACCAGTTTCGATGGTGGCGCCTCCGCGCGGAGCGACCCCCCGATCGACGGAACAGCCCAGGACAGCCGCCACGACGCCGACGATCCGGTACGCCGGACCCCGCCCGCCGACCCGTGGCTGACCGAGGCACACACCTCGGTCCTCGGCGACGCCACGTCGCTGCATGACCTCACCGCGACCGGCGAAGCACCACCCACCGCCGAGCCGCCACCGACCGACACGACACCCTTCGCCGCCCCCGCACCGTTAGCCACCGCACCATTCGCTGCCCACGCGCCGTACAACGAACCGCCGTACAACGAACCGCCGCGCCGTCGCGCGGGCCGATGGATGGTGGCGATCCTCGCCGCATGCGCGTTGTTCATCGCCGGAATGCTGGCCCTCGACCAGTTCGGACCCGGCGACGACGACGCCAAGCAATCGGCTCCGTCCACCGGAACGAAAACCGTGCCCACCGATGCCGCCACCGCGCAGGTAAGGGCACCCACCACCGGCGCTCGCGTTACCCCGTCAGCCGGCGTGGCAGCTGCTACCCCGTCGGCTGCCGTGGCGGCGGCGAACGCCGGCGCACCGGAAGTGGTCTACGAGGTGACAGCCAGCGGTTCGCGCAACCGGGGCAGCGTGAGCTACACCGACCAGGACGGCGACATCATCCGCCGCAACGGCATCCCGTTGCCATGGCGCGTCACGTTCCCGGCGTCGGCCGACTACAAGCCGCTCGTCCTCATCGCACAGCGCACCGGCGGCGGCGACGCGGGCCCGGTGACCTGCACCATCACCCTGGACGGCAAACTGCTCGCCTCCACCACCGCGGACGGAAAATACGCCGCACCCCAATGCAGCGGGTGAACCGCGGGCAACGAAGAACCGGACCTGCCAGGCGGCAGGTCCGGTTCCGTATCGAAAATACTCAGGCAGCCGGGTTGACGGTGAAGGACACCTGGGCGGCCGAACCGGCCAGGCCGGCACCGCTCAGGGCGGTCACCTTCACTGCCACCGGTGTGGGCCGGACCGCGGTCACGCTGACCGGGGCCTGGAAGGTGGACCCGTCGACGGTGGCGACGATCTTCCCGTTGACCTCCACCCGGTAACCGCTGATGCCCGAGCGACCCGCGGCCGGAGCCGTCCAGCCGACGGTGAACGACGTGCCGGTGGTTCCCTTGGCGACGGGGCTGGTGATGACCGGCGCCGCCGGCTTGGCCGAGTCGACCAGGACGGTGCCCGCGGGCGCGTCGGTGGTCAGGCCAGCCTGGTTGACCGCCTGGACGGCGACCGCCCAGGATCCGTCCTCCGGCACCGTCACGGTGGCCGTTGTGGCGGTCGCCGTGGCGGTCGTCTTGATCGTCCTGATCCCGTTCGAAGCGATCACCACGTAGCTCCTGATGCCCGACTCGAGGTCGGCGGCGGGCGTCCACGTGACCTTGACGGCCCGGGCCGCCTGGACGGCCGGCAGCGTCACCGGCTGGGCGGCGACCGGCGCGGTCGTGTCGAACCAGAGCGCACCGGCCGACGCGGCGGCGCTGCTGTTGCCCGCGATGTCGACGGCCGTGACCGTCCAGGTGTGCCTGCCTGCCGGGGTGGTCACGGTCGCTGTCGTCGCTGTCGCCGGGACGGTGGTGACCGGGGTTCCGTCGAGGGAGAGCACGTATTCGGCGACGCCGCTGGTGCGGTCGGTGGCCGCCGTCCACCGCAGCACGGTCTCGCTGCCGGCGCCGGACACCGTCACCCTGGTGGCGGCGGTGGGTGCGGTCTTGTCGTACGTGTAGGCGACGGACGCGGCGGTGGAGCTGAGCCCGGCACCGTTGACCGCGGCGACGCTGACGGTCTGCCGGCCGTCGGCCGGCTGGTACGAGTAGCTGGTCGCCGTGCCCGGCACGGTCGTCCTCCGGGTGCCCACCGTCACCACGTACGAAGTGATGCCGGAGTCGCCGTCGGCTGCCGCGGTCCAGGTGACGGTGACCGGGCCGGTCCGGGTGGCGCTGTCGGCCGACGGTGTCAGGATGGCCGGCTCCGACGGGGCGGTCTGGTCGGTCCACGCCGTGTACTGGACGGCCGGTCCGACATTGCCGGCGGCGTCGACCGGGGTGATCGTCCACGTCTGCCGCCCGCCGGAGGCCGTCACCGGGGCCTCGGGCTTGGTGACGGCGACCGCGGCGCCGCCGTCGGCCTGTACCCGCCACGACACCGGCGAGCCGGAGCCGGTGGCAGCGGCCCAGGTGAGCTTCGACTTGTCGGCGGACAGTTTGATCGTCGTCGCCGCCGGCGGTGCGACCGTGTCGACCTTCACCGCGGCGGTGGCGACCTTCGAGGCCACGCCGGCGAGGTTCTTCGCGACCACGCTCACCGTGTGGGTGCCGTCGGCGGGCACTGTCATCGTCGCCGAGGTGGTGTTCCCGTCGACGGTAGTCGACTTGCCGCCGGCGGTCACGGTGTAGGAGGCGATCCCGGAGCCGGGCGCTGACGCGGGGTCCCAGGTGACGCTCACCTGCCGGCTGTTCTGCCAGGTGCCGTCGGGAGAGGTGAGTGCCGGCGGTACCGGAGCGGTCGGGTCGATCCACAACGTGGCCTCGGTGGCGGTGCCGGCGTTACCGGCCGCGTCCGACGGTGTGACCGACACGGTCCGCTGACCGGCCGTGATGCTCACCTTCGCCGTCGTGGTGGTCACCGTGGCGGCGAGCGCGCCGTCGATGCGCACCGCGTACGAGCGGGCGGTGCCCTTGTCCGCCGCGGCGGTCCAGGTCACGGACTTGCCGTCGGCGGAGACCTTCAGGCCGGTGACGGGTGCCGGTGCGATCGAGTCGCGCGGGAAGACCTTCGCCGTGCTGCTCTTGACCAGGCCGGAACCGTTGACCGCGACCACCACGACCGAGTTGTTCCCCTCGGCCAGCGGCACGTCGGCGGTCAGCGTGTCGCCGTCCGTCTCGGCAGCGAGGGTGCCGTTGACCATCACCCGGTACGCGGAGATCCCGGACTCCTTGTCGGCGGCCGCGGTCCACGTGATCGTCTGCGACGCCGCGTTCGTCGGGCCCGCCGCCGTCACGATGACCGGGGCGGCCGACGGGGCCGTGGTGTCCTTCACGCCCGACACCTCGACCGTGGCCTTCGTCGGGCTGATCGAGGTCACCTTCACCGACTGGCTGGTGCCGGGGACCTGCCACACGCTGTTGACCGGCAGGTTCGCCGCCGAGAACGCCGTCCTGGTGCCGGGCTGCATGTCCAGCAGCTGGGTGGTGGGAGGGTTCGTCGCCGTCCGCAGGCGTACCTGCACTCCGGCCCAGCCCGGTGACCGGGTGTCCCGGCCGGCGGCCGGCCGGAAGTCGACGAACACCGTGCCGACCGTCGTCGCGATCCGCAGGCCGCTCGTGCCCGAGTGCGCCGACAGCGCGGACAGGTCGACAGTGGTCTTCTGCGACGCGGGCGCCGTGACCGTCTGCTGCAGGCCCAGGTAGTCACCGAACGCCGCGTTCAGGTTGCCCGACGCCATGCCCTGCCGGGCGAAGCCCATCACGTCGGAGGTGTCGTAGTACTGCTCCACGGTGCACGAGCTCGACAGCGGGACGCGGGCGCCGGACGCCGTACACGTCGCCCTGTTTGCGTGTCCCAGGCCGAGGTTGTGGCCGAATTCGTGGGTGAGCACGTCCTCCCACGGGTAGCCGTTGATCCAGATCATCGAACCGTTCACGGATCCCAGACCGGCCCACGAGCAGCCCGACTGCTGCGGGAAGTACACCGCGACGTGCTCGTTCACCCTGTTCGGGGCGGATACGGCGTGCTCGGCGAGCGCGGCCTGGAAGATCGCGGTGTAGTTGCAGCTCCCGGAGGGCGCCGACACCTGCTTCCAGTCGCGGACGTCCACGCTGATGTCGATGCCGCCGTTTGACTGCTCGTCCCAGTAGTCCTTCGCCTGGTTCGCGAGGCCGGTGAGCGATGCCTGGGTCGCGGTGTCCTTCGCCGACCAGAACACCGGCAGCACGGTCAGCCTGTGCGCACCGACCGCCGCCTCCTGCGTCTCCGCCGACTGCGCCCGCGCCGCCGCCTGGTTGGACGTCACCGGCCCGGTCAGCCGGGCGGCGACGACAGCCGCCGAACTCTGCCCCAGCGCCCTGGCAGTGCTCACCGCCGGCACCGGCATGGTCTCCGCCGCGTCGGTCAGCGCCGCCGTCCGGCTGGTGCCGGGCCGTACGCGCAGCTGAACCGTGGCCCGCTGACCCGACTCCGCTCCGGACAGGTATCCGGCGGGAACCGGCAGCAGCAGGTCGTTGACCCGTACGAATGCCTGCTTCTGCTCGGTGTGCGAGGTCAGCGCACCGGGCTCCGGATCCACGATGACCGACTCCACAGTTCCGTCGACCGACAGGGTCTCGGTGGCGGTGGCCGCGAACGCGGTGCCCGGCGCGAGCCAGGCGGCCGCGACCGCTGATGTGAGAAACGCGCCACCAAGACTGTGGGCGAACAACCGACTGGGTGCCATGCGCTCAGACATCGACCGTGCCGGGCGCGACCTGAAGGGAACCCCGCGAAGATCATCGAGCCCGCCACTTGAGGGTTTCCAGGCCCTGGTCGCTACAGTTCGCGATCATGGGACACGTCTTCGCCCGCCTCGCCGGTCACGGCCTGGTGCTGACACCGCAGTGGCCGTACACCTTCGAGCGCCCCGACGCTGCGAGCGACGCTGTGCTGGTGACGCATTGGCGGGACGACGGCCCGGCGCAGGCAGTCGTCGACCCGGCGGACGCACACGGTGTGCCCGGGATCGTGGACGTGACCCCCGGCCCGGACTACGCGTTCTGGGTCATCGAGACCTCGGCCTTCGACACCGTCTGGCCACCCGGCTGGGCCGTCGAGTCGTCCCTCGCCCCCTACTGCCTGACCGGCGAGCACGACGCGTCGATCTCCGTGCAGGGCCCGGCGGAGATCACCGACCCGGACTCGATGATCGCCCCGGGCCAGACGGTCGTCGCCCGCCGCAGGATGGGCGATGACGTTCAGGTCCTCGAGCTCGCGTACGAACACGACGGCGAACCGTGGTGGCAGGGCGTGTACCTGTACCCGCGCAAGAACGGTCGCGTGCTCGTCTTCACCGCGCAGTCCCGTGAGCCGGGGACCACCGCTGCCCGCCACGGTGTGGAGTGGATGCTAGGCCTGGTGTGAGCGGCTTCGGCGATCCCGCACTGGTCACAGCCTGGCCGCCCCGTCCTGGACCGTGCGATCCCCGCCCCGCACCGATAGCGGCATCTCAGGGGCACGCGTCGACCACCCGGGTCCACGGCCGGAAGATGCCGTGGTCGCGTCGCCCGGTCAGGCGATCCGCCTGCTTTGCCGCCTCCATCAGTTGCTCGGTGGTGAGCGGTACGGCGGCGAGGTACACCCGGCCGACGTGGTGACAGAGCTCCGAGCAGTCGTTGAAGGGCCCTAGCGGTTCACCGGCCAGGGCCGCCAGATCTTCGAACTACCATCCCAGCGCTCCGGACACGCCCTTGATCTGTTGCAGGTTGTGCCAGGCACCGTCCAACATCCCCGCGATCGTGCTCCTGGACAGCCCGGTGAACGGCAGCTGTCGCAGGCTGAGGCCGCGATTGCGCAGGTCGGCGGCCACACCGAGAAGGCGCTCGGCGCCCTGGGTGAGGAAATCCCGAAGCGCCTCGGCCCGGGTCACGGGGTGTAGACCTCGGCCATCGCGATCATCGCGCCGTCGACGGTCTTCACCTCGGCCAGTCCGCCCTCGCCGATCCGCTCGGCGAGCTTCGCGGCGCTGATCGGGCAGGTGCCGACGGTGACGGGAGTGCCGGCGCAGCGCTCGGGATCGTCGAACGTGCTGGCGAGTTTGGGCTTGGCCGAGGTCGGCAGGGTCACGACCATGCGGCTGTCCTCGGTCACCCAGGCCTGTTCGCAGGGCGCGTCCGGCGAAGCCGTCACCTCGAACGTCCTGCAGTATTCGTCGCCGGTCAGGAACAGCACCGGCTCCACCACGATCGACCGCGATTTCGGGTAGTACGCCCGGACCTTGACGATCGACGTGCTGTTTCCCCGCCGCAGGTCGGCGAAGGAGGGCACGGACGCGGCCGGTGACGGCGGGACATCCTCGATCGGCCTGATCTCGGCGTTCGTGACGACCGCCTTGGCCGTCACCTCGTCGATCTTCGCCGGGTCGGCGTGGCCGACGCCGAAGGCCACCTTGCCGGCGAGCAGGCTCGGGTCGGTCAGCGTCGCGTCCAGTACGGCCGTGCCGTCGACCGTGACCGACGCGACGTCGCCCCGCAGGCTGAGCACGACGGTGCGGCGGCGGCCGGGCTCGAACAGGTCCGAGGTCACCGAGCCGAGCGTGGTGATCCGGACGGCGCCGTCGTGGCGGATCCGGATGTCGCGCGGGCAGAGGTCGAGCCAGTAGGAGCTGTCGCCCGCGGACCGGAATTCGACCTCGGCGCAGGAGTCGACGCTGGCGACGGTGACGTCCGCGGAGATCGACTGGTCGCCGGCGAACGTCTCCTTGGTGCCGGGGCACACCAGCGTGACGCTGGGCGCCGTCATGACCAGGCCGTCCTTGAAGGAGCAGCGGCCACCGTACGCGTCGGTGGTGGCCTTCCACTGCCCGGGCCGGTCCAGGGCGTCGACCACCCACGGGCCCCGCACCGCGCCGGGTACCGGCAGGACGGCCTGCTCGATCGGGGCCGCTGTGGAGATACTTGGTGTGGCCTGGTCACGGCTGTACAGGCCGGCGGCACCCATGAGCAGCGTGGTGACGGCGGTGACTGCGATGACCGTACGCAAGCGCCTGCGCCTCTGGGGCACCGGCGCGACCGGAACACCTGGCCGTCGGCCGCCGCCGGAGGCGTACCGGCCGGAGAGCTGTGCCGCTTCCGCGGCCTCGCGCAATCGCGGGTCGAGCGTAGGTGGCCGGCTGATCACGCGCGGGTCGGTGTTCTGTGCGAGCAGCAGGTCGAGCAGCTCGTGCGCGGTGGGCCGCTCCTCCGGATCCTTCGCCAGGGCGAGCGCCACGAGGTCGGCGAGCGTCCCGGTCAGGCCGGTCAGGTCCGGCGGCTGGGTGAGGATCCGGGCTGCGGTGGCGGCCGGCGAGTCGGCCCGGAAGGGGGTGCGGCCGGTGCCCGCGTACGCGATGACCGCGCCCCACGCGAACACGTCGGCGGCCGGGGTGATGTCGCGGTGCACACCGTCGAACCGTTCCGGCGCCATGTACGCGACGGTCCCGACCATCTGGTCGGGATGCGTGTGCTGGCTGGTCACCTCGAGCGCCCGGGCAATCCCGAAGTCGATGACCTTCGGCGAGCCGAGCGCGAACAGCACGTTGCGCGGCTTGAGGTCGCGGTGGATCACACCGGCGCCGTGGATCGCGGTCAGCGCGGTGGCCACCCCGACCGCGACGCCGTGCAGGCGGCTGTCGGCCAGCGGGCCCTCGCGCGCCACCACCTCGTCCAGGCTCGGGCCGTCGACGTACTCCACGACCAGGTAGGGCGTGCGGTGCTCGGGGTCGGCGTCGAGGACCGCGGCGGTGCAGAACGGCGGCACCTGCCGGGCACGTTTGACCTCGCTGCGGAACCGTCCGCGGAACTCCTCCTCGTGGGCGTACTCCGGCTTGATGATCTTGATGGCCACCAGCGGGCCGTCGTCGCGCCGGCCGAGGAAGACCGCGCCCATGCCGCCCTCGCCGAGCCGGGCCAGCAGCTCGTAACCGCCCAGCGAGTGCGGGTCGCCGGGTCGCAGCGGGCTCTTCATCGATCAACCCATCGAAGTTCGGATCATGACCGGCATACAGTACGCAGTCGGTCCGCCTGGTGCGATGACCGCATACGTTCACCGGGTGGCCGGCCGCGCGTCGCGGGTGGAGAAGTACTGGTGAGTGGCTCACCGCGCGGACTCTCGCGGCTCTCGCGGACTCGCGCGGGGATGAGCGGGTGGCGGCGGCAGGGGCGGCGCAAGCGACGGTGGGCGCGCACGCAACGCGACCGTGCGCTTCCACACCCGCCCCTGCGCCCTGGGCGGAACCGGTCTCGGTCTGATAGGCGTTGACGATGACCAACGCTCTGGTGGTACGCGGCGGCTGGGAAGGTCATCGGCCGGTCGAGGCCACCGAACTCTTCCTCCCGTTCCTGGCTGACAACGGCTTCGAGGTCCGGATCGCCGACTCGGCGGCGATCTATGCCGACGGGCCGGTGATGGCCGAAACCGATCTGATCGTGCAGTGCGTGACGATGTCGTCGATCGAGCCGGAAGCGCTGGCCGGCCTGCGGTCCGCCGTCGCCGCGGGCACCGGTTTCACCGGCTGGCACGGCGGCATCGCCGACTCGTTCCGCGCCTCGTCGGACTATCTGCAACTGGTCGGAGGCCAGTTCGCCACCCACCCCGGAAAGGACCCGGCCGCGCGCACCGGGGACGAGACCGACAACTTCCTGGCGCACACCGTCGAGTTCACCGCGCTCGGCCGGGAGCACCCGATCACCTCCGGGCTCGACGACTTCGCGCTGACCACCGAGCAGTACTGGGTGCTGCACGACCATCTGATCGATGTCCTCGCCACCACCACCCACCCCGTCCAGCCGTGGCATCCGTGGCACCGCCCGATCACCTCGCCGGCCATCTGGACGAGGCAGTGGGGCGAGGGCCGGATCGTCGTGACCACACCCGGTCACAGCCTCGACATCCTCGAGGACCGCACCGTACGCACCGTGATCGAAAGGGGCATGCTGTGGGCGAGCCGCACCGCATCGGCATCGTAGGGACCGGGTGGATCTCCGGCGCGTACCTGCGGACCCTGCGTGACCACCCGGCCGTGACCATCGCGGCGGTGGCCGATCTCGACGCCTCCCGCGCGGCGTCGGTCGCCGAGGGCATCACCGGCTGCCGCGCCCTGCCTGTCGACAGCCTTCTGCGGGACGACTCCATCACCACGATCCTCAACCTCACGGTCCCCGCGGCGCACGCTTCGGTCGCGCTGAGTGCCATCACGAACAACAAGCAGGTGTACGGCGAAAAGCCCCTCACCTCGGACATGTCCTCGGCACGGTCCCTTCTGGAGCGGGCCGCCACTGCCGGCGTCGCTGTCGGCTGCGCCCCCGACACCGTCCTCGGCACCGGCGTGCAGACCGCCCGCGCCGCCGTCGACGCCGGTGCGATCGGCCGCCCGCTGTCCGCCGTGGCGGTGATGGCGACACCCGGCCACGAGCGCTGGCACCACCACCCCGACTTCTACTACGTGCCCGGCGGCGGCCCGCTGCTCGACATGGGCCCCTACTACCTGACCGCCCTCGTGCACCTGCTCGGCCCGGTCGCCGCCGTCACCGGCGCCTCCTCCCGCCTGCGCGCCACGCGCGTGATCGGCTCCGGCCCGCGGGAGGGTGAGCGGATCCCGGTCTCGGTGGACACGCACGTGACGGGAGTCCTGCACCACGCGAGCGGTGCCCTCTCCACGATCACGACCAGCTTCGACGCGGTCCGCACCACTGCCGCCCCGATCGAGGTGCACGGCGAGACCGGCACGCTCGCTGTGCCCGACCCCAACCTGTTCGCCGGCGACGTCCGGCTCTTCGCACTGGGCGCATCCGAGTGGCAGACCGTGCGGCCGTCCGCCGGATACGCGGATGCGAGCCGGGGCATCGGGCTGCTCGACATGCTGACCGCGCCGGCGCCGCGGGCGAGCGGCACCCTGGCCCTGCACGTCCTCGACGCCATGACGTCCCTGCTGCGCTCGGCCGGCGAGGGGCGCCGCATCGAGCTGACCACGACGACCGAACGTCCCGACCCGATGCCGCTGGTCCCAGCCGCGACGTGGCGGTCCCGGCCCTGACCACGCCCTGCCCCGACCACGCCCTGCCCTGACCACGCCCTGCCCTGACCACGCGCGGCTCACCGAAGAAAGCGCTTCCCCAGAGTTTGCGCACGTTTCCGCATATGACGGTGATCGCCGTGCGCCCATATTGAGAAAGCGCTCTCTCGCGCCTGATACTCCTCGAACCCGATCCCATGCTTCGAGGAGCGTCGATGCCTTCACCCCCGCGCGTCCGCATGCTGTTCGCCGCGTTCCTCGCGGCGTCAGCGACCACGGTGATCCTTCCCCCGGGAACCGCCGAGGCCGCCACCGTCACCGTCCAGGCCGAGGCCTACGCCGCGCAGTCCGGCACGCAGGTCGAGGCGACAGCCGACACCGGCGGCGGGCAGAACGTCGCCTACCTCGCCAACGGCGACTGGCTCCGCTACGACAACGTCGACCTCGGCGCCGCCGGCGCGCTGACCATCCAGGCCCGGGTGGCGTCCGCGGTCGGCACCGGCAGCGTCGAGCTGCGCACCGGGTCGGCGACCGGGCCAGTCCTCGCGCAGCTGGCCATCACCGCGACCGGCGGCTGGCAGAGCTGGCGGACCCTGACCGCGACCGCCGCCAGCCACCCGGCCGGTGCGCAGACCGTGTTCGCGGTTCTGCGCAACACGACCGGCGGGGACTTCGTCAACATCAACTGGTTCTCGTTCGGCGACGGCCGGCCCGCCGACCCCGGCCAGGGCTGGATCCCGATCGACCAGGCCGCGTGGAACGCGCAGCTCGCCCAGTTCAACGCGCTCGTGCCCCGGGCAGTGCCGGCCGACACGGTCCGGGTGCCGGAGTTCAACGCGACCTGCGCATACAGCCACTCGCGCCCGGACGACCCGATCATCTTCCCGGGCCTGCCGGGTGCCTCGCACATGCACTCGTTCCTCGGCAACGACCGCACCGACGCGAACACCACCACCGGCACGCTGCTGGCCAACGCGGGCACCACCTGCCGGCCGGCTCCGGACCTGTCCGCGTACTGGATCCCGACCCTTTACCAGGGCGACCGGGCGATCGAGCCGAAGGACGTCGTCGTCTACTACGGATCCCGGCTCACCGACCCGTCGGTGACCAAGCCGTTCCCGCAGGGCTTCCGGATGATCGCCGGTGACGCCAAGTCGCAGACGCCCACGCCGGCCGGCTCGGTGAACGCGTTCTACTGCGCCGGCCCCGGCGGGGAGATCGGCCGCAGCGCGGACGGCAACTGGCCGGTCTGCGCGCCCACCGCCGTCCTCATGTTCCACCTGGTGTTCCAGGACTGCTGGGACGGCAGGAACCTGGACAGCCCGACGCACAAGGCACACATCTCGTACAGCTATGACGGCACGTGCAAGGGCGAGTATCCGGTCGCCATCCCCAACCTGTCGTTCCTCATCTCGTACCCGACGAGCGGCACCACGGCCGGCTTCCGGCTCGCTTCGGGCATGGCGTCGTCGATGCACGGCGACGCGTTCTTCGCCTGGGACAACCGGGCGCTGGGCGAACGCGTGAAGAACTGCCTCGTACAGAAAGCCAAGTGCAACACCGAGGGCAACTTCTGAGATCCGTACGCGAGCGCGCGGGGCCGGCCGGTCCCGCGCGCTCGCTCTTGACCGCCTCCGGAACGACGCATAGATTCCTATCGTTACTTCCGGAAGTGGTCCGAAAGTTTCGGACGCGCTTCACCGTACTCGTTCAGGGAGTTCCCGTGCGCCGTCCTTGGCTTCCCCTCGCCGTCATCAGCGCCACCGCACTGCTGGGCGGACAGCTCACCTTTGCCGGCTCCGCCGCGGCAGGCGGTTCCGGCCCGGTGGCCGCCAGGCCATCACCGAGCCCGGCCTATCCGGCCGACTCGCTGCGGGCGCTCGCCGCGCGGGTGGGCCTGCGCATCGGCACCGCCGTCAACGCGGACCAGCTCGGCACCAACGAGAAGTACACGCAGATCACCGCGCAGCAGTTCTCCAGCGTCACCGCGGAGAACGTCATGAAGTGGGCGGAGGTCGAGCCCACCCGCGGCACCTACACCTGGGAGAAAGCGGACCAGCTCGTCGCGTTCGCGAAGAAGAACCGGCAGTTGGTGCGTGGCCACACGCTGCTCTGGCACAACCAGCTCCCCGCCTGGCTGTCGTCCGACGGATACACCACCACGCTGCCCGACGACGAGGTGAAAGCGGTCCTGAAGAAGCACATCCAGGCTCAGATGCGCCACTTCAAGGGCGACATCTGGCAGTGGGACGTGGTCAACGAGGCCTTCGACGACAACGGGAAGCCCCGCGAGACGATCTGGTACAAGGCCTGGGGCGGCACCGGTTACATCGCTGACGCCTTCCGCTGGGCGCACCAGGCCGACCCCAAGGCCCTGCTCATCTACAACGACTACAACCTGGAGTTCACCGGACCCAAGAGCGACGCGGTCTACGCGCTGGTGCAGTCGCTGAAGGCCCAGCACGTGCCGATCCACGGCGTCGGGTTCCAGGGTCACCTGTCCACCCAGTACGGCTATCCCGACCTGCGCAACAACCTGGAGCGTTTCGCCGCACTCGGCCAGAAGGTCGCCCTGACCGAGGTCGACGTCCGCACTCAGACCAAACCGGACGCCGTCAACGAGCCGGTCAACGCGCTGGCCCCGTACGCACAGGAGAGCTACTGGTCCCGGACGCTGCAGGCGTGCCTGGCCGTACCCGCCTGCATCTCGTTCACCCCGTGGGGCTTCGGCGACGCCTACTCCTGGGTGCCCGGCTGGTTCTCCGACCCGCAGGAGGGTGCTGCCCTGATCTACGACGAGCAGCTGAACCCGAAGGGGCAGTACCACGTGCTCCAGCAGGACCTGGAGCTTGCCGCGGGTGCACCGCACCGTCACGGGCACCGCTGAGCGCTGTCGCATGCCGGCGCCCCGGACGGGGCGCCGGCTCTCAGCCCTTCACCGCCCCCGCGGTAAGGCCCTCGGTCAGGAAGCGCTGCCCGAAGGCGTACATGACCACCACGGGAATGCTGACCAGCAGCGACGCCGCGGCGAGCTGGCCCTGCGGTACGACGTCACCGGCGATCATCGACTGCATCCCGACCGGAAGTGTCTTGTACTCGTCCTTGGTGAGGAACACGAAGGCGAAGAGGAACTCGTTCCAGGCGTTGGTCAGGGTGAACAGCGCGACCGCCAGCAGGCCCGGCTTGGCCAGCGGCAGCACCACCCGGCGGAACGCCTGGACGCGGCTGCAACCGTCGACGAGCGCGGCCTCCTCCAGCTCGACGGGGATCGACGCGAAGTACCCGGCCAGCAGCCAGGTGGCGAACGGCAGCGTGAAGGTCGGGTAGGTCAGCACCAGCGACCACAGCGAGTCGGTGAGCCGCACCCCGATGAGCAGCTGATACAGCGGGATGAACAGCAGCGCACCCGGCATCACGTAGGTGAGCAGCACCGTGACGGTGAAGCCCTGCGCACCGCGGAACCGCAGGCGGGCCAGCGCGTATCCACCCAGCGCGGCGCAGACCATCGCCACCGCTGTTGACGCCGCCGACACCAGCATGGTGTTGAGGTACCAGCGGCCGAACGGCTGGTCGGTGAAGAGGGCACCGAACTGGTCCAGGGTCCACGGCGTCGGCCACAGGTCGTGGTCGCGCATGACGACCTGGTTCTCGGACTTGAAGGCCGTGACGGCGATCCAGTACAGCGGTCCCAGCACGAAGGCGAGCAGCCCGGCCAGCGCGACACCGGACCCCACGCTCGACACGGCCGACGACGCTCGGCGGCCGCCCCGGTCCTGGAATCCGGTGACCACCCGGCCGACCGCCGCCGCGATCAGCATGATCACGCCGAGGACCACCGCCGCCTTCCAGAAGATCTGCGGCGACGCCCAGGCCAGCAGACCGGTGACCGCCGCGGCGACGACCCACCCGAGCACCTTGCGATCCGGGCCGGCCCGCGCCCCGCGGTGCCGCCGGGACGGCTTGATGCTCCCGTCCTGGCGCAGCAACCGCACCAGGAAGAACACCAGCCCGCCGATGACCGGCAGCATGACGAGCGTGACCGCCGCTCCGGCGCCGTACTGCAGTTGCAGGATCGCCTTCGAATAGGCGACCAGCACGTACGGCGCGGTCAGGTCACCCGGGCCGCCCTGCGTCAGCAGCCAGATCAGGTCGAAGTTGTTGAACGTCCAGATCGACGACAGGGTCACCGTCACGGTGATCACGTGGCGCAGTCCGGGCAGCGTCACGTGGGCGAACCGCTGCCACGACGAGGCGCCGTCGATGGTCGCCGCCTCGTACTGGTCGGCCGGGATGGCCTTCAGGCCGGCGAGGAAGCAGATGGTGAAGAACGGCACCCCCTTCCACACGTTGACGAGGATCACCGACGGCATGGCCAGCGACGCGTCGGACAGCCAGCCGGCGGGCCAGCTGCCGACCAGATGCGTGGTGGCCAGCAGCGGGCCGATCCCCGAGGCGGTGAGCAGCGTGTTGACGCTGCCGAAGATCGGGTCGAGCAGCGAGCGCCAGCTGAACGCCGTCACCACGGTCGGGACCACCCACGGCACCAGGAGCAGTCCGGTCAGCAGGGCCCGCCCGCGGCGCCGATGGTGCAGCAGCAGGGCCGCGGCCAGACCCAGGACCACTTTGAACACTTCGGCGTACGCGGTGAAGACGAACGAGTTCACCACACCCGTACGGAATTGCTGGTCGCCACCGAGGGCGCGATAGTTGCCCAGGCCGACGAACACGCTCTCGGCGCCGTGCCGTTCCGTGGTGCTGGTGACGACCGACCACAGGATCGGCGCCAGCACAAGCCCGCCGACCAGGATCGCGGTCGGCGCCAGGAACAGTGCCGCCAGCCGCCAGTCGCGACCCAGCCGCCGCTGGGTCGGCGTGAGGGAACCGGGCCCCGGTGGCGCGGGTGCCTGCGTCACCGGGGCCCGCTCGGTGCGGACCGAGCTCACTGCGGCAGCCCCTGCTGGCCGAAGATCTGCACCATTTTCGCGTGGGCGGCCGTCACCGCCTGCGCGGGAGCCGCTCCCTGGACGACCTGCTGCATCATGTCGGTGAGTACGTAGGCGGCGACGACTGCCTGCTGCCCGGCGCTGGCCTTCTGCGGGAAGCTCAGGCCGTTCTTGGTGGACAGCGGCAGCGGCTGCTGGGACATCGTGCGCAGCATGGCGAACGCCGGGTCGCCGCCGGTGAAGAACGGGTCGGCGTCCCAGACCTTCTCCCAGGCGGGCATCGCCAGGCCGGGAGCCTCCTTCGCCACACCGACGAGAGCGGGCGCACTGACCAGGTACTGCGCCAGGACCTTGGCGAGCGCGGCGTTCTTGGCGCCCTTGAAGACGACAAAACCCTGGGATTGGCCGAGCAGCAGGGATTTGTCGGTAGCCGGTCCGATGCAATCCGAGAAAACGTGCGTGTTCCCGTACACCGGATTCTTCTTGGTCTTGGAATCGGCGTAGACGCTGAAGCTGTTGCGGGTGTAGCCCAGGATCCCGGCCAGCCAGTTCTCGTTGTTGCTGGTATCGGTCCAGCTGGCCACTCCCGGCGGGAGCATCGGCTGGTACTTGGGGTTGGTGTAGATGTCGCCCAGGAAGGTCACCGCCTGCACGGTCTCGGGCGAGTCGAAGGTGACCTTCCGGCCGTCGTTGGAGGCGATCGCCCCGCCGTAGGAGTTGATCAGCGCTTCGATCATGCCGTTGCCGTCGCCGGACCGGTTGATCATCATGCCCCAGCCGAACCGGCGCTTGCCCGGGTCGGAGATCGCCAGGCACAGGTCCCGCAGTTCCTCCCAGCTGTAGACGTCCTTGGTGGCGATGCCCTTCTCCTGCATCCAGTCCTTGCGCAGGAACGACCCGATCCCGATGAAGTGGTAGGGAATCGCGTACCACTTGCCGTCGAAGACGCAGAAGTTCTTGGCCTCCGCGCAGGGCTCGCCATACTTCGCCGTCAGCAGCTCGACGACGTCCGTCACGTCCTCCAGGTCGCCCAGCGCCTGGAACTGCGCGACGAACCGCGAGTCGGTCATGAACGCCAGGTCACGCGCCACGCCGCCCTTGACCTCGGCATCGATCTTGGCCACCACGTCACCGGCGTCGGCCTGGACCAGGCTGTTCTCGATCTTCGTACCGGTGGCCTCGGCGAACTTCCTGATCGAGCCGTCGAGCGCCTCGTTCGCCGCTGTCGAGTACAGCTTCTGCGACAGCATCCCCATCGACGAGCCCTTCAACGACACAGCGGCGTCGAGCAGCTCCTTCGGAACCTCCGGCTGCACCGCGGTGGGCGACTCGGAGTTGCTACCGCACGCGGCCAGACCGGCTGCGCCGAGCACCCCCACCCCCATCCCCAGAAAGCCGCGCCGGGACCACAACGGGTTGTCCTCCATGGCAATTCGTCTCCCGCCGTTCGAAATATCGAACTCAGTTCGAAATATCGTATTGGGTGGACGCGACGGTAGAGGACACCCGTTATGGGTGTCAATGTTTCGATGCGATTGCGGGGCCGGGCTAGCGGGGTTGCGACACGTAACCCATGCGGGCGGACAGTGTGGCCGCGCCCTCGCGGACCAGCTCGGCCCACTCCACATGCGCCTGCGGGGTCCAGCGGATGATCGGTGCGGAGAGGCTCATCGCGGCGATGATCGTGCCGGAGTGGTCCCGGACCGCCGCGGCGACACAGCGCATGGCACTGTCGGACTCGCCGATGTCGACCGCGACGCTCTCCGCCCGGACCCGTTCGAGGTGCGCCCGCAGGCTGTCCGGGTCGGTGATGCTGTCCGGTGTCATGCCCGCCAGCGGACCCTTCGACAGGACGGCGTCCAGGCCCGCCTGGTCGAGGCCCGACAGCAGGACCTTGCCGACCGCCGTGCAGTGCGCCGGCAGCCGCCGCCCCACCGCGGAGACCATCCGGACGGGATGCGTGCTGTCGACCTTGGCCAGGTAGATGACGTCGGCGCCGTCGAGCACGGCCACATGGACCGCCTCGTCGCACGCGGCGGCGACGTCCCGCGTGACGCTCTGCGCCTCACGAACCAGGTCGAGGCGGCCGGAGAACGCTGCGCCGAGCTGGAACAGGGGCATGCCAAGCCGATACCGCACCGGCTGGCCCGGTACGGAGATCAGGTACGAGCGGTCCACGAGCGTGACGAGCAGCTCGTGAACGGTGGTGCGGGGCAGGTCGAGCCGCTCGGTCACCTCCCGCGCCGACAGTTCGGGCCGGTCCAGGAACAACTCGAGGATGTCGAGTGCGCGGATGACCGCCGGTACCACACGGGGCATGTCGATAGTCCTTTCCCAATACCGGCCCGCGTCGACGATCTCCACCGGGGACCGGCACCTGAACAGGGTAACGGCCCCGCTGTCCCGCGGCCTCGCCGTCCCGCGGCCCTACCGTCCCGCGGCCTCGCCGTCCCGCCGCCACGCTGTCCCGCCTTGGGGCGCCGACCCCGTACGCTGGCGCGGTGATCGATTTTCGCACCGCGGTGGAAGCACGCGACCCCGAAGCCATCACGGCCACCCTTGCCGACACCGTGGTGTTCCGCAGCCCGGTGGCGTTCAAGCCCTACCCGGGCAAGGCGATCACCGCGGCGATCCTGCGCGGCGTGCTGCGGGTGTTCGAGGACTTCCGGTACGTCCGCGAACTCAGCGGCGACGGCGGCCGCGACCACGCACTGGTCTTCGAGGCCCGGATCGGCGACGTCGCCGTCGAGGGCTGCGACTTCCTGCACCTGGACGAGAACGGCCTGATCGACGAGTTCACGGTCATGGTCCGCCCGCTGTCCGCCGCGCAGACCCTGGCCTCCGCGATGGCCGCCCAGTTCGACCAGATCCAGCGCGAGGCCACCGCCGCCTGACAACCCCTTTTCGTACGCGGCTCTCGCATGTGCGCCGCGCCGGTCGCATACTCAGGCCATGGGCACAACTGTCAGGCCCGCCTTCACGAGGCTAGGCGCGGCAATCACCGGATTCGCGGCGTTCGTGGTCTTCTCGCCGGCCATCGGCGCCACCCAGCACAACTGGAACACCGGCCTCTCGGCCGGCGTAATGATCGGCCTCTGCGTCTTCGTCGCTCACTGGTTCGCCGCGCAGCCCCGCCGCCGCTGCTGAGGCCGTTTCGCCGGTGTGCGCCCGGTCATGGCTGCCGGCGGCACCCGCCGTTATCGTCACCGCCATGCCGGAAACCGCCTCGCTCCCGTTCGACGCCGTGCTCTTCGACTGCGACGGGGTGCTCGTCGACTCCGAACGCATCACGAACACCGTGCTCCGAACGATGCTGCACGAACTCGGCTGGCAGCTCTCCGAGGCGGACTGCTTCCGGCTCTTCGTCGGCCGCGCGCTCAGCGACGAGGCTCATGTGATCACCGCACACACCGGCTTCACCGTGACCGCCGAGTGGCTCGGCGAGTTCCGCAAGCGCCGCAACGACGCCCTCACCCTCGACCTGCTGCCGATCCCCGGCGCGGTGGCCGCCGCCCACGAGATCAACCGCGCCTACCGCGGCAACCTGGCCTGCGCCAGCGGCGCCGACCGCCACAAGGTCGAGCTGCAGCTCACCAAGGTCGGCCTCGACACGGTCTTCGCCGGCAAGATCTTCAGCGGCATGGAGACACCCCGGAGCAAGCCCGCCCCCGACGTCTACCTGGCCGCCGCGTCCGCCCTCGGCGTCGACCCGTCCCGCACCGCGGTGATCGAGGACACCCCGACCGGCGTCCGCGCCGGAGTAGCCGCCGGCGCCACAGTCCTCGGCTACTGCCCACCGGGAAGTCCGTCCCACAATCCCCCGCAGGTCCTGCTGGACGCCGGCGCCACCCACACCTTCACCGACATGGCCGACCTGCCCACGCTCCTGGCAACCCTGCCCACCTCCCACGCCACCCGCTGACCACACCACCCCTCACCGCCAGCCGAACCACCCAGCTGGGCGTGAGGGGCCCTTTCCGAGCCCCAACACCCCCCTCACCGCCAGCCGAACCACCCAGCTGGACGTGAGCGGCCCTTTCCGAGCCCCAACACCCCCCTCACCGCCAGCCGAACCACCCAGCTGGACGTGAGCGGCCCTTTCCGAGCCCCAACACCCCCCTCACCGCCAGCCGAACCACCCAGCCACGTCCCGCGGCGGACGGCAGTGGCAAGACGCTGCTCGCCGCGTCCATGAGGAACCGGCCGCGAATCCGCGTAGTCGTCTGCCGTACGGGGATATCTTCGCCGTTGGTAGTTGACTTTTACAGGAGGCCAGAATGCGCATCGCCGTCACCGGAGGCACCGGCAAGCTCGGGCGGGCCGTGGTCGCCGATCTCCGGGAACACGGCAATGAGGTGGTCAACCTGGACGCGGCGGCGCAGAGGCCGGACATCCGGATCGATCTGACCGATTATGGGCAGACAGTCGAGGCGTTCACCGCCATCGACGACCGTTACGACGGGATCGACGCGGTCGTGCACCTCGCGGCGATTCCCGCGCCCGGGCTGACGGCCAATGCGGCTACTTTTCAGAACAACATCACCGCCACGTACAACGTTTTCGCCGCGGCCAAGGCGGCCCGGATCACCAACGTGGTCTGGGCGTCCAGCGAGACGCTGCTCGGCATCCCGTTCGACACGCCGCCGCCCTACATTCCGCTGGACGAGGAGTACCCGGCGCGCCCGGAGTCACGGTATGCCCTGGTCAAGCTTCTGGAGGAGACCATGGCGGCGCAGTTCTGCCGGTGGGATCCGGCGCTGAAGATGGTCGGGCTGCGGTTCTCGAACGTCATGGACCCGGAGGACTACGAGCAGTTTCCCTCCTTCGATGACGACCCGCACCTGCGCAAGTGGAACCTGTGGGGTTACATCGACGCCCGCGACGGTGCGCAGGCGGTGCGTAAGGCACTCGCCTACCAGGCCACCGGCGTGGACATCTTCATCATCGCGAACGCGGACACGGTGATGAGCCGCTCGTCGGCGAGCCTGGCGGCCGAGGTCTATCCGGACGTACCGGTGACCAGGGAGCTCGGCGAGCACGAGACCCTGCTCTCGATCACCAAGGCGCGGCGCCTTCTCGGGTACGACCCTCAGCACTCCTGGCGCTGAGATCCTCGTCGGTGATGCCTCGGACGACTCGGCAGGGAACTCCGACGGCGACCGTCATGGCCGGGATGTCGTGGGTGACGACGCTGCCCGCGCCGATGACGGAGCCGTACCCGATGCGGACGCCGGGGAGCACGACGGCGTTGCTGCCGATCCAGACCCGGTCCTCGATCACGATGGGTTCGGAGAACCGCCGGAAGTCCTCCCGCAGGTCCGGGTGGATCGGGTGCCCGGTGGTGGTCAGGGTGACGCTCGGGGCGATCATGACGCCGTTGCCGATCCGGATCTCCACGTCGTCGACGAACGTCAGGTTGACGTTGCCGAAGAAGTCGTCGCCGATGTGCACGTTGCTGCCGAACCCGGCGTGGAACGGCGACAGCAGCACGGTGCGCTCCCCCACCGACCCGAGGATCGCCTCCAGCAGGGACCGGCGCCGTGCGGTGTCACCCGGGCGCACCTGGTTGTATTCGAAGACCAGGTCCGCGCGGCGCCGGGGGTTCTGGAAGGCCGCTTCCGACTCGGTGTAGAGAAGCCCCCGCCGGATTTTGTCCAGCACGTCCTCATCGGTCATCCCCGGCTCCCTCGCACTCTTCGTACTCGGCGTCCATCAGATCTTGGAGGTTACTGCCGGCCTGCTCGGAGCGGACAGTCGGCGCGGTCTCCCGGTGGCTAAGCGGCCTCGCCGCCGAGGGCCGCGTCGCGGATCGAGGAGTGCAGGGCGGGCGCGATCGGTCCACTGAGGTGGGTCAGGTCACGGATGCGCCGTTTCTCGGCCCGTCTGGTCCTGCGGTCGAGGGCAAGACCGAGGTTTCCCGCGGCGACGACGGCCACCAGGGCGGCGTCGGCGGGATCGACTCGGCCGACGGGGGTTTTCAGGGCAGCGCTGACCCGGGCGAGGAGTTCCTTGCGTACGCCGGGATCGCGGAGGAACACCCTCGTCACGGGGAACAGCCCGAGGACACGGTGTGGTTCTAGGCGAACCCAGCCGCCGTAGCTGAGTTGTAGGCGTACCGCGCTGATCGCGGCGTTCTGCCGGGTGTCCACCCAGGACTGCCAGGTGCGCGGCCGGGAGCCGGCGATCTCCTCGAGGAGGGCCTCGAGAACGGGATCGTGGCAGCTGTGCCGGATCTTGATGACCACCCGGCCGCCGTCGTCGGTGAGGTGGCCGGTGACATAGAGCTCGGCGAGGGCCGCGGCGCGCAGCATGGCGCCGAGGTTCGTGCCGATCCGGGCCCTGCCCTTGTCCGGGTCCAGGGCCAATAGGAAGACGCGCTGAGGGAGGCTGCCGGGTACTGCCATGTCATTCTTCTTCCGGCTCGGGTGTTGCTTCTTCCGGCTCGGGGGTTGCGGGTGGCCGGCCGGGTCCGCGCATCCGGCCGACTCCGCCGGGCAGGCGGCCCGCGTCGGTGAGGGCCTTGCGCAGGAGATACTCGATCTGCGCGTTCGTGCTGCGAAGCTCGTCCCCGGCCCACCGTGCAAGAGCGTCATGCACGGCGGGATCAAGACGGAGAAGGAGCTTTTTCCGTACGGTAGCCATGTGCCTAGGAGTAAAGGGTGCCCGCGTTGACCACGGGCTGGGCGTCCCTGTCGCCGCACAGGACCACCAGCAGGTTGCTCACCATCGCGGCCTTACGCTCCTCGTCGAGGTCGACGACGTGGTTGTCGGCGAGACGGATCAGGGCCATCTCCACCATGCCGACGGCGCCTTCGACGATCCGGGCGCGGGCCGCGACGATGGCGTTCGCCTGCTGCCGGCGCAGCATGGCGTGCGCGATCTCGGGTGCGTAGGCGAGGCGAGTCAGCCTCGACTCGATGATCTTCACACCGGCGGCGGCGACCCGCACGCCGATCTCCTCGGACAGCCGCGCGGTGATCTCGTCGGCGTTGTCGCGCAGTGACATCCGGGCGGTGTCGTGGGAGTCGTACGAATAGCTGTTGGCGATGTGCCGCACCGCGGTCTCGGTCTGGATGGCGACGAACTCGATGAAGTCATCCACCTCGAAGACGGCACGGGCGGTGTCCTCGACCTGCCAGACGACGACGGCGGCGATCTCGATGGGGTTGCCGTCGGCGTCGTTGACCTTGAGCACGTCGGTCTCGTGGTTGCGGATACGGGTGGAGACCTTGCGCCTGGCGGTGAGCGGGTTGACCCAGCGGAGCCCGTCGGTGCGCACGGTCCCGGTGTAGCGCCCGAGCAGCTGAAGGACGCGGGCCTCGCCGGGCGCGACGGGAGTGAGGCCGGCCAGGGCGATCAGGGCGGCCAGAGCGATCAGGATGCTGACGCCGACGATGCTGATGACGACGACGGCGTCACCCTGCTGCACGCCGAAGATGAAGACGGCAGCGGCGACGAGGAGCACCAGGAGGGACAGGGAGAGGACCGGCCAGCCGGAGGCGTCGCGGGCGAGGCGCTCGCGCACCTGCGGTGCGGGCAGGTCGAGGTGTTCCGTCATGTGGGGCTCCCTCACAGTAGCGATGTCTTGAGGGTAGCAATGTGATATCACTTTTCCAAGTCCGCGGGCCCGAACCGTCTGCCGCGGACAGGTGCTAGGCCACGGACTCGAACCCCGCGGGTGTGTCGGCCGCCGCACCGTCGCGCAGGATGGCCGCGATGTCGGAGCGGGACCGGACCAGGCGTTCGATCTCGGCCACGAGCTTGGCGTCCACCTGCCGCAGTGCTTCCGGGGAAAGGTTTCCGTCCGCGCCGGCTTCGCCGATCCAGGCGAGGGGTACGCCCAGCCCGACCAGCCGCCGGATACGCAGCAGACGTACGAGTTCCGGAGTTCCGTACTGCTTGTAGCCGTTGTGCCGCCGCTCGGGCTCGTCCAGCAGGCCGAGCCGGTGATAGTGCCTGATGGTGTTCACTGTCGTGCCGGCGAGTTCCGCGAGTTCGCGCGTACTCCAGGCCACATCGTCTCCTCTTGCCTGCGGTTCGGACTTCACGCTGACGGGCCGCCCGAGAGCTCAGGCCCGTGGCTGGACCAGGCCGTTGTCGTACGCGAAAATCACTGCTTGGATTCGGTCTCTCGCCCCGATCTTGGCCAGTACGCGTCCGACGTGCTTCTTCACCGTCGACTCGGTCAGCGTGAAGCGTTCGGCGATCTCGGTGTTGGTGGCACCCTGGCCGATCGCCTCGAGGACCTCGCGCTCCCGCTCGCTCAGTGCCGCCAGCCGGTGATCCTCGGCGGCGACCGGCGCCGCGTCCTGGAGATAGGCGTCCATCAGTTTGCGGGTCAGGCTGGGCGCCACCACCGAGTCGCCGCTCGCGACGGCCAGGATGCCGGCGATCAGCTCCTCGGGGCGGGCGTCCTTGAGGAGGAAGCCGCTCGCACCGGCTCGCAGGCCGGCGTAGACGTATTCGTCCAGGTCGAAAGTGGTCAGGATCAGGACGTGGGTGCGTGATCCGGCCGCGGTGATGCGGCGGGTGGCCTCGATGCCGTCCATGCCGGGCATCCGTACGTCCATCAGCACCACGTCGGGCCGGGTCTGCTCGACCGCTCGCACTGCCTCGGCGCCGGTGGAGGCCTCGCCGACCACGACCATGCCGGGGGTGCCGTCCAGCAGCATCTTGAAGCCCATCCGCTGCAACGGCTGGTCGTCGGCGATCAGCACGGTGGTCATCCGGGCTCCTTGAGTACGACGTCGATGAGCCAGCCACTCTCGGCCGGACCGGCGGTCACCACCCCGCCGTACATGGCGGCGCGTTCGCGCATGCCGAGCAGGCCGTGGCTCGGGGCGGCGGGTTTGCCACGGCCGTTGTCGTGGACGCGTACGCGTACCTCTCCAGCGGAAGCAGCGAGAGTGACGTCCGCGACCGCACCGCGCCCCGCGTGTTTGAGGGTGTTGGTGAGTGCCTCCTGAACGATGCGATAGACCGCGAGCTGCACGCCTCTGCCGAGTTTGTGCAGGTCACCCGTGGTGGAGTAGGTGACCGGCAGTCCCGCGGCCCGCACACTCGGCAGCAGCCGGTCGAGATCGTCGATGCCGGGCTGCGGGCTCAGCTGCGGATCGGCGTCCTCCCCGCGCAGCACGCCGAGCACCCGGCGCAGCTCGGCGAGCGCCTGCCGGCCGGTCTCCCCGATCAACAGCAGTGGCTCAGCGGTCTGTTCGTCGCGCGACTTCGCCAGCGTGGCTCCACCGTCGGCGAGGCCCACGATCACCGACACGTGATGGCCGACGATGTCGTGCATCTCGCGGGCCACCCGGGCCCGCTCGTCGGCGACGGCGAGGCGGGCGCGCTGGTCACGCTCGATTTCCAGGCGGGCTGCTCGATCCTCAAGAGCGATGAGGTACGCGCGGCGGGTGCGCACCGCGACGCCGGACGCGACCACGGCCGCCCACATGCCGAGAGCCAGGAACAACGTGAGGGTACGGTTCTCGAGCACCTCTTCGAACAGATAGATCTCGGCGAGCAGCGATGCGACAGTGATGCCGGATGCCAAGGCCAGCGCCCGCCACGAACCGCGGGAGACCACCGCGAAGAGCATCACGAGCAGGATCACCCCGGCGCCGACCTCGACGCTCAGCCATCCCTGTACCAGTACGGTGGCCGCGGTGACCAGGAACGCCGGGAACGGCTGTCGCCGCCGCCAGTACAGCGGTGGTAGCAGGACCAGAGTCGCGATGGTGGCCGGCAGCGGCGACTCGATCAGGTCCGGGAGGCCGAAGAGCACGATCGGGACGGCCACGAGGGAGTCGGTGACCCACGGCCGGCGGCGGTCGAACGTCCGCAGCCATGCCTGCCGGTCCACCAGCCAGCTCTGCGCGCTCATCAGACGATTGTCTCCTTACGCGTCGGTCTTCTTGAGCCGATACGCCGCGGCCGCGAGCGTCACGAGCACGTAACCCGCGAAGACGGCGAGACCGGTCCACGGCGCCAGCATGCTGTCCCCCTGGGTCAGCGCCATCACGGCGCTGCCCGCGTTGCTCGGCAGGTAGGGGGTGATCGCCTCGGAGATCGAGTCCGGCAGCAGCACGGCCAGACCGGGCACGATCAGCAGCCCGCCGGCCAGAATCGCGATCGCGCCGGCGGCGGCGCGAACGAGCATGCCCAGCGCGACACCCAGCACCGCGACCAGGCCCAGGTAGAGGCCGGCGCCGAACAGGGCCCGCGGCACACCGTCGTCGCCGAGGCTCAGGCCACCGACGTCGTCGTTGAGGACGGCCGACCCCAGGGCGAAGGCAGCGAACGCTCCGGCAGTCATCACGATGAACGCGGCCAGACCGGCAACCAGGCTCTTCGACCACAGCACCGGCAACCGGCGCGGCACCGCGGCCAGCGTCGCCCGGATCATGCCGGTGGTGTACTCGCTTGCACCCAGCAGCACGCCGAGCACTCCGACGGCGAGGGAGGCCAGGGTGCTGCCGGACAGGGCCAGGTCGACCGCCGACATGCCGGTGCCCGAGAGGGACGCCGAAGCGATCATGCCGAACGCGATCAGGAGGACGACGGATACGCCGGTCGTGATCCAGGTGGAGCGGAGCGAGGAGAACTTGATCCATTCGGCGGCGACGACGCCACCAGGGGTGATCTTCATCGGGCGGCCTCGTATTCGACGGCGTCACGGGTCAGGTCCATGAACGCCTCTTCCAGCGAGGCGTTCTGCGGTGTGAGTTCGAACAGCGGGATTCCGCGCGTGGCAGCGGCCAGCCCGATCTCCCGGGCGGTGGTTCCGGTGACGAACAGCTCCTCGGCGCCGGTCGAGGTGACCGTGACGCCCGATCCGCCGATCAGCGCGCGCAGCGCGTCGGGGGCGGCGGTGACCACCCGGACGCCCTCGGCTGTCACCAGGTCGGCAACGGTGGTGTCGGCGAGCAGCCTGCCCCGGCCGACGATGACCAGGTGATCGGCGATCAGCGAGACCTCGCTCATCAGGTGCGACGACAACATCACCGTGCGCCCCTCGGCGGCCAGGCCGGCGAGCAGGGTGCGCACCCAGAGGACACCCTCGGGGTCGAGGCCGTTGACCGGCTCGTCGAGCATCACCACGGCCGGATCGCCGAGCAGCGCGGCGGCGATGCCGAGCCGCTGACCCATGCCGAGGGAGAAGGCGCCGACCCGCTTGTTGGCGACGGCCGAGAGACCGGCCAGGCTGAGCACCTCGTCGACGCGGGAACGCGGGATGCCGTGGGTGCGGGCCAGCGCGAGAAGGTGGCTGACCGCGGTACGGCCGGGGTGCACCGCCTTGGCGTCGAGCAGCACGCCGATCTCGCGCAGCGGTGCCTTCGACGACGCGTACGGCTTGCCGTTGACCAGCACGTCACCCGAGGTCGGTGCGTCGAGGCCGACGATCATCCGCATGGTGGTCGACTTGCCGGCGCCGTTCGGCCCGAGGAAGCCGGTGACCTGACCCGGCTTCGCGGTGAACGACAGGCGGTCGACGACCGTCTTCGCACCGTACCGCTTGGTTACTTCGCGTACCTGAATCATGCTCACAACGCTAGGAGTGCGTGGCGCCAAGATCGTGGTACCGCGGTCGGCACTTCCGCGCCGCCGGTGGTACCTGGGTACCACCGGCGGCCTTCTGTTGTTTTCCATTGTTTCCGTTGTTTCCGTTGTTTTCCGGAGCGGTCAAGCTTTCAGGAGCGGCAGGTGACGTCCCTGGCCGGCATCGTTCCGTCGACCAGATAGGCGGTGGTCAGGTTCAGCGCGCAGGCGTTGCCGCCGAGGACGTAGACACCGTGGCCGCTGTCGTCGGCGGTCACCAGCTTGGCCCGCTGGCCGAACTTCCGGCGCAGCAGCTCGGCGTTGATCGCCGGGGTGACCGGGTCGCGCCGGTTCTGCAGCATCAGCACGCCGGCCGGCCCCTCCCTGTCGACCTTGACCGGCGGTTCGGACGGCTCGTGCTTCCAGTAGGCACACGGGGTGATGTTGGCGGTCGCCGCGCCGAACATCGGGTACCGCCTGCGGTCCTCGGCGACACCCCGCCGGTAGGTCGCCAGATCCTCGGGCCAGTTGACGTCGTTGCAGGTGACGGCGAGGAACACGGTCAGCGCGTTGTCGACCGGGGCAGCCGCGGTGGCCGCGGTGGCCGCGGTGGCCGCGGTGGCCGCGGAGGCCGGGGTGGCCGCGGAGGCCGGGGTGGCCGCGGAGGCCGGGGTGGCCGCGGAGGCCGATGACGTCGCGGTCGCGCCGGGGTTCAGCAGCGACTGCCAGATCCGGGCCAGAGCCCCGTACTGGATGTCACCGTAGAGGTGGGCGAAGGTGAGGAACCGGAAGATGGCGCCGGTGGTTCCGTCGGGGGCCGGCGTCTTGTCGAGCCGCTCGGCGAGGGCGAAATAGGTCCTGCGTACCTGCGCGGGCGTACGGCCCAGGCCGTAGGAGCCGTGCCGCGCCGCCGCCCACCTCGCGAAGTCCGGGAACGTCTCCTCGACGCCGCGCGCGAACCGGCGCAGGCTGTCCCGATCGAGGTGGGTGTCCGCGAGGTTGCTGTCGACCACGATGCGGTCGGTGGTGTCCGGGAACAGCGACACGTAGGCCGCACCGAGCGCCGAACCGTAGGACGCACCGTAGAAGCTGGCCTTCCGCTCGCCGAGGGCGGCGCGGATCCGGTCCAGGTCGCGGGCCATGTTCGCTGTCGTCAGGTGCCGCAGCTGCCCCTGTTCGTCATGCGCCGCGCACCGCTCCGCGACCTTCTCGGCGATCTTCGCCTGTGCGGTCACGGCCGCGTCGTCCGCCGCGTACGGCGGCACGTTGGCCCAATAGCCGATCTCCTCCGTCAAGCCGCAGCTCATCGGCGTCGAGTGCCCGACGCCGCGGGTGTCCATGCCGATCAGGTCGTACGAGTCCATCACGCTCACCGGCAGGCCCTTGTTGGCCAGGAATCCCGGCTGGTCCAGCCCGGATCCGCCCGGCCCGCCCGGATTGAACAGCAGGATGCCGCGCCTCTTCTCCGGCTTGGTGCTCGCGATTCGCGACACCAGCAGTGAGATCTGGGCGCCGCCGGGGTCGCTGTAGTCCAGTGGGACCGGCAAGGACGCGCACTGGGCCGTCAGCGGCGCCGTCTTCGCGTTCACCTCCGCGGGGCAGGCGGCCCACTTCAGTTCGGCCGCCGCGGGTTCCCCCGCTTTCGCCGGCATCACCGCGATCAGTGCACCGACCAGGCTGAGCACCCCGATCAGGGCAGCGCCACGCCGTCGACTCATATCCAGCCTCCATCGCTCGTCCACTTCGCGGTCCGAGCCATGTGACGTCATGTTCCCGGCACACAGTCAAGGCCTCACCGGTCCTGCCGGTCCTCGTCTCGACCGTGTCTCCGCGGATGCAGTTTCCGGGCCGTGCGGATGTGCGAACAGTGCCGCCATGTCATGTGACGGCGTGACATGGCGGCACTGACGGGCGGCTGCGGCAGGTGGTCGGATGAGGAACCGCGATAGAGGAGTCCACAACGTGATCAGAACGACCAGCGGTAGGCCCGTCCCCAGCATCGAACTCACGTTGCTCCGCCTGAAACCGTCTGACCTGGGAAGATGCATGACGCCGTTATCGATTCAGCCAGGAGTGCTCACATGAACCTGCCGGTGAACCATGGGCCCGCGCCGCGGCTGATCGCGGTTGAGGAGTTCTTCGCTGATCCAGCATTCGCGAATCCCTCGATGTCACCGGACGGGACGAGGATCGCCTACCTCGCGCCGGCGTACGGCCGGAGAAACGTCTGGGTCCGTGGAATCGACGAGGAGCACGCGGACGCGGTCTGCGTCACCCACGACGCGCGACGTGGCATCACGACCTACTACTGGCCCGACGACTCGCGCTGGTTGCTGTATCTGCAGGACACCGACGGCAACGAGGACTGGCATCTGTACCGGGTGGACCTCGACGCGCTCGACCAAGGCGCGGTCGACCTGACCCCCATGCCGCCCGGATCGCGCGTGTTCGGAGCCGACGCGCTGCCCTCCCACCCCGGAAGCATGCTCGTCGCGATGAACAAGCGGCCTCTCGCGATCGACCTGTTCCGGATCGATGTCGCCACCGGCGAGACGACGCTCCACTTCGAACAAATCGACCCGACAGAGAACGTGCTGCTGGACCAGGGCGGCGAACCGGCGTTCTCCTCACGGCTGGCAGCAGACGGCACCCTCGAGCTCTCCGCGATCGACCGCGCCGGCGGCGAGCGGCGACTGCTGCGCCGTCTCGGAGGTGCGGCATACCCCGTGGGTGTGCAGCCGCAACTGGTGACACCCGACGGGGCCGCCCTGCTGATCGGCGCCTACACCGACTCCGACGACCTGCGGCTGCTCCGTCTCGACCGCGAGACCGGTGCCGAGACCGTAGTCGCCGCGGTCGAGGGACACAGCCTCGACATCCTCGGCACGATGGCACCCGGGGTTCTCCCGCCCACGGTCTTCACCAGCCGCCGCACCGGGGAGGTCATCGCCGCCCGCTTCGTCGACGACAAGCCGCGCATCGAGGTGCTGGACCAGAACTTCGCCAAGGTCTACGCCGAACTGTCAGCGCTCTCCGACGGCGTTCTCGGCACCCTCTCCTCAGATCGATCCGAACAACGCTGGATCGCCACCTTCATCCACGACCGCGATCCCGCCGTCACCTGGCTCTACGACCACTCGACGCGGGAGAGCCGCGTGCTGTTCCGGCCCTACCCCCACCTGGACCCGGCCGACCTGGCAACGATGGACCCGGTGACGTTCGCCGCCCGCGACGGCCTGCCACTGCACGGCTTCCTCACCCTCCCGGCCGGTGTCGCACAGAAAGGACTACCCCTCGTCCTCCTCGTGCACGGCGGACCGTGGCAACACGACACGTGGGGCTACAACCCACAGGCCCAGCTCCTGGCGAACCGTGGCTATGCCGTCCTACAGGTCAACTTCCGCGGCTCGACCGGCTACGGCAAACGCCACACGACGGCCGCGATCGGCGAGTTCGCCCGTGCCATGCACACCGACCTCATCGACGCCGCCGACTGGGCAGTCGCGCAGGGCTATGCCGACCCGGCTCGGATCGGCATCATGGGCGGCTCCTACGGTGGCTACGCCGCACTCGTGGGAACCGCGCTGTCTCCCGACTACTTCGCCGCCGCGGTCGACTACGTCGGCGTCTCCGACCTCGCGAACTTCCTGCGGACCCTGCCGCCCTTCACCAGGCCCTACAACGTGAACAGCTGGTACGCCTACGTCGGAGATCCCGACGATCCCGACGCCGAGGCAGACATGCGCTCGCGCTCCCCAATCACCATGATCGACCGGATCAACACGCCCCTGCTGGTCGCCCAAGGCGCCAACGACGCCCGCGTCATCCAAGCCGAATCCGACAACATCGTCGCCCCACTCCGAGAACGCGGCGTCCCGGTCGAATACCTCCTCGCCACCGACGAGGGCCACGGCTTCGACAACACCGAAAACCAGATCCGCCTGCACCGTGCGATCGAGCAGCACTTCGCCCAACACCTCGCCACCAGCCGACCCACCTGATCAGTCCGCGCAGCCGCACACCCGCCCACAGCGAGCCGAACCGGGACGGCCCAGCGCGGGGCGGGCCGGCACGGGGCGGGCCAGCGCGAGGCGACACGGCACGGGGCGGGCCAGCGCGAGGCGACACGGGCCGGCACGGGGGGCGGCCCAGCGCGGGGCGGCCCAGCGCGACGCGGCCCAGCGCGACGCGACACGGGGCCTGCGCAGCCCGGCGCGGCGCAGCCCGGGCCAGCGCAGCGCGGCCTGGTGCGGCGCGGCCTCGTGCGGCGCGGCCTCGTGCGGCGCGGCCCAGCGCGACGCGGCCCAGCGCGACGCGGCCCAGCGCGGCCCGGCCCAGCGCGGCCCGGCCCGGCCTGGCCCGGCCCGGGGGCGCCGGGCGCGAGGACGGCGCGGCGCGGCTTCAGGACGAATGGGCGCACACGTTGACGTTGCGTGCGATCTGGCTGCGCCCATAGGCAGACGCACACGGTCGCGTTGTGTGTGCGCCTACTCCGGCGCCACGACGCCACGCCCCGGGCGCCACGCCTCGGCCCCGTGCCTCCGTGCCACCGCCCTGCCGCGCAACGAACTGCGATGACGATCTCCGGCTGGCGTGCTAGAAGGAGAACGAGTCGTAGCCGGTGTTGTTGCAGGTCCGGCGCTGGGCGATGCAGTTTCGGACGCGCTGGTTCATGGCGTCGGGGTCCCACATCAGGAAGGCGTCGCCGTGCATCGACGAGGCGCTTTTGCCGGTCGGGTCGGAGGAGAGGTAGTAGCCGGCTTTTGAGCCTTTCGCGCCGTAGGCGATGTCGAAGGTGAGGGCTGGGATGCGGACGGGGTGAGTTGTCGGGCAGCCGTCGTTCGTACCGAATGCGATGTGGTCTTTGTGATTGGGGCTGTCCAGGTTTTTGCCGTCCCAGCAGTCCGGGAATTGGAGCATGAAATGCAGGCTCGCCGGATCGCCGCAGATGGGCCAGTTGCCGTTGTGGCTGCGTGCGTAACCGTCGATGTCGCCGGGGCCGTAGAAGGCGCAGTAGAATTGGCCCTGGGCGCCGCGCGGGGTCGGCTTTCTCTTTTTGGCGTCGCCGGCGATCATGCGCAGGCCGTTCGGCATCGGCTTGATTCCTGTCGAATTCGTCCGGAGCGAACGGTAGTAGACCCGGAAACCCGTGGTCTCGACCGGCTTTCGGGTGGCGGCTTCGTAGAGCGTCGGCACCCAGTAGGCGGAATGGTCCACCGTCGGTTTGCACGTGGTCGCGGTGAACTTCATCAGGTCGTCGGCAGTCGTGCCGGCGTCGACAGCCTTGTTACCGACGAACGAATGCATGTGCGAGGCGCCCGGCAGGCCTGGGGCCACGATCGGGTCGTCCGGTTTCCGGTGGCTGTACTTGCAGTCGGCCCGGAACTCCGGCAGGTTGCCCGCATTGCCGGGCGGATCGGCCTTGGTGGCCTGGTAATCGGCGACCTGCGCGGCCCAGGCGGCCCGATCGACGGGAATCCAGCCGCCCTTGGTAATGGGCTGGGCGGCCCCAGCGGAGGCACTGGCGGAAGCCCCTGCGGCCCCTTTCGCAGCGGACGACAGTGGCATTCCCGACGCGTCCGGAGGCAGCGATCCCGGGGCGCCCGGCTGCAGAGATCCCGGCGCGCCCGGCTGCGACGTTTCCGGGGCGCTTGACTGCGGGGACAACGGCCGATTCACGCCCGCGCCGTGCAACCGCTGCCGAGCGACGGCATCATCCCCACTCCCGCATGCGGCCACCCCGCCGATCAGGACGACAGCAACGCCGGCCGCGGCGAGGACCGAGCCCCGTGGTCGCCCGGCGTTTCGCTCGCGGAACATCGAAGACGGCACGACTCACTCCCCAAACCTGCGGTACACGGCCACCGGAATGGTAGGCAGTCACCGTGCGCCCGGGACAGCCACTTAAAGCGAAGGAAAGAATAAATGACCGAGGGTACGGAATTGGAATGCACGCCGAAAAAGTGTTATTCAGCGCTCGCCGGCTTGCGGTATCGTGAAGGCCGTCCTGACCGGCGTTCGTTTCACGGAGGTGACCGCGGTGCACCCGATCTTGTGACGGCCCCACTACGGGGCTGCACGGAGCCGAAAGGTGCCCGTTGATGAGTAGGACCGACAAGACTCGGCCTTGGTGGGTGCAGGTTGTCGACGCACCGGGGTCGACCTGCAAGCCTGTGCACGACCACCGTTGGGGCCCGTGCTCCCTGCCCCGCGAGATCACCGCCGAGCGCGCCCTCCCCCGCACTCGCCGCGGCGGCTGCCACTGGGCCGGCACCTCCGCCTACTGGGTGCGGCGCTGCGAGAGCCACGGCGCTCGCGAGTGGAACTACATCGCCCGCGAGGAACGCCGCCGCGACCGCCACCAGACCCGCCACGGTCTGCGCACCTGGAACGGCGACGACTGAACTCCTTTCAACGTGGCGAGGCCACACCCGGATGGCGCCGGGAAACGCCCCGGCGCCCTCGGGCTCAACGCCGCGTTGAAAAGGTTCATCGCCGATGTGCCGGCCCGACCGGGATGTGAAGCTGTCACATGGCGAGCTTTCGATGCACGATGTGCGGAACGCGCTGAGCATCCCGCAGATCGCCGCCTGTGGCCGGTCAGGATCTGGCGCGAAGCTTCCCCGGTATCCCCTGTTCCTTCGATACTGACCTGATGACCAACGCCGATGCGCCACGGCACAGTAAAAGTTTGATCAGTATCCCGATCGATCGGGACGGCCACCAGATTCTTGATGTTCTTTGCGAGAATCTCCAGGTCGATCAGGACACGGCGATTTGGACGGCTTTGTGCGCCGCCGCGAACATCACCCTGTACTCGCCGCAGGGGGCTCAGGCGGTCGTGCAACTGGCCGGGGAGCGGGCAGCAGCAGAGGCCGTGGGCCGGCAGCGAAGGTCCTGGGCGATCGGAGTTTCTGTCCTGCTCACCGTGGTATTCGGCATCGGGTTCTTCCTGGGTCACCTCCTCTGGTGACGATCACATGCGTTCGCGGAAGTACCGCATTGTCACAACGGCCGAGCGGCTCAACAACCGCCTGACCCGCTTCGCCCTGCGCAAAGGCATTGCACCCCGAGCGTTCGCTCTGCTGGAGACCACCGGCCGGCGCACCGGGCTCCCCCGGCACACACCTGTCGGCAACGGTCGTATCGGAGACACGTTCTGGTTGGTTGCCGCGCACGGAACCCAATCGGACTTCGTCCGCAACCTGCAAGCCCATCCGGTGGTACGGGTGAAGCTCGGACGCAAATGGCGCACCGGTACGGCAGTGGTGCTCCCCGACGACGACCCGGCTGCTCGTTCGCGCACCCTGCCCCACCAGTGGGACGCCGCGCTCGGAAGACTCATGGCGTCAAGCCCGTTGACCATTCGCATCGACCTTGATCGGGAGGATTGAGGTGGCGAAAACGCGGCGCGAAAGGGTTACCAGCGCAGCGATGCGGCACGGGGCGGACAGACGCCCACAATCCGGGTATGGTCCCCGCCATGGCGGCAATTAAACCGTGGCAGCTGCTGATTTGCCTCATCGTTGTGCTGGTGATTGTTGGCGCTGTTGTGGCCGCCGTCAGAGCCGGGCGTCGTAGATGAAGGTCAATCGCTCCATGCCGGCGGCGACGGTGATTCCGGTCCTGACCTATCCCGACGTTCGGGAGGCGGTTGCGTGGCTGTCGGCGGCCTTCGGGTTCGAGGAGCGGGTGCGCATCGGGGAGGATCACCGTGCGCAACTCCGTTTCGGTGGCGGTGGGCTGATTGTCGCCGATGCGGGCGGGAGTCGTCGCCCGCCGCGTGACGGTGAGGTCACGCACGCGGTGATGGTGCGGGTGGATGATGTGCGGGGGCACTGCGAGCGGGCCCGGGCGCGCGGTGCGCGCATTCTTATGGAGCCGACCGATTTTGAGTACGGGGAACGGCAATATCAGGCAACGGACCTGGCCGGTCACCACTGGACGTTTTCCGAGACGCTCGACGATGTCGCCCCCGAGGAATGGGGCGGCCAGTCCGTCGGATCGGACTGACCGAGGGCTTTACCGCGCGGATTCTCGCCACCCGGGCTGAGGCAACGAACCCCGAGCGCGAGCGGGGCTGAGGCAACGAACCCGAGCGCGAGCCGGGCTGAGGCCCGACGAGCCGAGCGCGAGCCGGAACACCGCCGACCAGCCGCACGAGCGCGCGGCCTGGGTAGGGTCTCGATCATGGACGTTGTCGTGGTGGGTGCGGGGATCGCCGGGCTGTCGTGTGCGCGGGCGTTGACCGACGGCGGTGCCCGGGTGCGTGTTGTCGAGCGGGGCCGGGTGGTCGGTGGCCGGCTGGCGAGCAAACGCTTCAACGGCCGGTACGCCGACATCGGCGCCGCCTATCTGGTGGCCGACGACCCGGATTTCAGCGCGCAGGTCGCGTCGTGGGAGTCCCGTGGTCTCGCCCGGCTGTGGACCGACACCCTGCGGGTCTTCCCGGGCGGGGAGGACAGCACCGGTCCCGTACGGTGGGCGGCTCCCGCCGGGCTCCGATCCCTGGCCGCCGACCTCGCCGACGGTCTGGACGTGCGCCTGTCGACCCGGCTCGACGCGTTGCCCGAGGATGCGGATGCTGTCGTGCTCGCCATGCCCGGTCCGCAGGCCCTGCGCCTGTCACCGCCACCGGCAATCGCCGCGGCGGCGAACGCGCAGAGCTGGCAGCCGGTGATCGCCGCCGTCCTCACGTACCCCGCTCGGGAGTGGGGTGAGTTGCACGGCGCCTTCGTCAACGACCACCCCGTCCTCGCCACCGTCTGCGACGACGGCGACCGCCGGGGCGACGGTGCCCCGGTGCTGGTCGCCCATTCGACCGCCGCGCTGGCCGCACAGCACCTGGACTCCCCCGAGACCGCCGGGCCGATTCTCGCCGCAGCGGTCGGTGAGCTGCTGAGCCTCCGCTCGGAGCCCGAGGTGAACGTGCACCGCTGGACCTACGCCCAGCCCGAACCCACCGACGCCCCGTACGCCGCCGACGGCCGCGTTTGGCTCTGCGGCGACGCCTTCGGCCGCCCCCGAGTCCAAACCGCCTGGCTCTCCGGCCGCGCCGTAGCCCGCGCCCTGCTCACCTGACGAACTCTGACGAGGCCTGACGAGGCCTTCCGGAGCGTGGCAAAGGCATCAAAGACGACGAAACCGCCGGACAGCGTCAATCCTGAGGCTTGCAAGCCGCAGCCAGCGCCACCAACTCCAGCATCAACCGCTCCGTACGCTCCGCGCCGAACGCCGCCGCCACCTCCGAGTGATGCTCCGCCGCCCGCCGATCCAGCCGGGCGACCAGGTCACGGCCCAGGTCCGACAGATACACCGCGACCCGACGGCGGTCGGCCGTGTCCTGGCGGCGATAGATCACCGCGCTGTCGACAAGGCGGTCGACGGCCTTGGTGAGGGTGGGGTGCGGCATCAGCACCGCCTCGGCCAGGTCGGTCATCGAGTGGCCGCGCCCGTCGGAGAGGGCCCGCACGATCCGCCACTGCTCGACGCTGACGCCCTCGGCGGCCAGGCCGGCCGCGAGCTGCCGGTTTATCTGGCGCTCGGTTTCGCTGAGCAGGTACGACAGGTGTGAACGCAGTCCCGTTTCGGCCAACTCCGTCGCCCCCTTTTTCATTCGCCTGACAGCGAAGATACTCGGCGCATGCCCGACGACGTCGTTCTCGTCACCGATCCGCTGGAGGCCCGGCTGCTCGCGCCCGCTCCGGGTGAGGCCGTGCGGATCGGCATCGTGGTGCCGACGTCCGGCCCGCTCGGGCTGCTCGCGCCGTCGGCGGTGAACTGCGCCGTGCTCGCGGCGGCCGAGCTGAACGCCGCCGGTGGCATCCTGGGCCGGCCGGTGGAGCTGACCCTGGTGGACGGCGGGCGGCCGCCGGGCGCGGTGGCGGCGGAGGTGGCCGGGCTGGTCCGGGCGAACGCGCTCGCGGCGGTGGTGGGCACGCACGCCAGCGACGTGCGGGTGCCGCTGATGCGCGTACTGGGTGGCCGTGTCCCGTACGTCTTCACTCCGCCTTATGAGGGCGGTGACCGTACCCCCGGAGTTTTTGCTCTTGGCGAGACACCGCAGCGTCAGTTGCGCCCGGCGCTGGATCGGCTCCTGGCCGGGCACGCCCGCCGGTGGCTGCTGCTGGGCAACGACTACGTGTGGCCGCGCCGGGTGCACGAGGAGGCCCGCCGCTATCTGACCCAGGCCGGTGCCGACGTGGTGGGTGAGCGGTATGTGCCGCTGGGTGGCGCGGACGCGGCGGCCCTGGTGGACGACGTGATCGCGGCCCGGGTCGACGCGGTGTTGCTGACGCTCGTCGGCAGCGACCTGGTGACGTTCAACCGGATGTTCGCCGAGTCGGCGGGCGCCGGGCGGGTGGCCCGGGTGTGCGCGGCGCTGGAGGAGAACGGCCTGCTGGGCGCGGGTGGCGACGGCTCCGGCGAGCTGTACGCGGCGATGGGCTATTTCGCCGCGCTCTCCACCGACGCGGCGCTGGACTTCGCGCAGCGTTACACCGCGCGGTTCGGCGTGGACGCTCCGGTGCTCAACGGGCACGGCGAGGGTACCTACGACGGGGTGCGGCTGCTGGCGGCTCTCGCCGCGCGGGCCGGCTGCCTGGCCGCACCGGCTCTGGACGCGGTGGCCGAGGGCACCCGGGTGACCGGCGGGCGCGGCCCGTTCGTGCTGCGTGATCGGCATGCCGTGCAGCCGGTCTACGTGGCCCGCGCCAACGGTCTGGACTTCGAGGTCCTCACCACCGGATAGGTCCTCCCGCCACCGGGCCAAAAATCCTTCCGATAGAAACCTTTTCTGTTTCAAGCTTTTGGATTAGCGTCCCCCTGCACACCGCAGAAGGAGGACCGCATGGCTCAGCAACCGGAGGGACCGGCCACCGCAAACCTCGAGCAGTACGGCTACCGGCAGGAACTCAGCCGCTCGCTCACCTTCACCGACCTGCTGATCTACGGCCTCATCTTCATGGTCCCGATCGCACCGTTCGGCATCTTCGGCAGCGTCTACAACGGGTCCGGCGGCATGGTCGCGCTGGCGTACGTCATCGGCATGGTGGCAATGATGTTCACCGCGCTTTCGTACGCCCAGATGGTCAAAGCCTTCCCGATGGCCGGCTCGGTCTACAGCTACGCCGGGCGCGGCATCGCGCCCCCCGTCGGTTTCCTCGCCGGCTGGGTGATCCTGCTCGACTACGTGCTGGTCCCCGGCCTGCTCTACCTGGTCGCCAGCGTCGCCATGCACTCGCTGGTGCCCGGCATACCGGTCTGGCTGTGGCTGGTCGCGTTCGTGCTGCTCAACACGGCCGTCAACTACCTGGGCATCCAGATGACCGCCCGGGTCAACAAGATCATGCTGATCGCCGAGCTCATCGTGCTGGCGATCTTCCTGGCGGTCGGCATCGGCGCACTGCTCTCCGGCAAGGGCGCGGGCTTCTCGTTCGCCCCGCTCTTCAACGCCGACACGTTCTCCTGGTCGGTGGTGTTCGGCGCGGTGTCGATCGCGGTCCTGTCGTTCCTCGGCTTCGACGGCATCTCGATGCTGGCCGAGGAGAGCCGTGAGGAGGCGCGCCAGATCGGCCGGGCCATGGTGGCGGCGCTGCTGCTGGCCGGTGTCCTGTTCATTGTCCAGACGTGGGTGGCGGCATTGCTCGTACCCGATGCCCCTGGTCTTCTGGCCAACGGTGACCCCGACGGAACCGCCTTCTACGACGCGGCCCGCGCTGCCGGCGGCGGCTGGCTGGCCAGCCTGACCGCACTGGCCACCGCGATAGCCTGGGGTTTCGCCAACTCGCTGGTAGCGCAGGCCGCCACCAGCCGCCTGCTCTACGCGATGGCCCGCGACCGCCAGATGCCCCGATTCCTGGCCCGGATCAACGACAAACACAAGGTCCCGGCCAACGCCACCCTGCTGGTAGCCGCCGTCTCCCTGGCGCTGGGCCTCTACATGGCCACCCGCGACGACGGCATTTCACTGCTCTCCACCCTGGTCAACTTCGGCGCGATGACCGCCTTCCTCGCCCTGCATGTGGCTGTAGTGGTCCACTACGTGGTGCGCCACGGCAGCCGCGACTGGCTCCGGCATCTTGTCGTGCCGGTGGTCGGCTTCCTGATCCTGCTCTACGTGGTGATCAACGCGAACATCGCCGCACAGACGCTGGGCTTCCTCTGGCTCGGCATCGGCGTCATCGTCCTGATCACTTTCTACCTCACCGGCCGCCGCCCTGAGCTGGCCGGACTCACCGAAGGGAGCAAGCAGTGACCGAGGTGGTCCGCTATCGTCCCGCCGAGGACGAATTGTCCTACACCTTCGGCGGCCGGCAGCCGGTGCGCCGCGTCAAGCCCGGCACGATCGTCGAGCTCTACACCGAGGACTGCTTCGGCGGCCGCGTCCGCACCGTCGACGACCTGCCTTCCCAGGTGTGCGAGTTCCCTTACCTCAACCCGGTCACCGGCCCGCTGCACATCGAGGGAGCCGAGCCGGGCGACACCCTCGCGGTCCACTTCGCCGAGATCGTGCCGGCCCGCGACTGGGCGGTCTCCTCGACCTTCCCTCACTTCGGCGCCCTGACCGGCACACACACCACAGCCATGCTGCACCCCCCGCTCCCCGAACGCGTCTGGCGCTACGATGTCGACGTCGACGCGGGCGTCGTGCGCTATCACGCCCGGCGCGGCGACTTCAGCATCGACCTTCCTTTGGACCCCATGCACGGTACGGCCGGAGTAGCGCCCGCCGCATCGGAAAGCCGCATGACCATCGTCCCGGACGCCCATGGCGGCAACATGGATTCCCCGGAACTACGTGCCGGCACCACTGTGTACTTCGGCGTCAACGTGCCCGGTGCGTTGTTCGCCGTCGGGGACGGGCACTGCCGCCAGGGCGAGGGCGAGGTCTGCGGCACGGCAGTGGAGGCGGCCATGAACACTGTGGTCATCGTCGACGTGATCAAGGGCGTGGCGACGCCCACACCACGCTTCGAGACCGATGAGGCACTGATGTCGGCGGGCTCGGCCCGGCCGCTGGAAGACGCCTATCGGATGAGCCAGCACGATCTGGTGACGTGGACGGCCGGGCTGGTCGGCCTAGACGTATTGGACGCGTATCAGCTGATCAGCCAGGCCGGCGAGGCACCGGTGGGCAACGTGTGCGACCCGAACTACACGATGCTGGCGAAGGTGGCCAAGCGGTACCTAGGCCCGGCGGAGGTTTACGAGGGGGTGCACGGGCGGCTGCGCGCGGTGGCCCAGGAATACCTCTCCTCCCGGTAAGAGCGCTAGGCGGGTCCTCCCGGTAAGAGCGCTAGGCGGGCCCTCCCGGTAAGAGCGCTAGGCGGGCTGGGTGCGCAGCGCGCGCACCAGCCCAGCGAACTCGGGCAGTTGCTCGGCGTCGTGCATTGCCTGACGCAGCGCCTGGTCGTGGGTGGGGCGGGCCTCTGACAGCAGCCGCAGGCCCGCCTCGGTCACCTCGGTGTAGATGCCCCGGCGGTCGTTCTCACACAGGTAGCGGCTCAGCAGGCCCTGCTCCTCCATCCGCGCGACCAGCCGGGTCGTGGCGCTCTGGCTGAGCACGACGGCCTCAGCCAGCTGCTGCATCCGCATGTGCCAGCGCTCCTGACGCGACAGCAACTCGAGAACCGAGTATTCAACGACGCTCAACCGGATCGCAGCCTGCAGGGCCCGCTCGAGCCGCTGCTCGATCCGGGCGTGCAACCCAGCTAGCGCGCGCCAACTCTGCGCGCACGTGTCGACGTCTTGCTCCTGTGTTGCCATGCGGATAGGGTACACCGCCTTCGCAGGTATACCGCGTTTGCAATATCACGCGTCTGCAACTACCTTTTGATCGTCAGCTGTTGGCGTTGGCGTTGCCATCGACGGTGGTGTTGGCGTTGCCATCGACGTTGGCGCTGGCGTGCCATCGGTGTTGGCGTTGGCGTGCCATCGGTGTCCGCGTCGGCGTCGGCGTCGGCGTCGGCGTCGGCGTCGGCGTCGGCGTCACCGGAAGAAGGATCATTCGATGCGGGAACTTGCCCTGACCCCTCTCGTGAACGGCGCACACACGCGGCTCATGCTCTCGGCCCTGCCGTGCAGCCCTGTGGTACCGGACCGCCCGCCCGGCCGGCTCCGGCTGCTCACCGCCAGATCCCTGCACTGGCTGGCCGGGCGCCTCGACCGCGGGCATTCCACGCCGACGAGCGACTGGCAATCAGCAGTTTGTGTCCGCTGACGACGCCCGAGCAACGACGTTTGATTTCAGCTTTGCCGTGGAGTAGCGCATGGCCGTCGGATCGCCGCCTCGGACGCCTTTATAACGCCAGCAATAGTGCAAGTATAACGCCAGCAATAGTGCAAATCTTTTACCAAGCCCCGAACCGTGACCGAAAATAGCACACTCATTCCGTCTAATTGTTCACCCTCACCACAGCATGGTGACCCACGCGGACCCGCCCATAACCGACAACACCTTTTATCACCTCGACCAAAGCCCTGCAGCGACCACCTGAATTCAAGAAAAGTCCAGACCGAGCCGATCGTGGCAGGGACGACTCCGGCCGCCCTGCCACGGGGCCAGGTTGCGGATTCTCGGGCTATTTTGGTGGGGTACCGGCGATGCGGTGCCGACGGTCGCGGCGTATGGCGTGTGCCGCGACCTGCCGGCGATGAGGTCTGGGCAGCCGCCGATGAGGTCTGGGCTGCCGGCGATGAGGTCTGGGCCGCCGCCGGTGAGGTCTGGGCTGCCGGCGATGAGGTCTGGGCAGCCGCCGGTAGCGTTCGGGGCTGTCGGCTCGGCGCCGAGGATGGATTCACCTGCGGCGATGACGCTTTCGCTGACCGCGGCCCGGGAGGCGGCGGCGCGACGGCCGCCCGCTGCGCATCGGGAGCGGCCGCGGGCACCGTGCCCGCCGCCGGCACCCTGCCCGCTGCCGGCACCCTGCCCGCCGCCGGCACCCTGCCCGCCGCGGGCGCCACGGTCACCGCAGGCACCGTGGTTGCCACGGACGCCGCAGGCGACGCGGGCGCTGTCACCAGCCCCGACCTGCTCTTCGCAATACGTCGGAGCTTCGCGGCATGCCTCTGCTGCAAACCCCACAACCGGTGCCGTTCATGCTCACGACGAAATGCGTCGCGGGCCGCAGAATAATTGCGAGAAGCGGTCCGGTCACGCATCACCGCAATTTCCGCCCGACTGAAAAACGACCCCTGCCCCATGCGAATAATTCTTCCGCACCCGCGCCCCGAGGTGTAAGCAGTCGATCATGCCATTTCCACGCAGGATCAAATGCCACGGCAGCGACGATTGAGCCGAAGCGTCAGGCAAGCTCGAGCGCCACCGAACCCCGCTGCGGGCAGGACATCGGCTTGGCCCGCCAGTGCTCCGCGACATGCCGCCTCCACAAGACGACATCGAGCGACCGCAGAACGCTCACCTCGTGGTCCAAGCCCACGGCTGCGCGGGCTGTGGCGAGTGCGGCCCGCAGGCTGCCGTCGTTCTGGGCGAGCTGGTGATGGAGCTTCATCCACACGTTCTTCGGCGCCCCGAACTGGCAGCTGACGATGGAGTCGTACACGGGGATGAGCTTCGGGCGCTTGCGGGCCAGAAGCTTTCCGGCGATCACCCAGCCGATCCCGGTCTTCTCGTTCCGGTTGTTCAGGAGCCGCCATGCCCGATCGGCGTGCCCACCATCGGCGACCAGCTCTTCACCGCCGCGCACGCCCAGCTCGGCATCAATGGGGATCTCTCGCAGGTGAGCCCCGATGTCGCTGCCGAGCTGCCCATCGATCAGTTCCTTGCCGACGGCAAACGGAACCTGGACGTTGAGGGCCTCCACCGCGTACAGATCCTCCACGGTGATCCGGTCACGAACCTCGGCTCGATCGCCGCCACCGGCGAAGGCTTCGAACCACTGCCCCGTGTACGCCCCCGGCGCGAAGTAGGCCTTGAGATGGTCCACGCCTTCACGGCGAACAATGTCGATCAGCTTCTCCGGCATCGCCAGATGCTACCGACCACCAGCGACCCCCGGGCCGGGACCCGTTCTCTTGGCCGGGATATTCGGCGTGAAGGTCACCGTCGAACAGGCGCCAGCAGAAGTCGTTCATCCGGGCAGCGGCCGGGGAGTGCCTGGCGATGATCTCCGCCACGGGCGACGGCACGTCCGGTGGGATGCCGCCGGTCGCGCATCGGCGTACGACCTGATCGCGGGCAACAGGACCACTGCCGGCCGGCGCGGGAATCCCGCAAACCGAGGTGACCAGCCAGTTCACCAGGCGCATGGAAGCGTAGTCGGCATCGTGACCGGCATTGCGGGCGGCGAAGTCGCGCTCGGCGTCCGACAGCTCGAAGCGCGGTGAGGTGGCGAGCCCGAAATCGACCAGGTAGAGCCGGTCGTCGTCGGCCCGGATGTTGCCGAAGTGTCCGTCCAAATGCAGCACCTCGCGGTGACGCAGAAACGCCACCATCTCGAACAGCTGCCGCTCTACCGCCGCGGCTCTGCCAACCGGGTCGCCCAGCCAGCGAGGCAGCCCGTCGGGAAGATGTTCGAGAAACAGCACAAGGTTCGCAGTGGCACCCACCAGCGCTTCGAGCCGCGCACGCACAGCTTGGTCACCACCGAACTGGTCGACGACGGCGTCGACGTCGAGGTGCTCGGCCGCGACCGGCGGCCGGCCGGGCAGCACCCGCCAGTGGTGCAGCAACGCAAACGACCCGGACTCGCCTGCGAGGACGCCCTCCGTGACGCTCAGGTTCGCGGCCAGCTCGCGCCACGCGCCGAACCCCGGGCCGGCCAGGCGGTACATGCCGTACTGCCAACGGGCCGGTAGTCCGAACAGGTTCGCCGTGCTGTGCGGATGAGCCAGCTCCCGCTCGGTGATGGGGACCCGCTTGACGAACACGGGTACACCATCGACCTCGGCAATCGACGAGCCGCCGCCCACGCCCACACCGTTGAGTGGCGAGTTCAGCAACAACTCCGCCAGGTCCCCGTCGGTGCGGGCGGCCAGCGACGCCGCGACCCGGTCATGGCGGGAACGCCGCGTGTGGAGCACCGCCGCATCATGCCATCGAGCGGCTTCTCGGCGCGACCAGGAGTCCGGCTGAGCGCGTACGGCCCACGCTGTCAGACAACAGCGTGGGCCGTACGTTGTCCAAGAACGGTCAGTTGGAGCTGGTGAAACGGGTACGCCGCTGACGTGCCAGCAGGAACGCCACCGCTCCGGCGACCAGCAGGCCCACGCCCGCCACAACGGCCGTCGTCGTGTTGGAGCCGGTGACCGGCAGGCCGCCACCGTCGCCCTCACCGGCGCCGGTCCCGGGCGCCGCGCTGGAGGCGGAGGGGCTCACCGTGGCCGCACCGCTCGAAGCGGTTGCGGACGGCGCCGGCCGGCTCGGTTCGGCCGTCGGCTCGCCGTTGCGCTCCAGCTTGAACGTGAAGCTGCCCGGCTTCGCCTTGACGTTGACCTCGGCCTGGGCGACGTCGGTCGCCTTCCAGCCCGCCGGCGGTGTGACCTTCACCTGATAGCGGCCGACCTGCGCGCCCTTCAGCTGGGCGTTCCCGGCGGCGTCGCTGCTGATCCGCGCCGAGAAGTTGCCGGGGCTGTTGGTCAGCTCGGTGAACTGGACGACGGCGCCGGCGACACCGCCGCCGCTGGATTTGGCGTCGACGACGTGGATCGTGAAGTCACCGACCTGGCCGGGCACCCGGATGCTGCGGTAGGCGATGTTGTCGTTCATGTTCTTGTCAGTGTTCGCCGCGGCGAAGAAGTACAGCACCTGGACGTACCCGTCGGCGAGCGCCGCCTCCGGGATGGTGCCGGTGCGGGTCAGAACCTTCGACTCCCCGGCGGCGAGGTCGAACTTGGCGCCGTCGGCAAGGGCGGGCGACGTCCACGTCAGGGCGTCGTCCCATTCTCGCCGAACCGCCACGTCCTTTGCCGTACCGGTGCCGTTGTTGGACACCGTGACCGTAACGGTCACCGTGTCGCCGACCTTGCCGGTCTCCTGGCTGAACGCGACGGCCGTCTTGACGTCGGGCTGGGCCTCCTCGGCATGCGCCGGCGAACTGAGCGCCACGGATGCCAGGCCTGCGGTTACGGCCAGCATCGCTCCGGTCAACGTACGAAGAAACATCCACTGCTCCCGTGATCAATCGACGAACCGGTGCAGCTTAAAGGGCGCAAACCGATCCCGCTGTCCCCCGAATACCCGGGCGCTCAGCTTCGGAGGCGAATCGGCAGGGCTGCCAGCCCGTGCATCAACATTCCGGTACGCCAGTGCAGCTCCTGCGGCGGCACTGCGAGTTGGACGTCCGGGTAGCGGTTGAGGAGTCGGCCCAGGGCGATCCGCGCTTCCAGCCTGGCCAGCGGCGCGCCCAGGCAGAAGTGGACACCGTGACCGAAAGCGAGGTGCCCGCCGTCGCTGCGATCCAGGTCGAGCGTGTCCGGGTCGGCGTACCTTTCCGGGTCGCGGTTCACCGCCAGGAGCGAGATGAGCACCTGCTCGCCGGCCGGGATCGTGGTCTCGCCGAGCGTGATCGGGCGGGTGGTGACCCGGTAGGTGGTGGTCGCCGCCGGACTTGCCATCCGCAGCACCTCCTCGACCATGGCGGGCAGCAGACCCGGATCGTCCAGCACACGTTTGCGCTGATCCGGCCAGCGGCAGAGCAGGTAGACAGCGTTGCCGATCAGGTTCGCTGTGGTTTCGTGGCCGGCGACCAGTAGCAGCAGGGCCATGCCGACCACTTCGTCGTCCGTGAGCCGGTCACCGTCGTCGACAACCGCCAGCAGCGCGCTGAGAAGATCGTCGGCCGGCTGGGCACGCTTACGGGCGAGCAGGTCACGGAAGTAGGCAACGATCTCCGACATCGCCCCGACCATGTCAGCCGCGCTGGAATCGCCGATAATGATCACGTTGGACCAGGCGTGGAACGGGCCACGCTCGGCCGCCGGGATGCCGAGCAGCTCGCAGATCACCGCGAACGGAAGCGGAACGGCGAACCCGCTGATGAGATCCGGCTCCGGCACCGTGGCCAGTTCGCCGAGCAGCCGGTCGGTGATCCGCTCGATACCCGGCGCCAGCGCCTGCGTCCGGCGCGGTGTGAAAGCCGCCGAGATCAGCCGCCGCAGCCGGGTGTGGTCCGGCGGGTCGCGCAGCAGCATCTGCGTCGCCAGGGCTGAGCGCAGTTGCGGGGGCAGCTGGTCGACCGGCTGCCGCTTGGACAGCGACGAATCGGCCAGCACCTGACGTGCCTCGTCCCACCGCGTGATCATCCAGAACGGGACCCCGGCGGCCGAGATCACCCGGTGCGCCGGCCCGGCCTGCCGCAGCTCAGCCAGTGCCGGATGGGGATCCGCCGCGTACGCGTCGTCGAACAGTGCCATACGACCCCCCACCCCCGCTGCGAGCATGCGCCGACCATCGTATTGGTCCACATCCATGCCGCATGCCACTACCGGATGATGCCGCCGCCATGGCCCGCTCGGCAGCGTGCCGCATGCTGGCTACAAGAGGTGGATGGGCGGCTTGACCTGAAGCTCGCTTGAGGTCGCAGGATGGGTGCATGACGGCGACGGATGAGGCGCTGCGCGCGCTGGAGCGGCAGCGAACCGTGGAGATCACCACGATCGGGCGGCGAACCGGGCAGCCGAGAAGGATCGAGACGTGGCGCTACCAAGCCTCCGGCCGCTTCTGGCTCACCGGAAGCCCCGGCTCGCGCGACTGGTATGCCAACGTGCTCGCCCACCCCGAGTTCACACTGCATCTGAACAACCAGGATCTTCAGGTACGGGGACGCCCCGTCACCGACTCCGGCGAGCGAGCACGGGTGCTCGGTGAGATAGTCCCGGCTCTGGACTGGGCCGGAAGCCTGGAGAGCTGGATCGCCGGCAGCCCACTCGTGGAGATCGAACTCGGCTGACGACCACATGCCTGCTAGTGGCGACGAGCGGGACCAGCGGGCCGGCCGCCGGCGGCGCGATTCACGGACGTCACGTCGCGGATCGGCCGGTGACCTCTTCGTAGATGGTGTCGTAACCGGCGGCGTCGACCAGGTCGAGCAGGCCGTCCTCACCCAGCGTGTAGACGCCCCCGGCGAAGCAGGCGTTGGTGACGGTGACGAGTTCGGCGACAGAGCCGAATTCGACGACCGGGTTCCCCGGATCCAGCAGAGACACGACCACCGGTTCCTCGCCCGCCGCGGACCAGGCCGCCACGTACAGGTCGGTGGCGCCGTCCCGCAACAGCGGGACCCAGTGGGGGTACGACAGCTCGACCGGCCATTCGTCGCTGGTCTCGGCGAGGGTGACCGGCCAGTACCCCGGTATCACCCAGCAGTCGCCGATCGTCTGGCCGGGTGCGTCGTCGACGCCGTCGCACCACGAGAACCAGGCGAGGACCGCCGCGGGCACGTCCGCGCCGAGCACGGCGTGGATCTCCTCGGGCGGCCGTCCGCGACGTAGCCACGGGGCAACCGGGGCGCCGAGCCGGCTCAGCCACCCGCTCCACTCCCGAAGGGCGCCCGCCAGGCTGCTGTCCGCATGCACGCCGAGGAAGATAGCAAGCGCGGAGGAACGGTAGCCGGATCAGCCGGCCCGGGCACGGATCTCGCGGACCACGGTGGGCCAGATTTCCCGGGGCAGATCGTGACCGACACCAGGCAACTCGACATACCGGGCGCCCGGCACCGACGCGGCGATGCGGCGGCCGGCGGCGGGGCGGCCCAGCGGATCCTGCTCGCCGTGCAGCACCAGGGTGGGCACGCGGAGTTCGCGCAGGCGCGGGCCGTGCCAGGTGGCGCTCACCTGCCGGGCCTGGGCACGGTTGTCGCGGACACCGCTGGGCAGCCCGGCGTCGAGTTCGCGCTCCACGCGGAGGCGGGCGTCCTGCTCGTCGAACGGGTAGCCGGGTGAGGCGACCGCCCGCAACAGGTCCAGGCCGGCCGCCACATCGCCGTCGCGGCCGATGGGGTGGCGCATGCGTGCCAGGCGAGCCAGGAACGGCAGGCGTACGTAGCGCAGGACGGCGGCGCCACGGATGTCGCTGGGTATGGCGGCGAACGAGGTCACGGTGTGCACCCGTTCCGGGTGGCGCAGCGCGGTGCGCTGGGCGACCAGGCCGCCCTGCGAGATGCCGAAGAGGTGGGCGCGCTGCCAGCCGAGCACGTCCAGGACGGCGACGGTGTCGTCGGTCATGTCCTCGGCGGTGTAAGCGGGCGGCCGGCGGCGGAACAGCGCGGTCACCGGGTTGCCGACCGGGACGTCGTCGAAGTGGGTGGATCCGCCGGCGTCGCGGCCGTCGAAGGAGGCCACGCTGAAGCCTGCCTCGATCAGGGCGGTGACCAGGCCGTCGGGCCAATAGAAGCGGGAGACGCCGAGCCCCATGATCAGCAGCAGCGGGTCACCGCCGGCGCCGCCGAGGTCGTCGACGGCGAGGTGCACGTCGCCGTTGCGTGCGGTGTACGGGGTTCGGTTCATCGCCGCCTCATTCATTCGGGAGCCGCCTCGCTCATTCGGGAACGGTGTTCGCGAACACCGTATCCGCAACGGTAGGCTGGGCGCAACGGAGAGGGGTGGCATGGAGAGGGGTGGCATAGAGACGGTGCCGGTATGGCTCAGGGAGCGGCGTACGGGGATCGGCCGGCCCGCCGAGCGATCCCGGGCGGAGGTCACCGCGGCGGCGATCGCGCTGGCCGACCGGGAAGGCCTGGCCGCGGTTTCGATGCGCCGCGTCGCCGCCGAGCTGGGCACCGGGGCGGCGTCGCTCTATCGCTATGTCGACAGCCGGGACGACCTGCTCGACCTGATGACCGACGAGGTGGCGGGCCGGTACGCGTTGCCGGCTCCGGGCGGCCCTTGGCTGCCGGGCCTGCTGGAGGTGTGCCGGCAGGGACGCGAGCTGATGCTGCGGCACGGCTGGCTGCCGGAGCTGGTGCTCACCCGCTCGGCGCTCGGCCCGCACGGCACCGACCTGCTGGAACACGTACTGGCGGTCCTCGCCGAGCACTCGGCGACCGTGGGTCGCAAGCTGGAGGCGTTCGCGGTGATGAACACTCTCACCGCCGCGCTCGCCCTCAACGAGCTCAACGGAAGCTCCAGCGCCCGGCAAAGGCAGGGCGCATACCTCGCGCACGCGGTCGCAACCGGCCGGCACGCCCACCTGGCGGCGGCGCTGACCAGCGGTCCGCTGGTGCCGGCGCCACGCTTCGAGGACACGGTGTCGCGGGTTCTGGTGGGCCTGCTGGGCGAGTGAACCGACAGGGGATCACCGGTAGCCGACGTAGACGACCAGACGGTCCTGGCGTGGGTCGGCGCCGACGGTGACGAAACCCGGATCGGTCAGGGTGGGCGGCAGGGTCCGCTCCCGCGCGAGGCCCATCTCCCGGGCCAGATCCTCCGGTGTCTGACTGGCCGACGGCGTCAGAGTGAGGCTCCACCAGCATCCGCCCGAGGCGCACATCATGGTGTCCTCAACGACGGTCGCGCCGGCCGGGACCGCCGGAATGCGCCATCTCGGTGGCATCGCCCCCTCGTCGCCGAACATCCACAGCGCCGCGAACCAGAGACACCACAGGAGCCCGGCCGCCACCGCCAGGTAGACGGCCGTGCGGCCGATTCGCAGCGCGGTACGGAAGGTCATTCGCGCCAGGCTAACGAGGTGGGACCACCCCGCCCCGGTCGCGCCGTTGCGACCGGGGCCGGGGTACCGCTGATGGGTCAGGCCGGCAGCGCCCACTTCTGGTTGGCGCCGCCGTAGCAGTCCCAGATGTGGATCTGCTGCCCGTCCGCGGAGCTGTTCTGGCTCACGTCCAGGCACCGGCCCGACTGCGGGTTGCGGATCGATCCGTCGGCCTGCGGCGCCCAGCTCTGCGCCCCCGAGCCGTTGCACGTCCAGAGCTGGGCCTTCGTACCGTTGGCCGTCGCGCCACCCGCCACGTCGAGGCACTTGCCCAGGGCCCGCAGCGTCGTGCCCTGGCGGGTCCAGTTCTGGGCGCCGGAGTTGTTGCAGGTCCAGAGCTGGATCTTCGTACCGTCGGCGGTTGCCGACCCGGAGACGTCCAGGCATTTTCCTGCCAGGCCCTTGATCGGCCCGGAGGTCACCGGCGGTGTGCCGCCGAGTTCCTTGATCCGGATGTTGCGGAAGGACGCCTCGTCGTCGGCGCCGTGGTTCTGGATGCCGATGTGGCCGGCGAGCGAGCGTGCCGGGTCAGCATTCAGAAAATCATTGATCTGTACGCCGTTGAGGTACACCCGCAACCGCTCCCCCTCGACGAGCAGCTCGTACGTGTTCCAGGCGCCGGGCGGGTTCAGGGCGGCGTCCCGGGCCGCCAGGTCGGCGGACTTGAACGTGTAGACCGCGCCGGTGGTGCGGTCGGCGGCGTCAGTGGCGTCGATCTGCACCTCGTAGCCGTTGTTCACCGCCGACCACGGGTCGGTCGACGGCGGGAAGCCGAGGAAGACGCCGGTGTTGTCGTCGCCGGCGAGGCGCCAGTCCAGCTTGAGCGAGTAGTTGGTGAACTGCTTCGCGCTGTACCAGTAGAGGCCCATCCCGCCGGTCGAGGTGAGGGTGGCGTCGGTGCTGGTGAACGCGCCCGGCCCGGCCTGCGACCAGCCGGCGGTCGAGCCGTTGTAGAGCGGCGTGTAGCCGGTCTCCGGCCGGCAGTCGGCCTTGGCCTGGCCGGCCGCATAGCGGATGCCGCCCAGGAGGTGGGCACGGAAGGCACCGTCGGTGTACGACGCCGCGGTGTGCCCGCCGCCGGTGTAGAAGGAGCGGCCACCCTGGTACGGCTTGCACCACGAATGCGGATGGTCGGCACCCATCGTGCCGCCGGAGTACGACGACTCGTCCAGGGTGGCCAGCACGTGGGCGCTGCTGCGGGCGTTGGTGCGGTAGTCGTACCACTCGTCGGTGCGGTTCCAGACCTGCGGCAGGTGCGCGGTGGCCGCGTGTGCCCGGTCCTCGACCTTGACGTTGGCGGACTGGATCGCTGGGTGCGAGGCGAACCAGGCGCCGACCAGTTCGCCGTAGAACGGCCAGTCGTACTCGGTGTCGGCGGCGGCGTGCACGCCTACGAAGCCGCGGCCGGAGCGGATCCAGGTCTCGAACGCGCTCTGCTGCGCGGCGTTCAGCACGTCACCGGTGGTGTTCAGGAAGACGACGGCCTCGTAGTTCGACAGGTTGGTGAACACGGCCGGGTCCTCGGTGGCGGTCACCGTGAAACCGTTCGCCGCCCCCAGCTCGCGGACGGCCTGGGTGCCCGCCGCGATCGAGTCGTGCCGGAAACCGGCGGTGCGGGAGAAGACCAGGACGTCGTAGGGGGTGTCGGCCTGCGCCGCGGCGGGCACGCCGAGCGTCGCCGCGATCGTGGCGAGGATCAGGAGGGTTCTTCTCATGAGAGCACCCACTTCTGGTTGGCCGCTCCGGCGATGCAGTCCCAGATGTGGATCTGCTGACCGTCGGCGGAGCTGTTCTGACTGACGTCCAGGCAGCGTCCGGACTGCGGGTTGCGGATCGTGCCGTCGGACTGCAGCGCCCAGTTCTGCGCCGCGGAGCCGTTGCACGTCCAGAGCTGCGCTTTCGTGCCGTTGGCGGTGGCGCCACCGGCCACGTCGAGACACTTACCCAGGGCCCGGAAGGTCTGACCTGATCGGGCCCAGGTTTGTGCGGCGGTGTTGTTGCACGTCCAGAGCTGCACCTTCGTACCGTCGGCTGTTGCTCCCGCGGAGATGTCGAGGCACTTTCCGGCCAAGCCCTTGATCGCGCCCGCCGCGGGGGTGTTGAGGGTGAAGGCGTCGAGGTCGAAGAGCGCACCGGCGGCGCCGGCGAAGGTGAGATAGAGCGTGGTGGTCCCGGCCGGTGCGCCGGTCACCGTGCCGGTGACGTCGGTGAAGGAATCCCAGCCACCAGTCACGGGTACGGTCGACGAGCCCAGCACAGCGCCGGTAGCCGAACCCGCACGGATCTGCAGCGTCCCGCCCACCCCGGCGGACGACACCCGCGCGGTGAACGACGTGACGTTGCCCAGCTGGTAGGGCTCGAAGGCGATCCAGTCGCCGTTGTTGATGTCGCCGACCGTCCGGCCACCCTCGGCCGCCGTCTTGGTGAACGTGTTGATCCCGGACGAGGTCTTGTAGTGCTCGGCCTGGCGGTGCCGGGGCTGGAGGATGTGCTGCTGGTGCGTGGTGAGCCCGGCCGCGTCGGTGTACTCGGCGTCGAAGACCGCGAAGATGTTCGCCGCCGCGTCGTGCTCACCGTCGACCGGGATGGTGATGACGCCGGAGCAGCCGTTCGCCGAGGTGATCTGGTGGCCGTGACTGTCGTGGCCGAGCACGTACGTCATCTTCGCTCGCGCGCAGTTGACCGTGCCGTCCTCGGGGTCACTCGGTGTGAAGGTGAACGGCACCGTATCGCCGTACGAGAAAAGCTGCCCGTTTCCCGGAGAGCCGATGCTGATCGACGGCGCGGTGTTGCCCACCCCGATCTGCACGCTCGCCGTGCCCGTCGCACCCTGCGGATCGGTGACCGTGAGCGTCACGTTGTAGGTCCCGTTCGCCGCGTAGGTCTTGGTGGGATTGGCGGCGGTGGAGCTGCTGCCGTCACCGAAACTCCACGCGTAGGTCAGCGCCCCGCCCTCGGGATCCGAGGATCCGGCGGAGGAGAACGCGACGGTCAGCGGCGCCTGGCCGGACGTCTTGTCGGCCGCGGCGGCGGCGGTCGGCGCGCGGTTGCCACCACCCACGTAGTCGTAGCGGTAGAGCGCGGAGTTGGCATCGCCGTTGAAGTAGCCGGTGCCGTAGTCCAGGACGTAGAGCGAGCCGTCCGGCCCGAACGCCATGTCCATCACCTGCTTGCCGCCCCACGCGAAGTCGGAGATCGCGCCGACCGCGCCGTCGGTGCCGACGTGGATCGGCTTGATCCAGCCCCGGCCGAGCTCACCGGCGAAGAAGTGGCCGTCGAGCGACTGCGGGAACTTGGTGGCCGACGGGTTGCCGGCGTCGTACCGGTAGACCGGGCCGGCCATCGGCGACTCGGAGCCGCCCCCGAACTCCGGAGGGGTGCCGGCGTCTCCGGCGTACCGGATCCAGGCGGGCCTGGCCGGCGGCAGCGTCGCCTGCCCGGTGTTGCGGAACGAGTTGTTGGCCGGCCCGCCCGCGCAGTTGTACTTCGCCCCGGTCGTGCCGGCGGCGAAGTTCCACTCGTTGTAGGTCTCGGTGCCGGTGTTCGTCCCGGTGCAGTACGGCCATCCGTAGTTGCCCGCGCCGGCGATGCGGTTGAACTCGACCTGCCCGCTCGGGCCGCGGTTCGGGTCGGTGGAGCCCGAGTCCGGTCCGTAATCGCCCAGGTAGACGACGCCGGTGGCCTTGTCCACGCTCATCCGGAACGGGTTGCGGAAGCCCATCGCGTAGATCTCCGGGCGGGTGTTCGCCGTGCCCGCCGGGAACAGATTGCCGCTCGGGACCGAGTAGGACCCGTTCGCGTTCACCTTGATCCGCAGTACCTTGCCGCGCAGGTCGTTGGTGTTGCCGGCGGTGCGCTGCGCGTCGTAGGCGGGGTTGCGGTTGGTGCGCTCGTCCAGCGGTGAGAACCCGGCCGAGTCGAACGGGTTGCTGTCGTCGCCGGTGGACAGGTACAGGTTGCCGGCCGCGTCGAAGTCGATGTCCCCGCCGACGTGGCAGCAGATCCCCCGGGTGGCGGGCACGTCGAGCACGGTGACCGCGCTCGCGGTGTTCAGCGTGTTGTCGGCGTTGAGGGTGAAGCGGGACAGCCGGTTGACGCCGTTCCAAGCGGAGAAGTCGGTCCCGGTGGCGGGCGCGTCCCCGGCCGGGGTGGAGAGCGGTGGCGCGTAGTAGAGGTAGATCTGCCGGTTGGTGGCGAAACCGGGGTCGACCCCGACGCCCTGCAAACCTTCCTCGTCGTGGGTGTAGACGGGCAGCGTACCGATCACGGTGGTCGTGCCGGCGGCGTCGGTGCGCCGCAGCGTGCCGTTGCGGGCGGTGTGCAGCACGGACCGGTCCGCCAGCACGGCGATGGCCATCGGCTCGCCCACCTCGGCCACACCCTTGGCGAGGGTGACCTGCTGGAAGTCGGCGGCGTTGACGGGATGGGCGAGAGCGGGCCGGGGTGCGGCCAGCACCAGCGTGGAAGCGATGAGCAGCGATCCGAGGACGCGTTTCAAGGACATGGCAGGTCCACTTTCCTGACGGATGCCAGGTGCGGGGACCTGCGCCGACACACCGATCCTGGCTGGGGAAGCGCGACCGAGGGAGGGTCTCGCTCAGTTACCACCGTGTTACACGGTGCCCCAGACGTTAATGACTTTCGATGGAGCTGTCCATACTTTCATCGACAACGACAAAAGTCAGCGACGGCCGGTGGAGAGGGTGACGAGGAACTGACCCCCGCCCGCGTCGACGCTCGCGGCCACCGGCAGGCCCGGGACCAGCCGGGAGAACCGGTCGACCAGCCAGTCCGCCGCCTCCTGGGCGTCCCTGGAGTTCGGACAGCGGGCCACCAGCTCCCGGCCACCCTTGCGCTCGAGCCGCTCGGCAACGGTGATCAGCGGGGCGGGCTCCACCACACGCAGACGATCCGGCCAGGCGATGACCACCTTGACCGCACCCTTGCGGGTGTTGCAGGCACGGTGCGCGAGCCGCTCGGCGACCTTGGCCTTCCGGTCGGCGGTACGGCTGTCGACGCTGGGACCGCGCGGGTCGTTCACCGACATGCCGGCATCCACCGGCTCGTCACACACCCAGCAGCGCCAGCCGTCCCGCTCCGCCACATCCTCAAGAAGACTCATCCGGACAAACTAGCCTGCCGCGGGCGGCGAGCCCGTCACATGTCCGATTTAGCCCAGGCTCACCGCGGCACACCGGCAATCGGCCGCCGTGTGTCCACAGTGTCCCTCCGAGCGCCTGCCGGGCACCGCATATGGTGCTGGGGTGGTGACGATCAAGGTGCTCGGCTCGTTGCGGGCCGACGTGGACGGCGCCGCCGCCGACCTGGGCACACCCCGCCGGCGCGCGGTGCTCGCGCGGCTCGTGCAGGCCGGTGGAGCGGTCGTCGCCGTGGACCGGCTCGTCGACGACCTCTGGCACACCGATCCGCCGGCGAAGGCACAGGCCGCCCTTCAGGTCTACGTCTCGCACCTGCGGCGGGTCCTCGAACCCGGGCGCCGTCCCCGCACCCCGGCCACGGTACTGGTGAGCGCTCCGCCCGGATACGCGCTGCGGCTGCCGGTCGAGGCCGTCGACGCCTGGCGGGCCGAACGACTGGTGCGCGCGGCGATCGAGATCACGGCGGCCGATCCGGGCGGCGCGCACCGGCGGCTCGGTGAGGCGCTGGCGGAGTGGACCGGGCCCGCCTACGCGGAGTTCACCGACGAGCCCTGGGCCGCGGCCGAGGCTCACCGGCTGGAGCGGCTGCGGGTCGACGCCCTCGAACATCGGGCCGGTGCCGCGCTGCGGCTCGGACAGGCCGAGCGGGTCCTGCCGGATCTGGAGCTGATCGTCCGCGACGATCCGCTGCGCGAGTCGGCGGTGCGGCTGCTGGCACTCGCCCTCTATCGCACCGGCCGGCCGGCGGACGCGCTGGCCGTGCTGCGCCGGCTCCGTCACGACCTCGCCGAGCAGCTCGGCGTCGATCCGAGCCCGGACACGCGCGCGCTCGAATCCGACCTTCTCCGCCACGACCTGGCGTTCCCCGGCCCAGGTCCGGCCGGCGTCACCGCCGGCGCAGGCGCTACCGGCCCCTCCACTCACCCGGCGGCCGCTCAGCCCGCCGGGCGCACCGCCGCAATCACCCGGCTGCCGGCCGCCGCCCGGCCGGTCGGGCGCACCGCCGAGATCGCCCGGCTGGCGGAGATCGCGGCACGGACGGGCGTCGACGGTCCGCACGTCTGCTGGATCACCGGCGAGGCCGGTTCGGGTAAGAGCACCCTGGCCCGCATGCTCGCCGGTGAACTGGGCGCCGCGGGCTGGCTGGTCGCGGCCGGCCGGTGCCCGGAGGTCGACGGCGCTCCCCCGGCCTGGGCCTGGAGCGAGATCTTCCGCGACCTGCGCGCTGAGCGACCGCCGTCGGCCGAGCAGGCCCGCGCCCTGGCGCCGCTGCTGGAACCGGGAGCGCCGTCGGACGGCCTGTTCTGGCTGCACCGGGCGGCGGGCGACTATCTGGCGACGCTCGGCGACATGCCGCTGCTGCTGGTCCTCGACGATGTGCACCGCGCCGACGGCGAGACGCTGCAGCTGGCCCGGCACCTCACCCGCGCGCTGGAGGGCCGGCCGGTGCTGGTGGTGGCCACCTACCGGGCGAGCGAGGCCGGCGACGATCTCTCCGCGACCCGGGCGGCGCTGGCGGCCGTACCCTCGCATGAGTTTGATCTTGCTGGTCTCGACGAGGACGCGGTCGGCGCGCTGCTGCACCGGCACGTCGACGCCGCCGCGCCTGACCTGGTGCGCGAGGTGTGGCTGCGCACCTCGGGCAACCCGCTGTTCGTCGCGGAGGTCGGGCGGATGCTCGCGGCCGAGGGCGTGGCGGCTGCCGCGGCGGGAATTCCGGCCGGGATCCGGCATGTCCTCCGGCGGCGGCTCGCCCGGCTGCCGGACGGGGCGCGGACGGTCCTGCGCCATGCCGCGGTGATCGGCCGGGACGTCGACGTGGACGTGCTGATCGAGCTGGACGGCTCGGGTGAGGAGCGGGTGTTCGACGGCCTCGAGGCGGGCGTGCTGGCCGGTCTTCTCGTCGAGCCGGCGCCGGGCCGGGTCCGGTTCGCGCACGCCCTCGTCCGCGAGGCCCTCTATGACGACACGCCGATGCTGCGGCGCGGGCGGCTGCACGCGCGCGCCCTCGCCGCTGTCGAGAAGCGCCGGCCCGACGACATCGCGGGGCTGGGCCGGCACGCGCTCGCCGCGCTCACGGCGGAGAACGCCGATCAGGTCGCGGCGTACGCGGCCGCGGCGGCCCGGCGGGCCACGGAGATGGACGCGCCCCGCGAGGCGGCCGCGCTGTGGGCCGGTGCGCTGCGGGCGCTGGACCTCTGCCCGGACGCCGCGGACGGGCGGCGCCTCACCGTGCGCTGCGGCCTGACCAGCGCCACGGCGCGGGCCGGCATGGTGATGGCAGCGCGGGAACACCGGGCCGCCGCGGTCGCCCTGGCGGAACGGATCGGTGGCATCGAGGCCCGGTGTGCGGCGCTGACCTGTTACGACGCGGCGGTGACCTGGACGGTGCGACCGGACCGGGAGATGGACGCGGGACTGGTGGCCGCGCTGGAGGCCACCATCGCCGAGCTGGGACCGGACCAGCCGGCGATGCGGGCGAGGCTGCTCAGCACGCTGGTCTTCGAGATCGAGGGCGCCGATCACCCGTACGCCGACGCCGCCAGCACCGAAGCGCTGGCCCTCGCCCGCACGCTCGACGACCCGCAGGTGCTCTGCCAGGCACTCAACGCCCGATACTTCGTGGTCGTCGCGCCACACCGGCGGGCCGAGCTCGCCGCCATCGGCCACGAGTTGCTCGAGGTGAGCACGGCGGCCGGCCTGACCCCGTTCATCGCGCAGGCTCATCACGTTCTCTACCAGGAGGCGCTGGGCCGGACCGACCTCGACGCCGCCCGCCGGCACGTGGCGCGGGCCGTCGAACGGGCGACCACCGGCCAGCTCGGGCTGACGCTCGCGGTGATGGGATGGTTCGAGGGGCTGAGCGCGCTCCTGGACGGTGATCTCGCGCTGGCCGAGCGGCGCTACGGCGTGCTGGCGACGCGGATGGAGGCGGTGGGCGGTCCCAACGGCGCCGCCATGGGGGTGCTGGGCCGGATGGCGGTCCGGCTGGCCGCCGGGCGGCTCACCGACGACACCGTCGCCGAGCTGCGCCCGCTCCACGACCGGCTTCCGGACGACATCCACGATCTGCTGGCCCGGGCGCTGTTCGACATCGGTGACACCGAAGCTGCCCGGGCGGTGTGGCGGCCGTGGGTGCCGATCCGGCTCGACTATTTCTGGCTGCTGTGGACGGCGATCCGGGGCCAGAACGCCGCCCGGCTGCAGGACGCCGCCGTGGCTCGCGACTGCTACGCGGCGCTGCTGCCCTGGCAGGGCCGCTTCGCCGGGCTGGAGAACGGCTCGGTCTCGCTCGGCCCGGTCGACGACACGCTGGCCGACCTCGCCGAGGTGCTCGGTGAGCCCGGCACGGCGGGACGGCACCGCGCGGCTGCCCGGTCACTGGCTCGCCGCGTCGGTGCCGTCCCCTGGATCTGATCCCTACGGCGTGCGAACCCCACCGCACCGTCCCCTGGATCTGATCCCTACGGCGTGCGAACCCCACCGGTCACCGTCGCCGAATAGCGGCCGGCCTCGACGGTCGCCAGCGTGACCATGATGTACGTGTTGGACGGCAGCCCGGTCACCCGGGTGCCGGTCCAGCCCGTGCCCGGTAGCCCGGCGGCCTGGACCGCGCGGGCCTCCGTGACCCGCACCCACTTGCCGTCCCGGCCCATCACCAGCGCCATCCAGCTCAGGTTGAGCGCGTAGTGACTCTCGCCGGACGAGTTGTCGGACCAGGCCACGTCGACGTAGGCGTTGTCGAAGCCGGACGTCCCGGCCGTCACCGTGAGGTTGCCCGGCACCGCCGGATCGACCTGGTAGGACGGGCACGACAGGGTGCTGCTCGGCGCGTATCCGGTGCCGCCGGGCACGTTGAGCGCGGTGACGCACACCCGGTGGCTGCCGGCGTTGGACGGCGCCGGCACCGTGATGTCGAACCCGACGTCGGCGTTGCGGGCGGCGTAGCGGCTCGCGGCCGCGAACGGCCCGGCCGGGGCGCCGTCGACGCTCACCATGATCGACACCGGTCCACCGTCGGGATCGGCGGCCCACCCGGTGACCCGCAGCCGGCCCGACTCGTAGTGGTAGGCGTCCAGCCAGCCCTGTGGCTGCTGGTCCGCGCCGGGCGGCGGCGGTGGGTCGCCCGGCTCGCCGGGCTCCTCGCAGCCCGGCGGCGGGATGGGGTCGTCGCAGGTGGGTTTGGCCGACGCCGGCGCGGCGAACAGCGTCGACGCGGCGAGCGCGCCCAGCGCGACGGCCAGAACGGTCCGTCTCATGCGGGAGATCCTTCGTTCACGATCTTGTCGGTCAGTTTCAGCGCGGCCACCATGTCGGAGACGGCTTCGATGCGCTCGGTGTAGGCGCCGGCGGCGAGTCGCTGCGAGTACTTCTCGTAGAGGCCGCCGAGCTCACCGGCCCGCTCGATCGCGACCGCGTGGATGCAGTTGCCGAGGAACTCGTTGGGCGAGTTCGGGCTGTCCGCCCCGGAACAGATGGGTGAGAAGATCGGCGCCTGGTTCTTCCGCGGGTCCATCATGGTGACCCCGTCCGGGCACGGATCTCCGGCCGCCGCCTGGGTGCACGGGGCGAAGTTCGTGACCGCCACCGTGTACGCGCGGCTGATGTTGGTGTCGGGCAGGTCGGCGCCGACCGGCGCACCGGCGATCCGGTAGTCGCTGGGCAGCATGTTGACGCCGTTGAGGTAACCGCTCAGCTGGCCGTCCTGTTCTTGCGCGACCGGAAAACCCAGTTCGGTGTACGCCTGGAGCAGCTTGAACGCCTCGACGATGTCGGCCGAGCGGGCGGCCAGCGGGGACGTGACGTCCGCGAACGCCGCCTTGACCCGCTGGTAGTACTCCTTCTGCTTGCCCCACAGCATCCGGTCGACCTTGGCGCGGTTGACCGCCAGCGTCGTGTTGTCGTCGGTGAAGGAGGCACCCGCCTCGAACGCCGGCTTGTGCGCGGTGGGGTAGTCGTAGCGCATCACGTACGCCTCGTCGTGGCAGTAACCCTGTGGGATCGGATCCCGGGTCGTCCACGAGCAGATGATCCCGGCCGACTTCTTGTTGGTGAAGACCCGCACGTCGCGCCACTGGTCGTTCGGGAAGCGGGTCTGCAGGTGCACGGTCAGCAGCAGGTTCGCCGTGGTCGTCTCCTGCCGCGGGCCGGTCCTCGTGACGTGGTCGACGAACGCGGCGTCGTAGCAGATCCGGTACTCGGGCTTGAAGCCACCCTTGAGGCCGTGGTCCGCCAGGTGGTAGGTGTTGGCCACGCCCGCGAACCGGGCGTTGGCCGGCACGGCGACGGTGAGCCCGAACCCGGAGCAGTTCCCCATCTGTGCCTTCTCGGCGATCCGGGTCGGCGGCAACTGGTTCGCCTCGTACCACGGGTTGTATCCGCCGCCGGTCACCGCGTCGCGCAGCCGGCGAAGCTCCGCCGACTGGGCGTTGACCGCCTGCTTGTAGCTCTCGGTCAGCCCGGTGAACAGCGCGTTGCGGTGGCCGTCGGAGGTCGGTCTGCTGAACCGGTTGGCCGCCGCGTTGATCGCCTCGCCGGACTTGATCAGCTTGGTGGAGAACCGTTCGCTGCCGGCGGGGCTGCGGGCCAGTGCGGGGTTCTCGACGGCGAGGGCGTTGAAGCCGCGGGCCGCCATCGTCCACACGCCGGGATGGCTCAGCTCGTAGGTCGACGGGAAGGCCGGATCCCAGGTGCGGGCCAGATAGGCGAGGTAGTCCATCGAGCCGTAGACGCCCTTCTGGTCCAGCACCTGCGCCGGGCGTAGCCCGCCCTGGCTCCACTCCGGCCTGGTGTAGACGAACGGCGCGTCGCTCGCGGTGGTCTCGCCGGTGGTGAACAGCGTGCCCTCGGCGTGGTCGAACTGCTCGACCGAGAGCGTCCGGCCGGTACGGGCGGTGTAGCCGACGTAGGTGTTGAGCACGACAGCGGTGTCCCGCAGCCCGTCGGCGCGCAGCGCCTGCTGCATCGAGAGGCTGAGTGCGTCCACCTTGGTCTCGATGCGCGCGAGCTGCTGCTTGATCGCCTCGATCTCGCCCTTGATGATGACGAGGTCGCCGCACATCTTGTCGAGCACCGACATGACGTCGTCGTAGATGGCGTCGAGCATCGACTCGACGCGGTCGAACCGGTCGTGCATCTCGGTGCGCAGGTTCTGCACGTCCTCGCGGAGCTTGGTGATCTCCTGCCGGATCAGCTCGGTCTCCGACGGCCCGGAACCGAGGAACAGCGGCGCCAGCGTCATGACCGCGCCGAGGATGTTGCCGGTCAGGACCACCGTGCTCAGCGACCCGAGCGCTTCGGCGAGGCCGAGTCCGGCGACCGTCGGCAGGTACTGGTTGATCGCGGTGGCGATGCCCACGGCGGCCTTGCCGAGAGCCTGGAAATCCTCGCCCGCCCGCTTGTCGACGAACCCGGCCAGCGTCGAAAGGATGTAGAAGGCGGAGTTGGCGGCGTCGATGGCCACCTGCCGGTCGGCCGCCGCACCGAGCTCCCTGGTGTAGTCCTCCGGCGTCGGCTTCGGCCCCGGGCCCACCGGATACTTCAGGTTCGCCGCGGTCAGCATCCGCTGTGTCTCGGCGTTCTGCTCGGACAGTTTGTCCAGCGCCCCGCTGAGCTCGGCCTTGAGCGCCGCCATATAGGCCTGCGAGTTGCCCAGGTGCTCGAGAATCGCCTCGGTGTTGATGAACGTGCCGAGCAGCGGGTCGGCGAGCAGCTGCTCGACGGTCGCCTGGGCCCGCACATTGACCTGCGCCCCGATGTCGCCGTCCCAGGTCGCCGCGAGGTCGTCGTCGGTGGCGGCCATGCGCATGAACCCGCCCCAGACCTCCTCCTGCAGGGTGTAGGTCTCCTGCATGAACCGGTAGTTGCGGACACTCGCGGTCAGCGAGTCGTCCAGCGCGGCGCGGGCGGCGGTTTTGCCACCGACCGTCACGTCGAGGAGTCCCTTCACCATCGGCGTGGCGATGGACACCCACGGGATCCCGGAGATGGCGTCGAGGAACTTGACCGTGTAGCCGTAGGCGGTCCGGCTGAAGTTGTCGGCGTTCCCGGCCGCGTCCACCTTGGCCCGGGCCAGCGCCAGGTTCGTGCGCAGCTCGTCCTGGGTCGCATTCGGGTGCGTCTGCCGGTAATCCATGATCACGGCGGTCAGCACAAGGTTCTTCAAGCCCTGGACACCCGGGTTGTGCGCGCGCATGTAGGCGGCGAACAGCCCGCTGTGGAATTTGTTGACGTCCCAGTCGACCGGGCCGGACGCCGAGGCCAACGCCGGCATCGGCGCGACCAGCAGAACACCGGCCGTCACGACCGCGATCAGCCGCCGCATTCCCCCCAGCGGCGCACGCCGTGCGGCGCGTGTGGACCAGGTGGCCGAGCCGGCCCTCCTGATCCGGCGCAGGATTTTCCGCACCAACTGTCTCTCCCCCTCGAAATCGTCGGCCGTCCACACGTGGACGGCCGGAGGAGAGCCTGCGGTTCGCGACTTGACGTCTACTGAAGACCGCGCGTTAAGTCGTCACCAAGTCTCGCTACCCGCTACTACCGTGCCCGTCCTTACCCCGGCAAGGATCTGCTGCGGGCCCGGCCGGCTCCCCCGGCCGCCTCTGCTGGACCGCGTGGTGCAGGGCGCTGACGAAGGCCGTGGTCGCGGGCGGATCCGGCGGGTCGCCGTAGGCGGCCAGGTAGACGTGCCGGCGGAAGTCGCGAAGGACGCTCGCCTCGATGCCGGGCGCATGGTGGGTGCGCAGTGCCAGGCCCGGCATGGTGGTCACGCCCATGCCCGCGGCGGGCCAGGTGCGATACGCATGTGTTTGCCCAACTATTGTCATTGGACGAATGAGTTGGTGCGCGGGACGCCGAGCGGGACAACCGCTATGCCCTCGAAGAGGAGATCATCATGGACGGCAGCGGCACGATCCAGCGGATGGACAACATCGCCATCGTCGTCGACGACCTCGCCGCCGCCAAGGCGTTCTTCGCCGCACTCGGGCTGGAACTGGAAGGCGAAGCGACAGTCGAGGGCAGCGCGGTGGATCGCCTCGTCGGGCTCGAGGGAGTCCGATCGGACATCGCGATGATGCGCACCCCGGACGGCCACGGACGGGTGGAGCTGACCAAATACCACTCACCGGCGAGCAAGGACGGCGACCGGCACGCTCCGGCCAACACGCTCGGCATGCACCGCATCATGTTCGCCGTCGAGGGCATCGACGACATCCTCGACCGGCTGCGGCCGCACGGGGCCGAACTCCTCGGCGAGCCGGTGCAGTACGAGAACAGTTACCGGCTCTGCTACCTCCGCGGCCCCGCGGGCATCCTCGTCGCGCTGGCCGAGAAGATCAGCTGACCAGCGCCGGTCATATCGTGTCCGCATGCCGGCGGTCAGGCGGCGACCAGTTCCCGGTCGGGCTCCATGTGCCGTGCCTGGTAGACGGTTTCCACAACACCGCGTGCCCAGCGCATGCGCCGGCAGGCGGTCTCCGGATAGTCGCCGTAGGCCGCGGCCATCTGCGCCACGCAACCGCGCGTGCCGCCACACCTGCGGACGGCTCCGGCGATGGCACTGTCCACAACGAGAGCACTGGGCCGGGAAGCGGTGGGCAGATCGCTGGCGAACAGGGCCGCGGCGCGGGCTGCGAGAAGTTGGCTTCGCATCTGGATCAACTCCGAACTCTTGGGGGTCAACGCATTCAGAGTGAACCGCCCGCGCCACTGATCGCCTCCGGTATTCCACCCGTGCTCGACACGGGGGATAGGGGGTATCCCCCGGGCCGGGAACTCAGGGGCAAGCCGCCGCCGGCAGAGCGAGACGGGCCCGTCAGGCGCGGTCGTGGAGTGTGATCCGGTAGCCGTCGGGGTCGGCGAAGGTGAACGTCCGGCCGAAGGGTCCGTCGATCGGTGCGGAGACGATGGTGTGACCGCCGGCGACGAGAGCATCGTGAATGACCTGGACGTCTGTGGCGTGGAACCAGATCGCGGCACCGATGCCGGGCTGGGCAACGGACGCGAGGTCGGTGCCGGGAACGACGTCGCGGAGCGCGAAGGCGATCGGCGTCGTCGCGAAGACGACGGCGTGCGGAGGGCCGGCCGGCGAGCGGAGGAGGCCGAGGTACCGCTCGTAGAACGCCTGCGAAGCGTCGAGGTCACGCACTTGCAGCGAGATGAAGTCGGTGCCGGTGGCGGGCATGATGATGCTCCTTGTCGTCGTGTCAGGTTTCTGACACAGACCAACGTATGTCAGAATGCTGACATGAGTCAAGATGGCGTCGACCTGGAGAAGTCACTGGGCTACCTGCTCAAAGAGGCGTCGAGCGCCCTCCGCACCGCCATGGAGGAGGTGCTACGGCCGCTCGGGATGAACGTGACGCGCTACGCCTGCCTCGAACTGCTGGCCCAACGGCCGGGCCTGTCGAACTCCGAGCTCGCGCGGGGCGCGTTCGTGACCCGGCAGTCGATGAACGTGCTGCTCCAGGCCCTGGAACGAGAGGGCTACGTGACCAGGCCCGCGGAGGCACCGGTCGGGAAGATCCTTCCCACCCGGCTCACGGCTCTCGGCCGGCGAAGCCTGGAGGAGGCGTCCGCAGCGGTCCGGTCCGTCGAGGTCAGAATGCTGGCCGGCATGACCGGGAGCGAACAGGCGGAGGCGTTCCGGAGCCTGCAGCAGATGATCCACTCCCTGCGCGCCGGCGACAACGGTTCATAAGTACTGGTACGAGTCAGTTCATGAAGCCCTTGATGACGCCCTCGACGGCCGGGGCGATCATCTCCCGGATGCCGAGCCGCTCGGCGAACCCGCGCTTGTCCTGGGGCAGCAACGCCGCCATCTCCTCGCGGACCAGGTGCTGCCGCCCTCGCGGATCGGTCCGCCGGCTCGCCCGGCGGGACACTGTGCCGAGCACCGCGAACGCCGTGGTGACGACGCCGCCGACATCCGCCTCGTCCTTGCCCGCAGCGGTCAACATGGCGCTGATCGGGAGGATCACGGATTCCGCGCTGTGCCAAGGATCGAAGCAGATCAGGAACAGCGGGAGGTGCTGCAGGGGCAGGTCCAGGCGGTGCGCCAGGTCGTACACGCCGGTGGCACCCGCCTGCCAGGCGTCCGTCTCGTGCAGGTAGTGCTGCCGGCCGGCGACCTCGGTGACGTCCGGCGGGGCGCTGTGGTCCGGCTCGGCGAGCAGCGTCGCCGAGCAGTAGAGCCCGGCCATGTCGCTGAGCATCCTGCGGTTGCTCCTGACGTGGTCGAAGACCCGGCCGTCGAGGTCGCCGGACCCGCAGAGAACCAGGCAGTACGTCGCCGGCCGGTACCGGCGGCGGTGCTCCTCCCACTGGGCGAGCAGGCCGGGCAGGTCAGTCAGCACGGCGGGCACCGGGCAACTCCATCTCCGCCGCCTGGGCGGCCGTCATCATCGGTGAATCGACTGTCATGATTAGCCAGACGGCCGCCAGCAGACGGTTCCAGTCGGATGTGGTGTGGGTCAGGCACGCGAACACACGCTGGAATCGTGCGACGTCGGCGTACCGGGGGAAGCCGCCGAAGAAGCGGACCGCCGACGGCTCGTAGGTCAGGCGCAGCGTGCGTGCCATGGCCGGCAGCTGCTCGTCCCAGAGCGACAGCAGTACCGGGTACAGCACGATGGGGCCCTCTCGGTCGACGGGCCTGGCGGCGATGATCCCCCAGGTGCGCTCCACCAGAAGCGCGTGATAGAGCCAATCCCCGTCATCGTCCCGCTGGATGGCGAGCACCCCCTCGGCGAAGCTGGTGCCGCCGCCCAGCGCGAAGACGACGATCTTCCCGGTCGGGAACCACTTCAGCGTCTCGGGATGCAGGAACGCGAGCGGGCTCAGCGAGTACGTGGCCTCGGCCAGGGACGGGTGCCGGGCCCACAGGTCGGGGATGCGCTCCAGCGGCACGGTGACGACGTGCGCGGCGCTCTGGTCGGGGCAGTGCATGGCGAGACGTACGTGGCCGGGCGGCAGGTCGGCCGGCTGGTGGTACGGATCCGCCACGAACCGCAGACCCTCGCCGATCGGGTTCACCTCGGCGATCACGAAGTCCACCTCGGCGACCCATTCCGGATCGAGGTCCTCCGGGGCGTACCCGAAGGATCCTTCCGGCCCCGGCCACAGGCTGACCTGCAGCTGCTCGCCGAGCGTGTGCCAGGCGTGCGTGAGCAACCCGAAGAGGCCGGGGTCGCGGCCGTGCCGCGACGCGAGGTCGCCGACGATCTCCAGGACTCCGGAGCGGACGCTCTCCGGGAGCGAGGGCGCGACGGCCCACGCCGCAACCTCGGCGTCGGTCAGCTCCGCCAGGTCGTCCATGGCCGCGCCGAACGCCGGTCCGGGGAGTTGCCGGCCTGCTCCAGATAGCCGGCGAGGGTGCGCGGATCGGCCAGCCCCAGCCGCTGCCAATCGCCGACAACTGTGGTGTCCAGACAGCGGGCCGCAATGGCCAGAGCGATCCGGCTGCGCCGTTCGGCGTCGAAACCGCGGCCGTCGAGAAGTGCGGCGAACCGTTGATGACCGGAAAGGTACAGCTCCGGAAGCCGTTTGACCGCCGCTGCCCGGGCGGTCGGGTCGAGCACGACAAGCGAGCAGTACGTGGCGGCAGCCTCCTGCAGGCCGCGGCTGTGCCGGTCGAGCAGGTCGGCCGGCGCCGACCAGGCCTCCGACGGGGCTTCCCAGGCCACCGGCCGCAACGCCGCCACCGCCTGCTGCAGCAGACCGTAGGAGGTGCCGCGGGCCAGCCGGTGGTGGGTGCTCTCGTGCCGCAGGACCTCGGCGAGCCTGTCCGGATCCCGCGCCACGGACACCGGGACGAACACGATCCCCTGGGAGTCGTACCAGCCGAGTGCCGGATCCTCGTTCACCGTCGCCGCCTGTCTGAAATGGACCTGTCACCGGCCCGGCAGTATGTCGCAGTGCGCGGCACGGGCGCCGTCGTCATTCCGACAGTCGGCCCGGACGTCCCACCCACGAGCGGCTCACGACAGCGCGGCAGGCCGGCAGGCTCCAGAAGACCGGAGGCCTGGCGTGGTATCAGCCATTGAGCACAGCACGACGGCCACGGATTCCTCCGTGGCCGTCATCGCGTGGATCGCCGCTCAGCACCGCACCCAGCTGAAGTTGAACAGCGTGTCCACGTCGCCGTCGCTGGAGGTCATCGACATGCTGCTCGTGGAGGTCGACGTGCCGGCGTCGACGCGCAGTTCGGTGTTGATGTTCAGCACCCGCTGCTCCTCGCACGGCACGTAGATCAGCACCGGAGCGACGTCGTCGGTGTTCCAGTAGCCGTAGTAGGGGCCGCCGAACGTCTCCTCGGTGCGGCTGGTGGTGGCCGACCCCTGCCAGTAGTAGCTGGTCCGCTGGAGGCCGGTGGCGCCGGAGGACAGCCGCGCCCGGCCCCGGTAGTTGGCCTCGGCGATCGCGAACGTCCATCCGGCCGGTGCGGTCACGACCACGCCCGCCTGGCAGTTCTTGCGGCGGTCGGTCGCGTCGACGCCGCCGCCCGCCTGGGCGACGAAGTCCCGGTAGCGGATCCGGAAACCGGTCTTGTCGGCGTTGGCGACCACGGTGGCCGTGCCGGGTGCGCACCCCGAGCCGTTGGCGGCCACGACCTCGACGGTGATGTTCCCGTCCGGGACGGCGGCGAGCTGGGCCGCGTCGGTTCCTTCGCCGGCGGCTTGGGCCGGCGTGGACAGTGACAGGGCGAGGATCGCGCCGAGTGCGCCGAGCGCCGCCCGCCTCGCGCCGATTAAGCGTTCCGTCATGTGCATTTCCCTCGGGTTCCTGCTCGATGTCGATTAGCAGACAGGCGCGCGGATCATCACGGGCCTTCGGGCACGACCATGTGCCGTGGCCGCGTTTCGGGGGGAATATTAACGATACCGATGAGATCAAACAAGTATTGACGTACATCTATGTTAAAAGATCTTAAAAGACAGAACTTAACTGCACTTAACGTACGGCGTTATGCCCGCTTGCTCCGGTTGCAGGTACCCGGTGTGCCCGTTTTTCGCCCGCTCTGCTGCTTTGCGCTGACAGCAGCGGTGCTTTGCCCGTACACAAAAGGTCTGTTGATTTGGGTCGTCTCCGCGACAGCAACTCATCCATTGACGCTCATCTATGTCCTCCATAACATTGGCCCGGCGCGCGCATCCTGCCTCGAATTGGAAAGGAATCCTATGCGTAAATTATTGGCGCGTGGAGCTGTCGCACTCGCGTTACTGGCCTGTTCGTTGACCGTGAGTTCGCCCGCCCACGCCGGCAGCATCCTGGACGACCCGCCCAACGACCACATCGTCATCGATCTGGTCGCGATGGCGGGCTCGGGATGCCGGCCCGGAACGGCCGCTGTCGCGGTCTCGCCGGACAACACCGCCTTCACCACCATCTACAGCGAATACCTGGCGCAGGCCGGTCCGGGCATCGCCACCACCGAAGGCCGCAAGAACTGCCAGCTCAACGTGCTGGTCCACGTGCCGCAGGGCTTCACCTTCGCGATCGCCAAGGTGGACTACCGCGGATACGGGTTGCTCCAGTCGGGTGCCACCGCCTCGCAGCGGGCCAACTACTACTTCCAGGGAATGACCCAGAGCACCTACGTCAGCCACCCCATCACCGCCCCGCTCGACGACAACTGGATGGCCAGCGACGACGTACCGATCGCCGCGATGGTCTGGCACCCGTGCGGCGAGATGCGGAACCTCAACATCAACACTGAGCTCCGGGTCGCCCGGGGCAGCTCCCGAGACGCCAGCTTCCTGACGATGGACTCCACCGACGGCAGCATCTCGACCACGTACCACTTCGCCTGGAGGGAGTGCGACTGACCCGACGCTCGTCGCGAGGGTTGCCGGCCGCAGCCCTCGCGCACGACCCGCCATCAGTCGGCCGCTCCATCGATAGTTTTCGATGGACTTATCGAATCGATGTCTGGGGTGGCTGTCAATCCGCCTTTGGGAGCGCTCCCGGCCCGCCGCGCCCAGCCCCGCCGCCGCCCAGCCCCCGCCGCGCCCAGCCCCCGCCGCGCCCAGCCCCCGCCGCCGCGCCCAGCCCCCGCCGCAGCGCCCAGCCCCCCGCCGCCGCGCCCAGAGTCCGCCGCGTCGGGCGCTACCGTCGCGCGGCAGGCGAGGTTCCGAGCGCCGGCCATCCTCGAAGACGGCGAGCAACGGGGGTAGAAGCACACACAACGCAACCGTGCGCTGTTGCACGGCCCCTGGGCCTACCCAGGTCACACACAACCTGAACGTGTGCGCTCATCCACCCTGGCTCGGCGGTGGTCACGCGCAATGGAACTCGCGCCAGGAGGGTGCCGGCCCGGCGCCGAATGACCCGGTCGCGCACCTGACAGCGCCGTGGAAATCGAGCGGCTACGGTCGGGATTCGGCGTCTCGCTCTGTCCCGGCAACTCTGCCGCAGGCTTGTGCGCTGTCGAAATCCACTCGGTGGTGATGAATGATGAACTCCGCGATCACGGCCGTCTCGCTCCACAAGCCGGACGGCATGATCCTTTCGACCGGCAACATCTATTTCACCTCGCACGACGCGCTCGGTGCGCATGTCTTCCGAACGGCTCAGACGTCGGGCCCCGGCGATGAGACAGAGCTGTATCGGGAGCCGCCCGGGAATCTTTTCGGTGACATCGTCTTCGCGAAGGTCGGTGGCGCCTTCTTCGGCTACTTCTGGACGCTCGACGAGAATGCCGGTTCGTCCATCAAGCGCATCCCGCTCACCGGGGCGCAGGAGGCACACGTCGTCACAGAACCGGTGAATGACATCGACATCGTCAACAGCTACCACAACCTCGTCGCCGACGGCGTGAACCTGTACTGGCAGCAATCGACGTCGGTGAACAAGATCCCGATCAGCAACGGTGCCGTCACCTCACTGGACCCATGTCACGCGAACACTCCGACCGCGGGCGTACACCAGCAGGGCAAGACAATCGTGTACGCCTCGGTCAACGACGTGCGGTTCGTGCCCATCACCGGTGCCGTCACCACCCCGCAGGTCCGGACCATCGCGACCGCGGACACCACCGTGACGGCGATCCTGCCGGTCGCCAACGGCACCTACTGGGGCGAGCGCAACGGCTCCATCAAGCTGCGAACGGGTTCGGTGACGCACACGATTCAGGGCAGCCAGAGCGGGATCCCGTCGGCGATGACCACGAACGGTCACACCGCCGGCGGCGCACTGGCGTGGATGCAGAGCACTTCGTCCGGCTGTGAGATGCGCTTGAAATTGCATCTCAGCGACATCACGGTCCCGGTCAGTGACAACGCCTTGGGAACGACGATGACCTCGTCCGGGAACGTCTTCTGGGGTGACGATTCCGGCGTACACCGTCTGGCGCTCTGATACTTGGCCGGGCAGGCGACCGCTGATTCGTCGAGCAGGTGAACGCGCGGAGGGCTAGGCCATCAGCCGGCTGCCGATCAGGCCGAGGGTGACGAGCAGGAAGCCGGCGATCAGCGACGGCGTGCGGGCCCGGCGGCCGGCCACGGCACCGGCGAGGCCGGCGAGCAGACCCAGGCCGATGGCCCATCCGGGTACGGGCCTGGCCCAGTCCGGTCCGCTGGAGGGACAGACCGTCTGGCCGGTGTCGCCGATGCAGCCGTTCGACATGAGGTAGGCCGAGTCGACGAGCGCGTATCCGGCGAAGACAACAAGAACGCCGAGCGCGACAACGACTCCGACGACCCGTCTCACCTGGGTAGATGCGGTCACAGTGCGGGATTCAATCACAGCTCGCGGGCGTGCTGCCGGTCCAGAAGCGCCAGGTTCAGCAGTGCGTTCGTCACCAGCCGGCGCTGGTCGGGTGACAGGCCGTCGGCCGTGCGGCCGATCTCCTCGGCCAGGGGCCGCAGTTCGCGCAGCATGGTTTGGCGGGCCTGCGCGGTGGCGATCACGATCTGACGCCGGCGGTCGTCGGGGTGCGGTTCGCGGCGCACCCAGCCGGCCCGCTGGAGACGGTCGACGAGGCCGGTGGCGGCGCCGGACGTGAGGCCGAGCAGGCGGCCCAGGTCGACGGGGCCGAGCGGGGTGTCGGCCACCAGCAGGTGCTTGAGCGCCAGCAGCGACTGTCTCCCGCATCGGGCCTGGCCGCTGTCACGCCGGTCAGCACCGGACTGCTGCTGGGCTGGACCACACTGGCGAGCGCCGTCAACATCGTCGCCGCGCGAGCGGACCGGAACGTGCCCGAGGCGGCCACGGGCCGTCTGCTCGCGGTCGCCGCCGCGGTCGCCGCGGCGGTCGCGCGGGCCCGTCGCGGCGGGCTGCCCCTTGCCCTCGCATCCGGCTGGGGATTGGGCACCCTGGCCGCGATGCGAACGCGTCCTCGCGGCGTCCGCCTGGCCGCCGCGACGGGAGCCACGGCGGTCGCCGCAGCGCAGTGGGCCAGCCGCCACGCCGGGGAGCCGCGGCTGGGGCCAGGGCGGGAGCCGCACCGCAGTGGGCCAGCCGCCACGCCGGGGAGCCGCGGCGGGGGCCAGGGCGGGAGCCGCAGCGCAGTGGGCCAGCAGCCGCGGTGGGAGCCGCGGGGCGGTGGGTCGGCGGGCGGAGATCGACAGACACTAACGTGTCACGGCATGAGGGATCACGGGGGAATCGGGACGGAGGGCGGGCAGCATGACGTCACGCCCGTGCAGAAAGCCAAGACCACCGCGCTCCTCGGCGCTTTCGCCGCGACTATCGGCGCGGCCGTTCTGCTCGTGGTGAGCCCCGCCGTCTTCATCAGCCTCCTGCCGGACTGGTTCACCGACGACGGCGCGCACCGCGCCACCGCCTCGGTGGTCGCCGGTCTGGGCGCCGGCGCCGCAGCCTTCGTGGCCGCCTGGCGGGGCGGCTCACCGAGGCTGCGGGGCGCGCTGATCACCGTGATTCTGCTGGTCGCCGCCGGATACGGCATGCATGCGCTGAAGAGACAGCCGGCCGAGGACAGCTCCCCGCCGACGCCGGAGAACACCTGCGTGGCCTACAGCGGCGGCCACCACACCTGCCCGGGCGGGTGACTACTCCTTGACGCCGAGGTGCTCCAGCGGTGGCACCCGCAACAGTCGCCCGATCGGCAGGATCGTCGTCGCCAGCGCCAGAAGCGCGGTGCCGACGACGACGGACACCCACCCGAGTAGCGGCACGTACGGCACCAGGCTCCCGGTCAGCGCCCGCACCACCGCCACCAGCGTCAGCGCCGCGATTCCCCCGCCGATCACCAGGGCCACACCCAGTAGCCCGGCCTGCTCGGCATGCACCATCCGGCGGGCCTGCCGCCGTGTCACGCCGACGATGCGCAGCAGGGCCAGCTCCCGCCGCCGCGCCAGCGCCGCCATCACCATCGTGTTGGCCGCTGCCAGTGCCGCGTAGCCGATCATCACGCCGACGAGCAGCTTGTTGAGCCAGGCGCTGAGGGCGAGATCCGCGGCCAGCAGTCCGGTGCGCTGGCCGGTACTGATCAGGGTGGCGGCCGGAAACAGCGACGTGTCCCGGAGTTCACCCTTGATCAGCACCTCGTCGTCGGTACCGCGGGCGGTGTGACCGATCACCACGTCGCGGGGCAGTACCGCATCTCCGTACCCCAGCCCTCGCTCGTAGATCGCGGCCACGCGCAGCCTGACCGGCGTCCCGTCGCCCAGCCACAGCGACACCTGGTCACCCACCTTCCAGCCCTGCCCGCCGGCGCGGATGCTCGACACGGCGATCGTGTCACCGCGCAGGTCGGCGAGGCGCCCGGCGCTGACGCCGAGGTCGAGGGTGGACACGTCGTCGACGGCCTGCGCCGGCACCACCTCGGCGTCCCCGCCGAAGATCTTCACGACCACCGATGTACGCCGCACCGCCGTTGCCGCCTCGACGCCCGGCATCTCGCGGATCTTCGCTGCCGCCGTCGGTGCCAGGCCCGCCGGTGAGCTCAGCGTCTGCTGGGCGAGCATGCCCTCGCGCGCCTGGGTCAGCGTGCCGCGTTCCAGGTTGTCCTGGAGGAACCACACCGATCCGCCGAAGCCGACCGACAGCACCAGCGCGGTCAGCACGGTGGCCATGCCCTGCGCGTTGGCCCGCAGGTTCGCGACGGCGAGATGCCCGCTCACACCCCACACCCGCACCAGGACCGGTGCCAGCACGCGGGTCGCGCCGCGGTTGATCCACGGTGCGAGCAGCGCGACCGCCGTGACGTACAGATAGAGCATGCCGATGGCACCGGCGAGCGCGACCTGACCGCCCGCACCGACGGTCACCGCGCTGGATCCGGCCGCGCCGGCCAGCGTGAGCAGCCCGAAGGTCAGCCGGACCCAGCCGCTGCCGCCGGGTTCGACGGCGATCTCGCCGAGTGCCTCGACCGGGCGGATCGCGGTGACGCGGCGGGCCGCGAGCAGGGCTGCGAGCACCGCGACCAGCACGGTCAGCAGCGCGACGGCCGCTGCCGAGAGCACGCCGGGCAGCAGTGGGAAGCCAGCCGGGAGGAAGCCGCGCGTGATCAACTCGTCGTGCACCCGGTGGGCGCCGGCCAGGCCCGCCGGGACGCCGACGGCGACACCGGCCACGCTCACCAGGCCCGCTTCGGCGGTCACCATCCGGCGGACCTGGCCGGGGGTCGCGGCGACGGCGCGCAGCAGTGCGAAGTCGCGGCGGCGGTGCCGCACGGACAGGCCGACGGTGCCGGCTACGACGAACACCACCAGCAACACGACGTAGCCGCCGAAGGAGCCGCCGACCTGCACGAGCAGGCTTGCGGCAGCGGTGTCGCCGGTGCGTTCGAGGGCGCCGCGATCGGGTCCGGCGTACACCTCGGCCCCCGCCTCGGCAGCCAGCCGGTCCACCGCGCCGCGATCGGCGTCCGGTGCCAGAGTGACGCCCACGGCGTCGATGCGGTCGCCGCGCGGGGCGAGCGCCGCGGCGCGGGCTTCGGTGAAGAAGACAGTGTCCGTGCCCGCGTCGGTGAGGCCGCTGATCCGGTAGCGCGCGGCGACACCGCCGATCACCAGGTCGACGCCGGCGCCGGGCCGCAGACCCCCGGCCAGGTGGGTGGCGAGCACGATCTGATCGTCACGCTCCGGTGCGTTTCCCACCCCGATGGTGTACGGCCGGAGCACAGCACTCCCCCACCCGTGTCCCTGTGCCGGGCCGGACGCGGTCAGCAGAGGGATCGTCCGGTCACCGGCCGCCGCTGTCACACCCCGCACGTCCCGCAGGCGCCGCACCAGGTCGGCGGGCAAAGTCCCGCCCTCGGGGAGGGTGATACGGCTGGTCATCGTGCTGCCGTCGAGATCCTTTCCGGTCACGGTCATGTCCCGGTCCGCGATCACCAGGTCCACCGCGGCATACCGCTGCGGCGGTGTCCGATACCGCAGACCCGACTCGACGAGGACCGCCAGCGAGGTGAGGATCATGGCGCCGGCCGCGAGGGCGGCGAACGTGGCGAGCGCGGAACCGGGGCGGTGCCGCAGCATCCGCAGGGCGAGCCGGATCATCGTGCGGCTCCCCGGCTGTCGAGGGCGGCCAGCTGCTCGGCGACGCGGGCCGGTCCGGGCTGCGGCGTGTCGTGCACGATCCGGCCGTCCGCCAGGACCATCACCCGGTCGGCGTACGACGCGGCGACCGGGTCGTGGGTCACCATGACCACCGTCTGCCCGTGCTCGTCGACCACCGCCCGCAGCAGCGCGAGGACCTCGGCGGCGGTCCGGCTGTCGAGCGCTCCGGTCGGCTCGTCGCAGAAGATCACCTCGGGGCGGGTGGCCAGCGCGCGGGCGATCGCGACCCGCTGCTGCTGCCCGCCGGAGAGCTGCGCCGGCCGGTGACGCAGCCGCTCGGTCATGCCGATCCGCTCCACCACGTGGGCGAGCCAGGCCCGGTCGGGAGCGGTGCCGGCCAGTCGCAGCGGCAGCACGATGTTCTCCTCGACGGTCAGCGCGCCGATCAGGTTGAACGCCTGGAAGATGAACCCGATCCGGTTGCGGCGAAGCTCGGTGCGCTTGGTCTCGCCCATCCGGGAGATCTCCAGGTCACCGATCCAGACCCGCCCGGAGCTGGGCCGGTCCAGTCCTGCCGCGCACTGCAGCAGCGTGCTCTTGCCGGAGCCGGACGGCCCCATCACGGCGGTGAACGTTCCCCGGGCGAACTCGGCGTCGACGCCCGCGAGGGCGGTCACCGCCTGGGTGCCGCTGCCGTACGTGCGGGTGAGTTGCTCGGCGCGTACCGCCGTGCCGACCCGCTGGTCAACGTGGACCGTCATGTCCCTGCCTCCGTGTGTCGTGACTTCGGTGCGCGCACGGAGAACGTTAGGAAGATCGATGGCCCGGACCCATCCCGCCGGCTACCCAACCGGTTGTACAGCAGGCACTACCGTCGTTGGGTGTCCTCGAGATAGCGCAGCACGGCGATCACCCGCCGGTCGACCCGGTCGGTCGGGATGAGGTCGAGCTTGGCGAAGATGCTGCGGATGTTCTTGTGCACCGCGCCCTCGGTCACGACCAGCCGCTCGGCGATCGCGGTGTTGCCCAGCCCTTCGGCCATCAGCGACAGCACCTCGCTCTCGCGCGGGGTGAGCCGGCTCAGCGCGGTGTCCGGGCGGCTGCGGGCCAGCAACTGCCCCACCACCTCCGGGTCGATGGCGGTGCCGCCGCCCGCGACCCGGTGCAGGGCGGTCAGGAACTCCTCGACCCGGCCGACCCGTTCCTTGAGCAGGTAGCCAAGCTTTCCGGCGCCCTCGGCCAGCAGTTCGGTGGCGAAGGCCTGTTCCACGTACGCGGAGAGCACCAGGACCGCCAGACCGGGCAGCCGGCGGCGGGCCTCACCGGCCGCGACGATGCCCTCGTCGGTGTGCGTCGGCGGCATCCGCACGTCGACGATCGCGACGTCCGGCTTGTGCTCGTCGACAGCGGTCAGGAACTCGGCGGGATCGCCGGCGGTGGCCACCACCTGCAGCCCCTCAGCCCGCAGCAGCAGCGCGAGGCCCTCTCGCAGCAGGGCGTCGTCCTCGGCGATCACGATCCGCACGGCAGCTCCACATTCATCGTCGTCGGCCCACCGGGTGGGCTGGTCAGGGTGAACCGTCCGTCGTACGCCTCGACCCGCCGCCGTATCCCGGCCAGCCCGGTCCCGGCGCTCTCGTCGGCGCCGCCCCCGCCGTCGTCGGCCACGCTGAGGCGGAGCCGGTCAGCGTCGAGGCGCGCGGAGACGGCCACGCTCGTCGCACCGCTGTGCTTGACCGCGTTGGTCAGCGCCTCGGCGACCACGAAGTAGGCGGTGGCCTCGACCGACGCGGCACACCGGGCGGGCAGGTGCACCTCCAGGCGGCACGGCAGCGCGCAGCCCGCGACGAGGCCGTCGAGCGCTCCGGACAGCCCGCGGTCGTCGAGCACCGGGGGAAGGATGCCGCGGACCACCGTACGAAGCTCGGCGAGGGCCTGTTCGGCGGCCTGCTGCGCCCGGTCGAGCAGTTCGCCGCCGGCCCGCGGGTCACGGGCCAGCGCACGGCGGGCCGCGCCGAGCAGCACGGTGACCGCGACCAGCCGGTTCTGCGTACCGTCGTGCAGTGATCGTTCGATGCGGCGCAGCTCGGCGGCGTGCGCGTCGAGGGCGGCGGCCCGGGTCGCGGTGAGCTGAACGACGCGCAGCGACAGATCGGTGCCGGGTGCCGGCGCCAGCAGGCGGCGGCCGGGCCAGGCCTGCACCCGGGCCAGCCACAGTCCCCCGAAGACCAGTAGGGCCAGCCAGCCCAGCCCGGTCAGCGCCACGGCGATCGCGTCGGCCAGGCCGTCGATGTTCCAGAAGACCAGGCTCGGGCCCTCACCCGCCGGCACCACCGTGTACCAGAGCGGGAACGTCAGATTCTGCACAGCGGTCAGCGGCAGGCTCAACCCGATGAGGCCGACCACGAAGCCGAACGTGGCGTGCACCGGCACCCACAGCAGTTCACGGCACACAGCCGGGTCGCGCAGGGCGGCCAGCGCACCGTCCGGCACTGGCGGCGGGCCCAGAACCTCAGGGCCCCAGCGGGACAGGCGTGCCCGCTCCCGGTCGGCCACCGACCGTACGATCCGGAGCGCGCCGGGAATCAGCAGCAGCCCGATGCCGCCCACGCACAGCAGCAGCACGATGACCAGCCAGAACACCGCTCCCAGCGCCAGCACCGACGTGCCGAGGCCACCGACGAGGTGCTCCAGCGCGTCGACCGCGGCCCGGGCCCGGTCCCTGGCGAACCGCCGCATGCCCACCTCCCGGGCAGTGACGATAGGCCACCGGTGCCCGGCGGTCAGTACAGCCTGCTGTACTCCTGATCGTCGCGGCTGCGGGATCGTGGCGGGGACCGGCTCTCCCTAGCGTTGAGGACGACACCGCAACCGATGGAGGAGCCATGACCGACCGTTACAGCATCAGCGACGCACCCGCCCCGGCCACCACGCCCTCATCGACGGGACGGCTGCGCCCGCTGCTGTGGCTGGTATTGATCGTCAGCCTGGCGGCGAATGCCACCGCGTCGGCCCTCGGCGCGACTCTGCTCAGTGTGGCGTTCGGGGTGGTCACGCTGGGATCCGGCGCTGCCCTGGCGGTCAACCACTACCGGCACCGCGACAGCTGAAAGCTCAGCAGCCCAGGCGCTCGGCTGACAGGGCGATGTCGTCGATCCAGAGGTCGAACTCGCCCGGTGTGGTGCCGCCCTGGTACAGCTGCCAGCCGATCTTCACGGTGTTCACCGCCGGCAGGATGAAGGGCACGTCGCTGCCGCCGTGCTCGGTGGTGGAGGCGGTCAGCTCCGGGTTGGCCACGCCGTCGATCCACACGGCGACCCGGTTGTCCGCCGGGTCGAGCGTCCACTCGAAGCACTGCCAGGTGTCCTCGACGACCGGCGCGGACTCGCGCCAGTCGGTCCAGTCGCCGGTCGGGCCGCCGTCGGCACCCACACCCCAGAAGATGCCGGGGACCGTGGGTGCGTACTGGCCACCGATCGGGCGGACGACCTCCGCGCTGCCGGAGCCGGTCGCCTCGACGAGCGTGAAGTGCGCCCAGTCGGGACCGGTGGGGAACGCGTCGACGCGCAGCCGCATCCGCCCGTAGAACCGGTTGCCCGGCGCGGCGAAGTCGTCGACCCGCAGGAAGGCGCGCCCGTTGTCGAGGGTGTGCACGTGCAGCACCTGGTTGCCGCGCCGGGCCCGCTCGACGGTCAGCGTGCCGTTACGGGTGTCGACGCCCCAGTTAAGGGTGCTGGGCCCGCCCCGCGGCAGCCGTTCGAAGTCTTCACAGAAGAGCAGGCCGCGCGTGCAGGAACCGCGGTTGGCGGCGGCTGCCGCATCGGCGGGAACACTGCCGGCGGTCGCACTGAGCATGAGGGCGGCGGCGAGCACGGCGAGAAGGTTGCGCATGGTTGTCCTCCAGCGGGGCGGCGTGGGAGCGCTCCCATCATCGCACAACATCAATGTCTCATCCGGGACGCGCCCCACTCTCCCCACTTCGTGCCAACGCGGTTGACCTCACAGGGCCTTCACAGGCAGGGGCGTCAGATGTCCCCTAGGCGGCCGGGGACACCGCCGCCACACACAGGGGGAGAGAACACCATGACTGACTCACGGAAACGGCGCCGATCCCGGTGGCCGGTCGTCGGCGTCGCGATCGGCGCATTGCTGCTCACCGGCACCGGGGTGAGCGCGGCGGAGGCGGCAACCGCCCCTCCGGCGCTCGCCTTCGTGGCAGCCGCCAAGACGGTGACAGCGGAGCGCTATGCCGACGGTGACGAGGTGTACCTCTCCTTCGACCTCGGCCTGCACGTGATCGCCGGTAAGGCCGCCTTCGAGATCAAGGCCCGCCGCGCCGGTTACGACAAGCCGATCGTGGCGCACCGTACGGTCGTGAAGAAGGGCAAGAGGACGAGCGTGAAGCTGCCGGCCGGCGCGGTCAAGGACCTCACCGGCCTCAAGGACTTCACCACGATCACCATCCGGAACCGGGCCGGGAAGGTCGTCACCTCCTACCGGACACCGTTCTGCGGCAACTCGTCCGCGTCCGGGCGCACCCGGCGGGACGCTCCGGCGACCAACCCGTACCCGACCTCGTGCGGCGGGGAGAATCCGTTCGCGCTCGGTGCGGTGTGGGGCGTACAGGCCGGGTGGGACGCGGCCGTCCCGGACCAGCCGCTCAGCGGGAACGGGCTGGCGAAGCTGAAGGCCGGCAAGTACACGGCGACCGCCACGATGGCCAAGAAGTACCGGAAGATGTTCGGCGTCCCGGCCAAGAAGGCCACCGCGAAGGTCACCGTCAACGTGGTCGACGTGGACACCGACGAGGCGGGCCTGGCCCGGGTGAAGGCGGCGGACGCCAAGGTCGATCCGGCGGTGGCGGCGCTCGCGGCCGGGGAGCACGACCTGCACACCGCTGAGGGCGACGCGAGCCGGCAGGTGTCGTCGTACCTGCCGGAGTTCCGGGCCGCGGCCAGCCGGCCGAAGGCGGGGAAGACCGTACCCAAGGGCCCGAAGCCGGACCTGCGGTCCCTGCCCGCGTGGGGCATCTCGCTCTCCCGGGAGGGTGGCCGGTCGTACGTCAACTTCGGCGCCACGGTGTGGAACGCCGGCACCTCGCCGCTGCTCGTCGACGGCTTCCGCCGCACCGGCACCGAGGTCATGGACGCGTACCAGTACTTCTTCGACGCCAAGGGCAAGCAGGTCGGTTCCAAGGCGGCCGGGACCATGCAGTGGGACGCGCGTGAGGGCCACATGCACTGGCACTTCACCGACTTCGCGCAGTACAACCTGCTGGCGGGGAACAAGAAGCTGGCCGTGCGCAGCGGCAAGGAGGCGTTCTGCCTCGCCAACACGGACGCCGTCGACTACACCATCAAGGGCGCCAAGTGGCGGCCGGACAACACCGACCTGGCCACCTCCTGCGGCGCCAACACGGTCGTCGCGGTCCGCGAGGTGCTCGACATCGGCAACGGCGACACCTACAGCCAGGACCGGCCGGGGCAGTCGTTCGACATCACCGGGCTGCCGAACGGCACCTACTACATCCAGGTGCTGGCGAACCCGGCGAAGAGGCTGGCCGAGCTGAGCACGTCGAACAACACGGCGCTTCGCAAGATCGTGCTGGGGGGCACGGCCAAGAAGCGGACGCTGACCGTACCGAAGGTGCACGGCATCGCCGGCTGAGCCGGCTTACCGAGTCAACCGTCCCGGCTCCGCGCGGAGCCGGGACGGTTGGTTCTCAGGCGTGGGCCCTGATACTGCTGACCCGATCGCATATAAGGCCACGATGACGACGACCGAGTGCGTCGCCGGCCGGGCCCTCAGCTTCGGGATCGTGGCAGGCAGCACTTCTTGTACTTGTTGCCGGAGCCGCACCAGCAGGACGCGTTGCGCTCCGGCGGCCAGGTGGTCTTCCCGGGAGCGGCAGCCAGCTGAGCCGCGTACGCCGCCCTGGTCTTGGGGTCGGCCGGGTCGCCGTCGGTTCCGGCGGACCGGGTCAGGCCCTCGACCGTGCCCGGCAGCACTGCCAGGTCGGCGCGGCCGGTACCGGTGAGCCGGACCAGCTCCCGCTCCAGGTGGGCGCGGTGCTCGTCCCAGGTCTCGCCGTAGGTCTGCGACAGGGCGGGCCACTGCTTGATCAGCAGATCGAATTCGGTCTGCGGCCAGAACACCAGGTCGCTGGCCGGTGCGGCGGTCGAGGTGGTGGCGGCGCCGGCCAGCCTGGTCTCCAGCCGGTCGGCCAGGTTGTCGTGCGTGTCGTGCGGCAGGCCGAGGACGTGGCGGACGCGGTGGCGCTGCTGCAACAGGAAGAAGAGCACGCCGGCGTCGTCCGCGCTGGCCGGCTCGGCGCGCCCGGCCAGTGCGGACCGCACCGCCTCGGTCAGCCACTGCTCGGCGAGCTGGTCGCGCCTGCCCACGGCCAGGGCGGCGCTGACAAACGCCGCGGCGTCCGGATATTCGGTGAGCGACGGCCGCAGGGCCTCGAGCTCGGCAAGCGCCTCGTCCTCGCGGCCGGTCCGGAACAGGATCCGGGCGTGCAGCGCGCGGGCGGCGCCGACCTGGCCGTCGTCCCGCTTCGCATACGCCTCCAGGGCCCGCTCCACATACCGCAGGGCCGCGTCGAGCTTCGACCGGCTCTCGGCGATCTCGGCGGCCAGCGTCAGGGCATAACCGGCGTCTTCCTGGTCGGCGAGCCGCCCGTCGTCCACGGCGCCGGCCAGCTCGGCCGCGATGCCGAGGGGGTCGGCCGCGCCGAGGGCCGACTGCCGGATCTCACGAAGGTCTGCGCTGTTCAAATCCGCTCTCAAGGGCACGCCGTCACGCTACTGCGACTCGTACCCCCGCCGCTGTTGATCTGTGTCTCAATCCTGTCATCGGCGATGATTGATAAATATCCCGGCACCGTAACCGTCCCCGATCCACGACAGTTGGGCTCCGGTGGGGCACGGAACACTGGAGAGTGACGCAACGCGATGGACGGCATCAGCGCGTTACCATGAGGAAATGCCGCGTATCGATCCCATGGAGATGACAGCGCTCGTCGCGCTCGTCAACGACTGGGGCAACCGGCCACGCGAGGTGGGTCACCGGGACCAGCCGGAGGCGACCCCGGAGAGGCAGCAGACCGTGATGGCCGTCGCCGACCGCCTGCACGCGATCTTCGCTGACGGTGACACCGCGAGCCGGGCGGTGACCGTGACCGCGATCCTCGCCGAGACCGGCGTCAGCCCCGAACTGGTCTTCACCGCGGGGACACTGGGGGCGGCTTGGGCCGTACCCCGTCTTGAAGACGCCCTCCTGGCCTCGGCGGCCCTTGCCCTTCGGGACCACCTGGCTGCCCGCCCGGATCGACTCGGGATCTGTCATGACAGGCAGTGCGCCGATGTCTACGTCGATGCTTCGCCCGCCGGGCAGCGGCGGTTCTGTTCCCTCACCTGCCAGAACCGGAGCCGGGTCGCCGCTTTCCGGGAGCGCAACCGCAAAGAGGCCTGATCAGGAGTCGGCGCCGTTGCTGAGTGTCGCTCCCGGCTCCCGGCTCCCGGCTCCACATTGTGTGCGTCTGTCGCTGCTCGCGGGGAGCCGTGGTCAGCGGGGCGGGGGTCAGCGGAGTTGGCCGGCGGCGAGTCCGCTTTGGACCTGGCGGTGGAAGAGGAGGTAGCCGGCGATCACGGGCAGCATCGCGATCGTCATGCCTGCGAAGAGGCCGCTGAAGTCGCCGCGGTAACCCTCGTTGACGGCGAGGGCGGTCAGGCCCTGGGCGAGCACCCAGCGTTTGTCGGCGCCTTCGCCCTGCATGAGCACAATCGGCAGGACGTACTGGTTCCACTGGAAGAGGAAGTTGAAGATGCCGACGCTGACCAGGCCGGGGCGGGCCATCGGCAGCATGACGCGGAAGAAGAGGCCGAAGTGGCCGCAGCCGTCGACCATGGCGGCTTCGGCGACGGAGGTGGGCAGGGTGCGGAAGAAGGCGGTCAAGAAGAAGACGGTGAACGGGAGGGAGTAGGCGGCGTACACCAGTGTCAGGCCGGGCAGGGTGCCCAGCAGGCCGAGGTTGCGCACGACGAAGAAGAGCGGGACGAGGGCGAGGAAGACGGGGAACATCATGCCGCCGACGAAGGCGTAGTAGACGATGCGGTGGCCGCGGAACCGGTAGCGGGCCAGGACGTAGGCGGCCATGGCACCGAGCAGCATGGTGAGGATGAGGGCGCCGGTGACGACTACGGCGCTGTTCAGGAAGTAGCGGCCGATGTGGGCCTCGTTCCAGGCGCGGCCCCAGTTCTCCCAGCGCAGCCGGGTCGGCAGGCTCCACGGGTCGGTCAGGATCTCGTTGTCGCTCTTGAAGGAGCTGAGCACCGCCCAGACCAGCGGCAGCGTGGTGAGCAGGGCCCAGAGAATCAGGAACGCGTGGGAGAGGATCGGTACGGCACGCTCGGGTGGCGGCGGCGAGGTGACGGGCGGTGACTCGCGGGAGGTCTCCACCAGGACGGCCATCACTGCCCCATCCTGTCGCGGCGGATGACGCGCAGGAACGTGGCGGCCACGGTGAGAGTCGGGGCGGGCATTACAGCTCCACCCGGTCGCGGCGGGTGACGCGCAGGAACATGGCGGCGACGGTGAGGGTCAGGAAGAACATCGCGACGCCGATGGCGGAGGCGTACCCGAACTGGCCGTCGCCGAAGGCGGTCTTGTACAGGCGCAGGCCTACGACGTCGGAGGAGGAGCTGGGGCCGCCGTCGGTGATGATCTGGACGATGGCGAAACCGTCGATCGCGATGATGGCCAGGTAGACCCAGGCGACCTGGATGGTGTCCCACACCAGCGGCACCGTGAGGCGGACCAGCGTGGTGATCCGGTTGGCGCCGTCGAGCAGGGCCGCCTCGTAGAGGTCGCGGGGGATCGACTGCATGGCCGCGCTGAACAGGACCACGTAGAAGCCGACGTTCATCCAGACGAGCACAACGAGCACGCACCAGAAGGCGAACCTGGGATCACCGAGCCAGGCGACGGCGAGCCGGTCGAGGCCGACGGCTCTGAGGAGGCCGTTGATCATGCCGGTGTGCGGGGCGTACATCTCCTTCCAGAGCACGCCGATGATCGCGACCGAGAGGACCTGTGGGAAGAAGTAGACGACACGGTAGAAGCCGGCACCGCGTACGCCGTGCACGCCCACCCGGTCCGCGCGGCCGCCGACGCTGATCATCGAGGCGAAGAAGAGGCCGAGCAGGATCGTCGCGACCGGTAGCAGCACGAGCAGGAGCGCGTTGTTGCGCAGCGCGTTCCAGAAGTAGCCGTCGCCGGCCAGCCGACGGAAATTGTCCAGGCCGACGAACTCGTAGGTCGGTGACAGCCCGCTCCAGTTGGTACCGGAGATCTGGAAGGCCTGAGCGTAGGGAGAGACGACGAAGATGACGTACAGCAGCAGGGGCGGGATGAGGAAGACGGCGATGAACAGCCGCTTGCCGCGCACCTCAGGCCCGCTTGTACTTCTTGATCGAGGGATCCTTGGCGAACTCGTCGGCGGACTGCTGGACCTTGTCACACCACTGTGCCGCGGTGATCCGCTTGGCGTACATCTCGGCGCACGCCGCGTCCACGCGTTCCCGCTCGAGCTTGCGGTAGTAGGAGGAGTAGAGCCAGGTGAACGCGGTTCCCTTCGACGCGTCGATCAGCTGGGTCACCGAGGTGAGCCCGGGGCCGAGCTCGATGCCGGCACTGGAACCCTGGACGCAGGTGAGGCTGCTGACCTTGCGGGTGAAGTCGGAGGCACCCTTCTGCGAGAGCATGACCCGCAGGTAATCGAGGCCGCCACGGACGTTCTTGCCCTTCGCGGGCACGATGAACGGCTCGCTGCCGGTGCCGCGGAACGACTCGTACGGCAGCTTGTCAGCGGTGGTCAGGCTGGGCGTGGGCGCGACGGCCATCCGGAAGCCGGGCGGGGTGACCGACTTCTGCTCGTTCTCCAGCCAGGATCCGCAGGAGAGGAAAGCGGCCTTGCCCCGGCACCACTCGGTCTGCGACTGGATGTGATCCATGCCCGCGGCACCCGGTTGCAGGTATCCGTCGACGGCGAGCTGGTAGTACGCCTCGGCGGCGGCCTTGACCGCCTCGTGTTTCCAGGCGTTCGGCTCCAGGTTGTCGATCGCCTTGATCACGTCGAGGCCACCCATCTTGGCGGCGGCGGCGAGGATCGGCCAGCTCATGTAACGGGAGTGCTTACCCGGGTACGTCCACGGCGCGATGCCGGCCGCTTTGATGGTCTTGCAGAGGGCGATCATCTGGTCCCAGGTCTTCGGGTACTCCCAGCCCTTCTCCTCGAAGAGCTTCTGCGAGTACCAGATGCCGTAGGCCGAGTAGGCGTAGTTGAGCGACAGGAACTTGCCGTCGTAGGAGCCGACGTCGACGATCCCGGGCAGCAGCGTGTCACGAACCTTGCGAGCCGGGTCGTCGAGGCTGGGGGCGTCGAGCAGTTCGCCCAGGTCGGCGAGGGCACCCTGGGACACCAGGCCGTTGAAGTCGATCTGGCTGCCGCCCGAGTTGTTGACCACGTCGGGCGGGTCGCCGGCGACGAACCGCGGCTGCAGCGTCTCGGCGATCTGCTGGGTGGCCGAGTGCTTGATCTCCGCCTGCGGGTGGCGTTCCTTGTACATGGCCTCGTGCGCCTTGGCGTACTCCTCGCCGAAGCCGCCGTTGAAGATGACCACCTCCAGCGGCGCGTCCTCCTTGACGCCGAGGGGGTTGTTCTCGCTGGTCTCGCCCTTGACGTCGTCCTTGTCGGAGTCGTCGCCGCCCATGGCGCACCCGGCGAGCGTGCCCGCGGCGGCGACACCCGCCGCGCCCTGGAGGATCCCCCGCCGGCTGATCCGGTATCCCATCTTCGGCTCCCGCCTATGCAATCACTGTCGGTTTCCAGCCGTCGGCGGCGAAGGTGGTCGTGCCGTCGACGAGGGTCGCTCCGGGCTCGAAGACCCGGAGCCGGTCGAGGAGGACACCGCGGCCCTGCGAGGCGACGTCGGTGCGGTAACTGAAGCGCAGGTGGGTGGTGCCGGCCGGCACGTCGGCGACAGCCCGCCACCAGTGGCGACCACCGAAACCGGTGAACGTGCCGTCGCTCGTGAACGCGCCATCAGTCCGGGACGCACCATTGCTGGTGAACGCGCCATCAGTCCGGGACGCGCCATTGCTGGTGAACGCGTGGTCATTCGCGGACACGCCGTTGCTCGTGGCCCCCTCCCGGTCGGAGCGGAGGGTGGTGGGCAACAGCGTCCAGGTGGCGCCGTCGGTCGATGACTCGATCAATGCTGTGTCGAAGCGAGGCTCAGTGTCGTACCAGAAGAAGAATGAAGCACGCGCCCGCTCGCCTGCCGCGCGCCGCAACGGTGCGGTCAGGGTCATGGTGGCGCTGTCGCGCCAGTCGGTGCGCCACGGCCTGCCGCCGGGGAGTGCGTGGATGGGCTTGGCGGAGGCGAAGGTACGGGCGAGAGCGCGCCGAGCCACGTTGTTGCTCCCCCATGCCCGGTCGGGGTGCACCCGGTTGCTCAGAACGATCAGGAACGACTGGTCGAGCGGGTCGATGACGACCGACGTGCCGGTGAAGCCGGTGTGCCCGAAGGTGACAGGTGATGCCATCGAATCCATGTAGGAGTGCTTGGCGAGTTCGAAGCCGAGGCCCCTGTCGCTGTCCGGGAAAGCCTGCTCCAGGCCTGCGTTGTAGTTGACCAGTGCCTGCCGGACCATCGGCTCGGACAGGATCCGCCGCCCTCGGTAGGCGCCGCCGTCGAGCAGTGTCTGGCACAGGATCGCCAGGTCGTCGGCGGTGGAGAAGACGCCGGCGTGCCCGGCTACGCCGCCCAGTGACCAGGCGTTCTCGTCGTGCACCTCGCCGCGGACCACGCCACGGCCGGCGTAGGGTTGATACTCCGTCGCGGCGATCCGGTGTGCCGTCTCGGGGCCGGGACGGTAGCCGGTGTCGCGCATGCGCAGCGGACCCGTCACACCGTCGCGGACCGCGTCGGCGAGTGGCTTGCCGGTCACCCATTCGATGAGCAGGCCGAGAGTGATCAGGCCGATGTCGGAGTAGACGTACTGGGCGCCGGGCGTGGAGCCGGCGGTGAGCGGGGTGGCCAGCGCGGCGGCGAACCGGGCCGCGGGTGTCGGGTAGCTGGACCAGAACGGACGGAACGCGGGTAGTCCGGAGGTGTGGGTGAGCAGGTGCCGTACGGTGACGCGCTCCTTGCCGCCGGCGGCGAACTCCGGCACGTAGGTGGCGACGGGCGCGTCGAGGGACACCCGGCCGGCCTCGACCTGCTGGAGGACGACGATCGTGGTGAACAGTTTGGAGATGGAGGCGAGGTCCCACAGGGTGTCGGTGCGGGCCGGGACGCGCTGGTCCGGTGGTAGCTCGACGATTCCGGACGCGTCGGAGGTGTAGCGGACCGCGTCGCCCACGGCGAAGCGTGACACCACGAGGCCGTGGCGGGCGGCGAGCACGGTGGCGCCCGCGTAGGTGGGGTGGTCGGGGTGATCGGGTGTGGGCAGCAGGTACGAGGCGGCGATGCCGGGCAGTGCGGCGACCGGCTCGGACAGGAGGCCGGCCTGGCGCGCGGTGCCGGGACGCAGCACATCGCGCCGGAACCGGATGTCAGCGGGAGTGACGGTCGGCGCCCCGGTGGGCGTGGCGGGCAGGGCCCCGGCGGGAGCGGCAAGCGGCGGGCTGGTGGGCGTGACGGTGGGCGCCTCGCTGGGTGCGGGCGGCGTGGCGGGCGGCGCGTGGCTGGGTGCGGCGGCCGCGGGTGAGGCGGCGGCGAGGCCTGCGAGCGCGCAGAGTGGGAGTGTGAGCCAGAGCTTGATCATCAACGCCTCTCAATACGTCGATTCGTAGAGGATGGATGTTTCCTCCAGAACTTGCAAGGGGGGTGGAGGTTATTGCCATACCACAGGGACGGGGCTACCTTCTGGCATCATGCGAACGCGTACCGTCGCTCTGCTCGCCATCGCCGCTCTGGGCGTCATGATTCCGGCCGCCCCGGCAACTGCGGCGTCTCCGGTGGAGACTCTGCTGGGCCGGATGACGCTGGCGGAGAAGGTGGGTCAGCTCTTCACCACCTACGCGTACGGCAGCGACGCGACTGCGCCCTCGGCTGCCGACGCTGCCGCCAACCGTCGGCTGTTCGGCGTGGACACGCCGGCAGAGGTTGTCGCGAAGTATCACCTTGGTGGCGTCATCTACTTCGCCTGGACGAACAGCCTGCAGAACACGCGTCAGATCGCCACGCTCAGCAACGGGCTCCAAGCCGCTGCCACCGGCACCGGCGCTGCCACCGGCACTGCTACCGCTACCGGCACCGGCGTTCCGCTGACTATTTCCACCGACCAGGAGCACGGCGTGGTGACGCGGATGCCGGCTCCGGCGACCCAGTTTCCCGGCGGGATGGCGATCGGTGCGGGGCGGAACCCGGTCGACGCCTACCGCACCGGGAAGGTCACCGGTGCCGAGTTGCGGGCGGTCGGTATCAACCAGGCCTGGGCCCCGGTTGCCGACGTCAACGTGAACCCGGCCAACCCGGTGATCGGCGTGCGGTCGTTCAGCAGTGATCCGGGGCTGGCCGCCGCGCTCACCGCCAGCCAGATCCTCGGGCTTCAAGTGGGCGCCAACACCTCGGCGTCCGCCAAGCATTTTCCCGGGCATGGCGACACCGCCACCGACAGCCACACCGGGCTGCCGGTGATCACGCACAGCCGCGAGGAGTGGCAGCGGATCGACGCGCCGCCGTTCCGGGCCGCGATCGCCGCCGGTGCGGACGCCATCATGAGCGCGCACATCGTGGTGCCGGCGCTCGATCCGGCCGGTGACCCGGCGACCCTGTCGAAGCCGATTCTGACCGGGCTGCTCCGCGGGGAGCTCGGCTACCGCGGGGTGATCGTCACCGACTCGCTCGAGATGGCCGGGGTCCGGCAGAAGTACGGCGACGCGCGCGTACCGGTGCTGGCACTTCAAGCGGGCGCCGACATGCTGCTGATGCCGCCGAACATGCAGGTCGCCTACGACGCGGTGCTCGGCGCGGTCGCCTCGGGCGAGCTCACCGAGGCCCGGATCGATCAGTCGGTGCGCCGCATTCTGACCCTCAAGCAGAAGCGCGGTCTGCTCTCCTGGACACCTGTCGACCCGGCGGCGGCGGAACGCTCGGTCGGCTCCGCGGAGCACGTCCGCGTCGCACGGGCCGTCACCGACCGCACCGTCACCGCGATCCGCAACGACGCGAACCTGCTCCCCTGGTCCGGTGCCGGGAAGTCGGTGCTGGTCACCGGGTGGAACTCGAGTGCCTACAACAACGTCGCGGTGCTGGCCGGCGCGCTCAAGGGCACGCCGCTGGTTACCGGGCTGCCGAACGACGCGAAGATCGCCGAGGCGGTCACCGCGGCCGGCTCGCACGACCTGACCGTGGTACTCACCAGCAAGGCCTGGGACACCACTGTCACCGATCCGGGTGGACGGCAGCAGGCGCTGGTCAAAGCACTGGTGGCGACTGGTAAGCCGGTCGTGGTGGTGGCGGTTCGCGATCCGTACGACATCGTCGCCCTGCCGGACGTCACCACCTATCTGGCCACCTACAGCTACACAGGGGTGGCCATGGAGTCGCTCGCGAAGGTCATCGTTGGCGCCACGGCACCCCGTGGAAAACTCCCGGTCGAGATTCCGGCGCTTTTTCCGTACGGATATGGGCTGACCTGGAGCGTAAGATGAACCGCCGAGATCTCCTGACCGCGGGTTCCGCCGGCGCAGCCGCGGCGCTGATCGGCTCCGCGCCCGCTGCCGCCGCACCCGGCGTGCTCCCCCGCCTGCCGGTGCGGACCGGGATGGACAAGCTCGCCGCCTCGGGCTGGGACGCGATCCGGGGTGAGCGCATCGGTGTGATCTCCAACCCGACGGGCGTCGACCGGCAGTACCGGCATCTGGTGGACCGGATGCATGCCGACGGTGTGACGATCGGCGGGGTGTTCGGGCCCGAGCACGGCTTCCGCGGCTCGGCGCAGGCCGGCGGCAGCGAGGGCACCGGGATCGACGCCCGCACCGGGCTGACCGTTTATGACGCCTACCTCGCCTCGCCGGCCCGGTGGGGCGAGATGTTCACCGCGGCGGGCGTGCGCACCGTGGTCTTCGACATCCAGGACGTCGGCGCGCGCTTCTACACCTACATCTACACGCTGTACGACTCGATGGCCGCCGCCGCCCGCCTGGGCCTGCGGTACGTGGTGCTGGACCGGCCGAATCCGATCGGCGGGCGCGCCTACGGGCCGATGATGACCGACGGCTTCACCTCGGGCGTGGGCCGGCTCAAAATCGTGCAGCAGCACGGCATGACCGTGGGTGAGCTGGCGCGCTTCTACAACGGTGAGTTCCTGCCCGCCGACGCGGGAAAGCAGGTGAAGCTCGAAGTGATCACCTGCCGGGGCTGGCACGGGCGGCTGCATGCCGGCGACACGGACCTGCCGTGGGTGCTGCCCAGTCCGAACATGCCCACCCCGGACACCGCCGAGGTCTACCCCGGCACGGGCATGTTCGAAGGGGTGTCGTCGCTGTCCGAGGGGCGCGGGACCACCCGGCCGTTCGAGCTGATCGGCGGGCCGGGGTTCGACTACCGCTGGGGCGACCGGGTGACGGCGCTGAAGCTGCCGGGTGTGCGGTTCCGGGAGGCCTACTTCACGCCGACGTTCAACAAGTTCAGCGGCCAGCTCTGCGCGGGGATCGAGGTGAAGGTCACCGATCAGGCCGTCTACGACCCGATCCGTACGGCGGTCGGGATGCTGGTCGAGGCGCGCAAGGAGGCGGCGTTCGTCTGGCGGCTGGACAGCAGCCGGTACTGGATCGATCTGCTGACCGGGTCGTCGCGGCTGCGCACGATGATCGACGCGGGGGCGGCGACGGATGAGGTGGTCGGGGCGTGGGCCGGTGAGCTGGCCGCGTTCGATCAGCGGAGGCGGCCGTATCTGCTCTACCCCCGGAGCGGCGCATGAGGACTGCTGGTCAGGCGGGTGTGCACCACCGGCGACACGGGGATGCCGGTGAGGCGGCCGACGGCCAGCGCTGCGGCGCCGCCGGCGCCGTCGAGCGCCGTGCGGGGCTCAGTACCGGTGCGGGCCAGCAGGCCGGCACGTACCGCACGGCTGACCGGGCCGGGGCTGAGCAGCACCGACCCGGCCAGCACCACGACGGCGCCGGGTGGCGGCCCGACGCTGTCGAAGGTGTGCAGCAGGCGTGCCGCTGCCGCGGCGCAGATCCGCTCGGCCACCGGGTCGCCGGACTCGCTCGCGGCGCTCACCGAGGGCGCCAGCCGGCCGAGGGTTGCGGGTGCGGCGGCGAAACCTGCGGCGAGCAGGGCCTGGGCGACGCTCTCGGCATCGTCCCGCGGTGCTGTCCCGAAGTGGGCGCAGGCGGCGTCCACCAGGGCGGTCGGCTCGCCGCGGCCGTCGAGCGCGGCGAGGACCGAGCGCAGCGCACGCACCCCGATCCAGACCGCCGAGCCCTCGTCGCCCAGCAGCCAGCCGTAACCGTCGCAGCGGCGGCGCAGCACACCATCGTTGAACCGGGCCGCCAGGGCACCGGTGCCGGAGAGCAGCAGCACGCCGTCGGGCTCCGCCGTGCCCGCCGCGTAGGCGACCTCGAGGTCGGTCACCGTGACCACCTCGCCGGTCAGCCCGGCGGCCCGCCAGGCCTGGACGGCGGCAGCGCGGAACGCCTCGCGGCCGGCACCGGCCGACCCGGCGGCGCCGAGAACTCCGAGACGCACCGCGCTCCGGTCGACCGAGCCCAACGCCACGGTCAACGCTGTGCCCAGGGCCGCGCTGACCGCACCGCCGCTGCTGTTGGGGTTGGCGCCGCCGGCGACGCCTCGGCCCATCACGGTGCCGTCGACGGTGGCGAGCACACAGCGTGTGGTCGTGGCGCCCGCATCGACGCCGATCACCATCGGGGTGCTCATGCGGTGACCGTACCCCCGCCGCCGGCCGCGATCCTCCCTTGGTGGAGACAATTGACGATTCAGGCCGAGGAATGGAAACTTTTCTCCATGAAGCCCCCTCCGGTCGAGGCCGTGGTTCGAGCCCGCGGCCTGTTGCCCTCGCTGTCCCCGGCCGAGCAGCGGGTCGCCCGGGTGGTCATCGACGAGGCGGCCACCGTGGCCCGGCTGACCATCACCGAGCTCGCCGAGCGCGCCCACTCCAGCGAGAGCACGGTGATCCGGTTCTGCCGGGCGCTGGGCTTCGCCGGTTACTCCGAGTTGCGGCTGACGCTCGCCGGGGAGGCCGGCCGGGCGTATGAGGCCGCCACCTCCGACGAGCCGGTGGGCAGTGACATCAGCCCCGGCGACGAGCTGGCCCAGGTGGTCAAGAAGATCGCCTTCGCCGACGCGCGGGCGGTCGAGGAGACCGCCGCGCAGATCGACATCGCGGTGCTGGAGCAGGTGGTCGGCCTGGTGGCCGGCGCGCGGCGGGTGGACATCTACGGCGTCGGCGCGAGCGCCTTCGTCGCCACCGACTTCCAGCAGAAGCTGCACCGGATAGGGCGCATCGCGTACGCCTGGAGCGACACCCACGTGGCCCTGACCAGCGCCGCCCTGCTGGACGAGCGGGACGTCGCCTTCGGTATCTCGCACACCGGCACCACCAGCGACACCATCGACGCCTTCACGCTGGCGGGGCAGCGCGGCGCGCGTACGGTAGCCCTGACGAACTTCCCCAAATCGCCGATCACCCGGGTCGCCGACCTGGTGCTCACCACCGCGGCCCGCGAGACCACGTTCCGCTCCGGTGCCATGGCCAGCCGGCTCGCCCAGCTCACCGTCATCGACTGTGTGTTCGTCGGCGTCGCGCAGCGCACCTACCAGGAGACCCGGACCGCCCTCGACGCCACCTTCGCCGCGGTCCGGGGACGGCGCATCGGAACGGACCGGAGGCGCGGGTGAGGCCCGTGGACGAGGTGCCGCTCTCGCGCACCGAACAACGCAACCCGCGCAGTGCCTCGATCGACCGGATGTCGACCGTCGAGCTGCTGAGCCTGATCAACGCCGAGGACCGCCAGGTGCCGGCTGCCGTCGCCGCCGTGCTGCCCGCCCTGGCCGCGGCCGTGGAGCTGGCAGTGACCGCGCTCGCCACCGGCCACCGGGTGCACTACGTCGGCGCCGGCACCTCGGGGCGGATCGCGGTGCTGGACGCGGCGGAGCTGATCCCCACCTTCGGGCTGGAGCCCGGCCGGGTGGTGGCGCACATCGCGGGCGGGACGAGCGCGCTCACCCGGCCGTCGGAGTCGGCCGAGGACGACGAGGAGGCCGGGGCGGCGGCCGCCGGGGACGTCACCGACGGAGACCTGGTGGTGGGCGTGACGGCAAGCGGGCGTACGCCGTACGTCCGCTCGGCTCTTCTGATGGCACGCGCTCGCGGCGCCTGCACGGTGCTGGTGTCGGCGAATCCGGCGTCACCGATCGCCGCCTACGTGGACGTGCACGTCGCGCCGGACACCGGACCGGAAGTGCTCACCGGCTCCACCCGGATGAAGGCCGGCACCGCGCAGAAGCTGGTGCTCAACGCCTTCTCCACAGCCACGATGGTGCGGCTCGGGCGAACCTATTCGAACCTGATGACCGACATGCTCGCGAGCAACAACAAGCTCCGCGACCGGCAGCTGCGCATCCTGGCCGAGGCGACCGGCGCCGACCTGGAACGCTGCCGTCAGGCCCTGCTCCTGGCCGGCGGCGACGCGAAGGTGGCGGTCGTGACACTGATCGCCGGCGCCAGCACGGAGGCGGCCGGGCAGGCGCTCGCCGACACCGACGGGCACGTGCACCAGGCCTTACGCCTGCTGGACGGCCACGCCGCCTGAGCCTCGCCGTTGACATTTCCGGACAAAACTTTCCGGGCGTCCGTGTCTGATCGCTCGAAAGCGGGGTAGCCAGCACGCCGTTGCCTACAGCAAAGCAAAGGTGTGCGATGAGAGTGTGGCCTGGTTCGCCGTATCCGCTGGGGGCGGCCTACGACGGCGGGGGAACGAACTTCGCGATCTTCTCCGAGGTGGCCGACCGGGTGGAGCTGTGCCTGTTCGACGACGACGGCACGGAGACCCGGGTCGACCTGCCGGAGCGCGAGGCCATGGTGTGGCACGGTTATGTGCCCCGGCTGGTGCCCGGTCAGAGGTACGGCTATCGGGTGTACGGGCCCTACGACCCGTCGCGGGGCCTGCGGTGCAATCCGAACAAACTGCTGCTCGACCCGTACGCGAAGGCCATCGAGGGCCGGTACGACTGGAACGAGGCGCTGTTCTCCTACCGTTTCGACGACCCCGCGAGTTTCAACGACGCCGACTCGGCCCCGTTCGCTCAGAAGTCCGTGGTGATCAACCCGTACTTCGACTGGGCCAACGACCGGCCGCTGAAGGTCCCGATGTACCAGACGGTCATCTACGAGGCCCACGTCAAGGGGATGACGATCCAGCACCCGGACATCCCCGAGGACGTCCGTGGCACGTACTCCGGCCTGGCCCACCCCGCTATGATCAAGCATCTGCACCGTCTGGGTGTGACAGCTGTCGAACTCATGCCGGTGCACCAGTTCGTGCACGACAGCACCCTGGTCGAGCGGGGCCTGACCAACTACTGGGGTTACAACACGATCGGGTTCTTCGCACCGCACAACGGTTACGCCTCGTTCGACGGCGGTGGCGGGCAGGTGCAGGAGTTCAAGGCGATGGTCAAGACCCTGCACCAGGCCGGTATCGAAGTCATCCTGGATGTGGTCTACAACCACACCGCCGAGGGCAACCACCTCGGCCCGACGCTGTCGTTCCGGGGAATCGACAACCCGGCGTTCTACCGCCTGGTCGACGAGGACCGGCAGTATTACTACGACACCACCGGTACTGGGAACAGTTTGAACGTGCGGCATCATGAGTCGTTGCGGCTGATCATGGATTCGTTGCGGTACTGGGTGACCGAGAT
>NZ_JBHTDO010000018.1:0-182853 GCF_042666575.1 Actinoplanes sp. GCM10030250 | reverse complement strand
GTCGATTGGTCGTCGGGTGCTGTTGAGCTGTTGACGTCGCCGGTGGAGTGGTCGCGTAACGGCCGTCCGCGCCGGGCCGGGGTGTCGTCGTTCGGTATCTCCGGCACCAACGCCCACGTGATCGTGGAGGAGGCCCCGGCCGCCGCACCGGTGGCGGAGCCGGGTGTCGAGGGCATTCCGGTGGTGTGGCCGGTGTCGGCCCGTACGGCCACCGCGGTGCAGGCGCTGCTCGCGCGGGCCCGAGGGCTGGAGGCCGCGCCGGACGCGGTGGGCGCGGCGCTGCGGTCGCGTACCGCTTTCGAACGGCGGACCGTGCTGTGGGCCGGATCGGGGGCGGAGTTGGCGGGTACGCGCCGGGTGCGTACCGACCCGTCGATGGCGGCGCTGTTCTCGGGGCAGGGTTCGCAGTGGCTGGGTATGGCGCGTGATCTCTATGCGCGGCTGCCGGTGTTCCGGGCGGCGTTCGACGAGGTCACCGGAGTCTTGGATCCGCAGGTCGGTGCGGTGATCTTCGGTGATGACGAGGTGGCGTTGCAGGCGACCGGTGTTGCGCAGCCGGCCCTGTTCGCGGTGGAGGTGGCGCTGTTTCGGGTCCTGGAGGACCTCGGTGTGCGTCCTCGCGTGCTGATCGGCCACTCGGTGGGGGAGATCGCCGCCGCGCATGTGGCCGGGATCCTGTCCCTCGCCGACGCTGCCACCCTGGTCACGCACCGCGCCCGGTTGATGCAGGCGCTGCCGGCTGGTGGGGCGATGGTCGCGGTCCGCGCGTCCGAGGCTGATGTGGCGCCGCTGTTGACGCCTGGGGTGTCGATCGCGGCGGTCAACGGCCCGCAGTCGGTGGTGATCTCCGGCATCGCCGACGAGGTGCGCGCGGTCGCTGCCGGAATGCGAGGCCGGGAGTTGACGGTGAGCCATGCGTTCCACTCGGTGTTGATGGAGCCGATGCTGGACGACTTCGCTCAGGTGGTTGCGGGGCTGACGTTCGCCGAGCCGCGGATCCCGATCGTCTCCACGGTGGAGGTGGGTGCGGATCTGACCGATCCGGCCTATTGGGTGCGGCAGGTCCGGCAGCCGGTGCGGTTCGCTGATGCGTTGGTGGCGGCGGGGGATGTGCTGCTGGTGGAGGTGGGCCCGGACGCCGCGCTCACCGCGATGATCGAAGAGGGCGAGGCGGTCGCGGTGCAGCGCCGGGACCGGGATGGGATCACCGGGCTGCTCCTCGCGCTGGGCCAGATGTGGACCGCCGGAGTGCCGGTCGACTGGGCCCGGATCCAGCCCGGCGCCGCACCCGCCGAGCTGCCCACCTACCCCTTCGAACGCCTGCACCTCTGGCTCGACCCGGCGGACGCCACTGCCATCGGTCCGGTGTCCCAGCCCGGAACGGTGCCCGAGCCGCCGCCCGAGCCGGTACGGACGCTGCCGGAGCTGCTCGCCGGCGAGCCCGCCGAGCGGTGGTACGACGTCGTGCTCACCGCCGTCGTCGCCGAGGCGGCCGCGGTCCTGGGCCTCGCCCCGGACCGGATCGACGTGCACGGCGAATTGCTCGAGATGGGCTTCACCTCGCTGATGGCGATCGAGATGCGCAACCGGCTGCAGGTCCTGGTGGGGCGGGAACTGGAGCCCACGATGGTCTACGACTACCCGTCCCCGCACGAGGTGGCCAAGCTGCTCAGCAGCCGGCTGCGCGAGGACCCGACCGAATCAGGAGAGACGGATGGTTGATCACGAGAGCTGGGTCCGCTGCTTCAGCCCGCAGCCGGGCGCCGCGATACGGCTGGCGTGTTTCGCACACGCCGGCGGCTCGGCGAGCTTCTTCTTCCCCTTCGCCGAGGCGCTCGCGCCACACGTCGAGGTGCTGGGCATGCAGTACCCGGGCCGGCTCGATCGCTATGCCGATCCGTCGCTGGACAGCATGCTCGCGCTCGCCGAGGAGGCCGGTGCGGCCCTGGCGCACTGGTCGGACCGCCCGCTCGCCCTGTTCGGGCACAGCATGGGCGCCACTGTCGGGTTCGAGGTCGCCCGCCGCATGCAGCACCGCGACGGTGCGCCCGTCGTCACCCTGTTCGCCTCCGGCCGCCGGTCGCCGTCGCTGCCGGACCGGCTCTCCGGGCGGGTCCTCGACGACCGCCAGCTGCTGGCCGAGCTGGAGCTCAGCGCGTCGGCGGCGGCGCTGCTCGAGGACGAGGACGTCCGGCAGATGATGATGCCGGCTATCCGGGCGGACTACCGGGCGATCGCGTCGTACCGTTACGACCCCGAGCCGCGCCTGTCCTGCCCGGTGGTGTCGCTGATCGGCGACCGGGACCCCAAGGTCAGCGTCGCCGAGGCGGGAACCTGGGACGCCGTCACGGACGGGCCTTTCGACCTGCGGGTGTTCCCGGGTGGGCACTTCTACCTCGGGGACCGGGTGGAGGACGTGGCGGCCGCGGTGCTGGACGCGCTCGGTGTGCGCCGGCCGGTGGCCGGCTGACCCTTACTCGCCCTCGCCCTTACTCGCCCTGGGGCTTATTCGCCCTCGACCAGCTGGGCGGCCAGGTCCAGTGCGATCTTGGGTAGCTCGGGGTCGTCGGTCGGCATCGGGGTGAGCCCGCCCGGTGTCAGCCCGATGTGCAGCGCGGCGATGGCGAGCTGGGCGCGCAACCGGCCCGCGGTGGTCGCATCCGGGCCGGTGAGCAGCTCGAGCAGGGCGAGCACATCGGTCCGGATCTGGGTGGCGACCGCGAACTCCTGGAACGCGTTGCTCTGGGTGATGCTCGCCGCCTCGGTGATGATCTCGCTGTAGCGGCGCAGCAGCTCATGCCGGGTCTCCGGGCCGGGTGGCCGGCCGCGGCCCCAGGCGACCACGTTGGTCAGCCGCTCGGCGAACTCACCGAGGATCGCCTCGAGGATCTCCTCCTTGCTCTGGAAGTGGTAGTAGAGCGAGGCCTTGGTGATCTGCAGCCGGTCGGAGATCTGGCGCAGCGAGGTGCGGTCGTAACCCTGCTCCGCGAACAGCTCCAGCGCGACCCGGAGGATCCGCTCGCGTGTGTCGGTCCGGCGCCCCGCCATGTCCACTCTCCCCTCGTGTGAAGCATAGGCGATCCATTGCTTGCCGGTCGGTAGGTAATCAATTATCGTGGCGATCGTCAACCTGCCGACCGGTAGGTAATCCTCGGAGTCCGCCACAGGAGCAGCGCGCCATGACCGAATCCCGGAGCCCTTCAGCGGGCCTGACCAGGCCCGACATCCTCGACAAGTACCCGCGCCGATGGTGGGCGCTGGTGTTCATCGCGCTGGCCCAGCTGATGATCGCGCTGGACACCAACGTCGTGACGATCGCGCTGCCGTCGGCCCAGCACGACCTGGGCGTCTCCGACGTGGACCGACAGTGGATCATCACCGGCTACACCGTCGCGTTCGGCGGCCTGCTGCTGCTCGGCGGCCGCATCGCCGACCGGTACGGGCGCAAGATCACCCTGATGACCGGGGTCCTCGGCTTTGTGGTCGCCTCGATCGCGGGTGGCCTGGCCCAGGACGGGACCACCCTGATCAGCGCCCGCATCGCCCAGGGCGTGTTCGCGGCGCTGCTCGCACCCTCGACGCTGGCGCTGATCAACACGATCTTCACCGACCGGGCCGAGCGCTCGCGCGCCATCGGCGTCTACTCCGCGGTGCTGGTCGCGGGCGGCCTGCTCGGCCTCGTCGGCGGCGGCATCATCACCAGCTACCTGGACTGGCGGTGGTGCATGTTCGTCAACGTGCCGATCGCCCTGGTCGTCGCCGCCGGTGCCGCCGTCACGCTGCCCAACCCGGTGGCCCGCCCGGACGTGCGCGTCGACGTGGTCAGCGCGATCACCGGCTGCGGGGGAGTGGTGGCCCTGGTCTACGGCTTCACCGAAGCCGGCGAGCACGGCTGGGGCGGCAGCCGGGTCACCGTGCCGCTGGTCGCCGCGTGCCTGCTGATCGTGGCGTTCGTCCTGCTGCAGGGCCGGGTCCGCACGCCGCTGCTCCCGCTGCGGATCTTTGCCGACCGCAACCGCGCGACCGCCTACGCCTCCGTCGCCCTGGCCTCGGTCGGCCTGTTCGCGGTCTTCCTGTTCCTGACCTATCAGTTCCAGATCGTCATGGGATATTCGCCGCTGCGCACCGGTGTGGCGCTGCTGCCGCTGACGGTCGCCAACATCGTCGCGGCCATCCTGGTCGGCAACGGCATCGCGCCCAAGGTGCCGCCGCGCCTCATCATGGTGCCGGCGATCATCTCCGCCACGGTGGCGCTGCTGCTGATGACCCGGGTGACCCCGCACAGCTCGTACCTCGGACTGCTCCTGCCGGTGCAGATCCTGATCGGTCTCGGTCTCGGCAGCGCGTTCGGCCCCGCGGTGGCGACCGCCACGGGCGGCGTGCGCGAGCAGGACGCCGGCATCGCCTCCGCCGCCGTGAACACCGCGCAGCAGGTCGGCGCGTCGATCGGCACCGCCCTGCTCAACACGATCGCGGCGAGCGCCACCACGGCCTTCCTGAAGGCGCACGGTGGCGGCCCCTCGATCGCGCTCGACGCCGTGACCCACGGGTACGCCCGCGCGTCGATGTGGGCCGCCGTGATCCTGACGCTGACCGCCGTTCTCGTCGCCGTCTTCGTCAACGCGCCGGCGCCCGGCGGGGTCGTCGACATGGCGACCGGACTCCTGGAGAAGAAAGAGGAGCGGTGAGACGTCCGTCACGTTGACGGTCACTGCGCGTGTCCTCGGTGAGAGGTGCCGCGGGGATCGTTCCGGGCGTGTTTCCAGAAGGTTAACGGTCCTTCGTGGACATTAAAAACCTGCCCGGTTCGTACCAGCGTAGGGGATGCGCGCGCGGCAGTAGGGGTTGCCGTCCCGGTCAATAGTCGGAACCATCAATCGTGCTTCACGGCAATCGACTCTTAATATCACTCTCCGTGATATTTGATCGATTCACGCACCGCAATGCGGAGGTCACGGTGGGAAGCCAGCCAATCGTCGTGCTCGGCGCCGGCGTCATGGGTACGAGCATCACCTCTCTGCTCACCGCCCGGGGCCACGCGGTCCTGCTCGTCGACGTGGACCCGCGGCGGCGTGCCGCCGCGGCCGGCCGGATCGAGCAGCAGACCCGGATGGCGCGGATGCTGGGCGCGCTGCCCGACGGGGCCATCGCCGGGGGGCTGCGGCTGGCCGGTGACCTCACCGGCGCGCACGGTGCGGACACGGTGATCGAGGCCGTCACCGAGGACGCCGCCGTCAAGGCGAAGGTGCTGGCCGAGGTCTCGACGCTGGTGGCCGCCGACGCGGTACTGGTCACCAACACCTCGTCGATCCCGGTGGACGAGCTCGCCGGAGTGGTGGAGCGGCCCGCCGCGCTGATCGGCACCCACTTCATGAACCCGGCCTACCTGATCCGCACCGTCGAGGTGATCCGCGGCCCGCGGACCGGCGAACCCGCCCTGGCGGCCGTGCGGGCCCTGCTGGCCGGGCTGGGCCGCGAAGCGGTCGTCGTCCGCGACGCCCCGGGCTTCGTCACCAGCCGGGTGCTCCACCCGATGATCAACACCGCGGCGCGGGTGGTGCAGGACGGCACCGCCACGCCGGACGACGTGGACACCCTCATGCACGGGTGCCTCGGCCATCCGACCGGCCCGCTGCGGACCGCCGACCTGATCGGCCTGGACAACCTCGTGGACTCGCTGCGGGTGCTGCACGAGCGCACCGGCGACGAGTCCTGCCGCCCCTGTGACCTGCTGCTCGACAAGGTCGCTGCGGGGCAGCACGGCCGCAAGAGCGGTCGTGGGTTCTACGACTACGGGGAGCCACTATCGTGACAACGTCAACGGGGCAGGCCGGCGATCGGACCGCCGTCGAGGCGGATCTGCTCGCCTTCCTGGAGGAGCGCACCAAGCGGCGCTGGGAGCCCGGCACCGATCTGTTCCGCTCCGGCGCGGTCTCCTCGCTGTTCGCCATGGAGCTCGTGGTCCACCTGGAGAAGTCCTTCGACGTCACCATCACCGGCCCGGACCTGGTCCTGGACAACTTCCGGACGGTGGACGCGATGACCTCCCTGGTCGGGCGACTCGCCACGCCGAAGGTGTGAGGCGCTGTGAGTGACGCTGCCACGCCCGCTCCCGGCCTCGTCAAGTGCCTGGTCTGGGACCTGGACAACACGCTGTGGAAAGGCACCCTGCTGGAGGGCGGCGGCACCGAGCTGGCCGCACCGGTCCGCACGGTGATCGAGCAACTCGACGCGCGCGGCATCCTGCAGTCGGTGGCCAGCAAGAACGACCACGACCCGGCCTGGGAGCGCCTCACCGAGCTGGGCGTGGCCGACTACTTCGTGCACCCGCAGATCGGCTGGGGCACCAAGTCGGCCGCCGTCCGGGCGATCGCCGAGCGGCTCAACTTCGCCACCGGCACCCTCGCATTCATCGACGACCAGCCGGCCGAGCGCGCCGAGGTGGCCTACCACCTGCCGGAGGTCCGCTGCTACCCCGCCGAGGACGTCGCCGGCCTGCTCGGGCTCGCCGAGTTCAGCCCGGCGACGGTCACCGTGGACGCGCGCAACCGCCGCCTGATGTACCAGGCGAGCTTCGTGCGCGAGGCGCACCGCGCCGACCACACCGGGCCGGACGAGGACTTCCTGCGCACCCTCGAGCTGGACCTGCGGATCGGGCGGGCCGGCGACGAGGAGATCTCCCGGGTCGAGGAGCTCACGCTGCGCACCAGCCAGATGAACGCCACCGGCGTGCACTACTCCGACGCCACCCTGCGCGGCCTGCTCACCGACCCCGATCACGAGGTTCTTGTGGTCACCCTGACCGACCGTTTCGGCCCGCACGGTGCGGTGGGCATCCTGCTGTTGCGCCGGCACGCCTCGGTGTGGCGGCTCAAGCTGCTGGCCACCTCCTGCCGGGTGGTCTCCTTCGGTGTCGGCAGCGCTCTGCTCGGCTGGCTCGGCAACGAGGCGGCGGCGGCCGGTGTGCATCTCGCGGCCGATTTCCGCAGGACCGAGCGCAATCGGATGATGGAGATCGCGTACGGGTTCGCCGGTTTCACCGAGACGCCGTGCCCCTGCCTCGCGGAGCTCGGCAGCACCGGCACCGACGGCATCCGCCACCTGCACCTCGAACCGCGGATCCAGCCGCTCCCGTCGACGCTGCGGCTCACCGCGCCCGGCTTCGCCCTCGGGAGGGTGTGACCGATGGCCGGCCAGATCGCCACCACGCCCACCCTGCTCGACTACATCCGCTCCTGCTCGCTGCGTGAGGACGAGATCCTCGCCGGCCTGCGCGAGGAGACCGCCGGGCTGCCGTTCGCCGCCGCCCTGCAGCTGCTGCCGGAGGAGGGCCAGTTCCTCGCCCTGCTGGTCGGGATCACCGGCGCCCGGCAGGTCCTCGACATCGGCACCTTCACCGGCTACAGCACACTGGCGATGGCCCGCGCCCTGCCGCCCCGCGGGCGGGTGGTGACGATGGACATCGCCGCGAAATGGCCGGGCATCGGCGAGCCCTACTGGGAGCGTGCCGGTGTCCGCGACCGGATCGACGTGCGCATCGGCGACGCTCGCGACACCCTCGCGGCGCTCCTGGCCGAGGACGGGCCCGGCTCCTTCGACCTGGCCTTCATCGACGCCGACAAGGCCGGTTACCCGGCCTACTACGCCGCCGCGCTGCGCCTGATCCGGCCCGGAGGCCTGATCGTGCTGGACAACACGCTGTTCTTCGGCCGGGTCGTCGACCCCGACGCGCAGGACACCGACACCGTGGCCATCCGCGAGCTCAACGCCGCCCTGCGCGACGACCCGCGGGTTGATCTCACCCTGCTGCCGTTCGCCGACGGCGTCACCCTGTTACGGAAGCGATGACGCATGACCACGAACGAGGAGAAGCTGCGCGACTACCTCAAGCGGGCCACCGCCGACCTGCGGGCGGCCCGCGACCGGCTCAGCGCCCTGGAGGCCCGCGAGCACGAGCCGATCGCCATCGTCTCGATGGCGTGCCGGTTCTCCGGCGGCGTCGCCGCACCCGAGGACCTGTGGCGGGTGCTGGACTCCGGAACCGACACGATGGGCGCCTTCCCCACCAACCGCGGCTGGGACCTGGCCAACCTGTTCGACGCCGACGCGTCGGCCTCCGGCAAGAGCTACGTGCGCGAGGGCGCCTTCATCAGCGAAGCCGACGAGTTCGACGCGGCCTTCTTCGGCATCTCGCCGCGCGAGGCCACCGCCATGGACCCGCAGCAACGGCTGCTGCTGGAGACCTCCTGGGAGGCGATCGAACGGGCCAGAATCGATCCGGTGTCGCTGCGGGGGAGCGACACCGGCGTCTACCTCGGTGTAATCAGCCAGGACTACAGCCCCCGGCTCACCGACGGGGTGGAGAGCGTCGAGGGACACCTGCTCACCGGCAACACCACGAGCGTGGCGTCCGGGCGGATCTCCTACACGCTCGGGCTGGAGGGCCCGGCGATCACCATCGACACCGCGTGCTCGGCGTCGCTGGTCGCCCTGCACCTGGCCGCGCAGGCGCTGCGCCACGACGAGTGCTCGCTGGCGCTGGTCGGCGGCGTCGCCGTGCTCGCGTCACCGGGCGCGTTCGTCGAGCTCAGCCGACAGCGGGCGCTGTCACCCGGCGGGCGGTGCCGGGCGTTCGCCGCGGGCGCCGACGGGACGAACTGGGGTGAGGGCGCCGGCGTCGTGGTGGTCGAGCGGCTCTCCGACGCCCACCGCCTCGGGCACCCGGTCCTCGCGGTGCTGCGCGGCTCGGCCGTCAACCAGGACGGCGGCAGCAACGGGCTGAGCGCGCCGAACGGCCTCGCTCAGCAGCGGGTGATCCGGCAGGCGCTGCGCAGCGCCCGGCTGACGGCCGACCAGGTCGACGTGGTCGACGCGCACGGCACCGGCACCGAGCTCGGTGACCCGATCGAGGCGCAGGCGCTGCTCGCGACGTACGGCGCGGACCGGCCGGCGGACCGCCCGCTCTGGCTGGGGTCGCTGAAGTCCAACATCGGGCACACCCAGGCGGCGGCGGGCATCGGCTCGGTGATCAAGCTGATCCTGGCGATGCGGCACGAGACCCTGCCCGCCACCCTGCACGTCGACGAGCCGTCCCCGCACATCGACTGGTCCTCCGGCGCGATGCGCCTGCTCACCGAGCCGGTGCCGTGGCCGGCGGGGGAGCGGGTGCGGCGGGCCGGCGTCTCCGGGTTCGGCATCAGCGGCACCAACGCACACGTGATCATCGAGGAGGCGCCGCCGGCTCCGGCAGTGACGGCCTCAGGCGCTCCACTCCCGGATGCGAACGCGTGCTCCCCACTTCCGGTGCTGATCTCCGGCGCCGGTGAGGAGGCCCTGCGCGCGCAGGCCGGGCGATGGCGTGACCACCTGCTCGACCGCACCGCGGACCGGCCGGTCGACGTCGCCGCCGCGTCGGCCGGTACCCGCGCCGACCTCTCGCACCGGGCTGTCATCCTCCCCGCCGACCGTGACCAGCTCCTCGACGGTCTCGCCGCGCTCGCCGCCGGCGAGACCCGTCCCTGGCTGGTCCAGGGCGCGGTGGAGGGCGCCGGCGAGCCGGTGTTCGTCTTCCCCGGCCAGGGCTCGCAGTGGCCCGGCATGGCGGCCGGCCTGCTGGACGAGTCGCCGGTGTTCCGCGACGCCGTGCGGCGGTGCGCGGAGGCCCTGCGCCCGCACCTCGACTACGACCTGCTGGACGTGCTGCGTGGCGTGCCGGGTGCACCGCCCGCCGACCGGGTGGACGTTGCCCAGCCGGTGCTGTTCACCATGATGGTGTCGCTCGCCGAGCTGTGGCGCTCGGTCGGCGTTGAGGCCGGCGCGGTGGTCGGCCACTCCAACGGCGAGGTGGCCGCGGCGTACTGGGCCGGCGGTCTGTCGCTGTCCGACGCCGCCCGGGTGGTGGCCGTGCGCAGCCGGGTCTGGAGCAGGCTGGCCGGACACGGCGCGATGCTGTCGGTGCTCGCCGAGCCGGAGCGGGTCCGCGAGTGGCTGGCACCCTGGAGCGACCGGATCGCGGTCGCCGCGGTCAACGGCCCGGCCTCGGTGACCGTCTCCGGCGACCCGGAGTCGCTCGCCGCGTTCGGCGGGCGCCTGGCCGCCGAGGGAGCGCTGCGGTGGCAGCTGCCCGGTGTCGACTTCGCCGCCCACTCGCCGCAGGTCGACGAGTTCCGGGCGGAACTGCTCGCGGAGCTGGACGGCCTCACCCCGACGGCCTCCCGGGTGCCCTACTTCTCCACTGTGGAGGGTCGGGCGATCGGCACCACGCGGCTCGACGCCGAGTACTGGGTGCGCAACACCCGGCAGATGGTGAACTTCGACGGCGCCGTCCGCAGCCTGATCGATGCCGGTCACACCGCGTTCCTCGAGATCAGCCCGCACGCCGTGCTCACCAACGCGGTGACGGAGATCGCCGACGACGCGGGCACGCCCGCGATCGTTCTGGACACGCTGCGGCGTGAGGAGGGCGGCACCGCCCGTTTCCGGTACGCGGCCGCGCAGGCCCACGTCCGCGGCTTCCCGGTCGACTGGCGTCCGGTGTTCGAGGGTCTCCGCACCGTGCCGGTCGACCTCCCGACGTACGCGTTCCAGCGCCGCCGCTTCTGGATCGACCCGCCGCCGCGGACCGCCGACACCGGCGACGCGGCCTTCTGGGCGGCGGTCGACAGCGGGGACAACACCCGGCTCGGCAGCCTGCTCGGCATGGAACCGGAGACGGCCGCCGGCATGCTCGGCGGTCTGCGGGACTGGCGGCTGCGCCGGCAGCGGAACGCGGTCATCGACAGCTGGCGGTACCGCGTGCAGTGGCGGCCGGCCGAGGCCGGGCCGGCCGCGCTCTCCGGTACCTGGCTCGTGGTGCGGCCCGCCGGGATGGACACCGCGGTGCCGTCGGCGCTGGCCGAAGCGGGAGCCGACGTCCGGCTGCTCGACGTGGACACCGTCACCGCCGGGCGCGACTCCGTGCTCGCCGGAGCCGGCCTGGACGGGCTCGCCGGGGTGGTCTCGCTGCTGGCGTACGAGGATCGGGCTTACGCGTCGACGAGCGTACCGGCACGGCTGACCGCGACCGTGGCGCTGGCCCAGGCCCTCGCCGGCGCCGGCAGCACCGCCCCGCTCTGGTGCCTGACCAGCGGCGCGATCGGCACCGGTCCCACCGACCCGCCGACCGCACCGGAGCAGATGCCGGTCTGGGGCCTCGGTCGGGTGATCGGCCTGGAGCACCCCGGGCTCTGGGGCGGCCTGGCCGACGTCACCGATCTCGCCGAGCCCGCCGCCCGGCAGCTGCTCGCGGCCGCGCTGGCCGGTACCGAGGACCAGGTGGCGGTACGCCCCTCCGGCTTGCTCGCCCGCCGCCTGCTCCGCGCACCGCTGCCGGCCGCCTCGAACCGGCCCTGGCAGGTCCGCGGCACCGCTGTGATCACCGGCGGCACCGGTGCGCTGGGTGGCCGCGTCGCCCGGCGGCTCGCCGAGCGGGGCGCCGAACACGTGGTACTGCTCAGCCGCAGCGGCCCGGCGGCCCCCGGCGTCGCGCAACTGCGCGCCGACCTGGCCGCCCTCGGCACCGACGTCACCGTCGAGAGCTGCGATCTCGCCGACCGGGCCGCCGTCGACGCGGTCATCGGCAAGGTCCGCGCCGCCGGGCACCAGATCCGTACGGTCGTGCACGCCGCGGGCGTCGGCCACTGGACCGAGTTCGCCGAGACCGACGTGCTCGCCCTCACCGACGTCCTGAACGCCAAGGTCTCCGGTACGGTCCACCTCGCCGACGCGGTGGCCGGGGACGACCTCGACGCGTTTGTGCTCTTCTCCTCGATCTCGGCCACCTGGGGCAGCGGTCGGCAGGCCGTCTACTCCGCCGCCAACAGCTTCCTCGACTCCTACGCCGAGTGGCTGCGCGCCCGTGGTGTCCCGGCGACCGCCATCGCGTGGGGTGCCTGGCACGGTGCGGGCATGGCGGCCCGGGACGACTTCCAGCAGCACTTCCGGCGGCGCGGGCTGCTGGCGCTGGAGCCGGACCTGGCGCTCACCGCACTGTGGCAGGCGGTCGAGGCCGGCGAGCCGACGGTCACCGTCAGCAACATGGACTGGTCGGCGTTCGTACCGGGCTTCTCCATGGCCCGGCACCGTCCACTGATCGAGGACATCGCCGAGGTCCGGGCCCTGCTGGACGCGGAGCAGGCGGCTGAGGCCGGCGCGCAGGGCGAGGCGAGCGCGCTGCGGGCGAGGCTCACGCCGCTGCCGGAGGCCGAGCGCGGTACGCGAGCCCTGGAGTTCGTGCTCCGCGAGGCCGCCGCCTCACTGGGCCACGCCGGCCCGGACCGGATCGGCGCGGATCAGGCCTTTAAGGACCTCGGCTTCGACTCGCTCACCGCGGTGGAGCTGCGCAACCGGCTGCGCCGCGCCAGCGGGCTGCCACTGCCGACCACCCTGGTCTTCGACCACCCGACGCCACGGGAGGTGGCGCGGCACCTGATCGCCGAGATCTTCGGCGACGCCGACCCGGACGACGAGGTCCGGCGGCTGCTGAGCACGATCCCGCTCGACCGGCTGGACCGGGCCGGGCTGCTGGAACCGCTGCGCCGGCTGGCCACGGGCGACGAGGTCCCGCCCACCGGTGCGGAGGGCGACCTCGACGAGATGGACGTCGACGACCTCGTTCGGATGGCGTTGCGGGAAGCGTGACGACTCATGGTCGCGGCGTACCGGCGCCGGTACGGTGACCGGTCCGCCGCGCGGGCCCAGGGGGATGCTGTGTTTCACGGACTGGACGACGGCCAGCGGCAGTTCACGCTGGCCGTCGAGGACTTTTGCCGCCGGGAGACCGCGATGCGGCGTGACCGCGGGGCGGGCTCCACCGACGAGGTGCACAACCCGGCCGTGGCCGCGAAGATGGCCGAGCTGGGCTGGCTCGGCGTTGCCATACCGGAGGAGTACGGCGGCTCCGGCGGCGGGCTGGTTGACCTCTGCTGCTTCCTGGAGTCGGCCTATCACGGCATGGCCCCGATCGGTGCGTTCCCCACCTCGATGATCGTCGGTGCCTGGTACCTGCGGTTCGGCAACGACGAGCAGAAGAAGGAGGTCCTGTCCGGGATCGCCGCCGGGCGCGTCGAGTCGCTCGCCCTGTCCGAACCAGGGTCCGGCTCGGACGTCGGCGCGGCGGTCTGCCGGGCGCGGCCGGTGCCCGGCGGCTACCTGATCACCGGGCAGAAGAGCTGGTCGTCCAACGCGCACCTCGCCGACCACCTGCTGGTGCTCTGCCGCACCAGCGAGGAGTCCACGCCGCACGCCGGGCTGACCATGTTCCAGGTGGCGACCACCAACCCGGGTGTGCGGATCAGCGGCATCCCGTCGCTGGCCGGCCGCGAGCTCAACGACGTCTACTTCGGCGACTGCTTCGTACCGGCCTCGGCGGTGGTCGGCGCCGAGGGCCAGGCGTGGATGCAGATCATGGCCGGGCTGACCTTCGAGCGCATCGTCATCGCCGCGCTGGCCCTCGGGCTGGCCCGGCGGGCGTTCGACGACACCGTCGAGTACGTGCGGGTGCGCGAGCAGTTCGGCCGCCCGGTCGGCACCTTCCAGGCTCTGCGGCACCGTCTCGCCGACCTGGCAACCGAGCTGGAGTGCTGCCGGCTGCTGGTCTACGACGCCGCCTCGCAGGCCGGCCGCGACGCCAACCGGCTGTCGCCGCGGCAGGCGTCGATGGCGAAGCTGAAGGTGACCGAGACCGCCAAGCGGGTGGCCCTCGAAGGGGTGCAGATGATGGGCGCCGCGGGAGTCGCCGGCGAGTTCGACATGGAACGACATCTGCGGATGTCACTGCTCACGACCATCTACGGGGGGACCAGCGAGATACAGCGGGAGATCATAGGCAAGGGCATCGGGCTGTAGGACACAACGCCGGCCCCGGTGGCCGGCGACCCGGTACGGGGTGTCCGGCGGCGCAGTGGAACAAACACGGGGAACGGATGAACATGCTCGTAGAAAGGTCCGCGGAACTGGAGGACGTGCGGCGCCGGTTGACCGGCGCGGGCGGTGGCCACGGCAGCGTGGTGGTGGTCAGCGGCCTGGTCGCCGCCGGCAAGACCGCTCTGCTCTGGGAGGCGGCGGACGCCGCCCGTGCCGCCGGCATGCTGGTGCTGCACGCGCAGTGCTCACCAGAGGAACAGGCGCTGGAGTTCGGCGCGGTGCGGCAGCTGGTGGAGAGCACCGGCGTGCCGCCGGCCGGCCTCGCGCCGGCGCCACCCGGCAGGTTCACCGCACAGGGCGTGCACTCGGCGCTGAACCGCCTGGCGGAACGGACGCCGCTGCTGCTTGTCGTCGACGACTACCAGCACCTCGACGACTCCTCCGCCGGCATCCTGCTCTACCTCGCCCGCAGGGTCCGCGACACGCGCATCGTGCTGCTGGTCGGCGGCTCCGTCGCTCCCGGCTCCGAACGGCCGCGGCTCCCCGTCGAACTGCTGCGCCAGCCGAACTGTCACGCGATCCGGCTCGGATTCCTCTCCGAGCAGGGGGTCGGCGAGCTGTTGCTGGACCGGTTCGGGCGTACGCTGCCGCCCGCCGCCGTGACCGGCTACTACCGAGCGAGCGGCGGCAACCCGCTGCTGCTGCACGCGCTGATCGACGACGCCCTCGCCGCCGAGCCGGTGCCCGGTGACACCCCGGTCCCGGGTGAGTCGTACGCCCAGGCGATCCTGCACTGCCTGCACCGCGGCGGACCGGACCTGCTGCAGGCGGCGGCGATCCTGGCGGTGCTGGGCGACCGTCCAGACCCCGCGCTGCTCGCCCGGATGCTGCGCGCCGACGGCATGACGACCGACCAGGCGCTGCGGCGGTTGCGGCTGTCCGGGCTGGTCGACGGCCTGAGCATGCGGCACCCGCAGATCCGCGACGCGATCCTCGGCGAGCTCGACGACGGCACCCGCATCGAGCTGGACCTGCGCGCCGCCCACGCGCTCTATCAGGAGAGCCGGCCGCCGCTCGAGGTCGCTCGGCACCTGCTCGCCGCCGGCCGCGCCGGGGAGGAGTGGGAACCGGCGGCGCTGCAGGAGGCCGCCGAGGCCGCCATCGCCGCCGGCGAGAACTCCCTGGCCGTGGCGTGCCTGGAGCTCGCGCACGCCAGCGCCGACGACGACGGTGTCCGCAACGAGCTCGCGGTGCAGCGCGCGGACATCAAGTGGCGCGACGACCCGGTCGCGGCCCTGCGTGACATCCTGCCGCTGCGATCGGCCCTGAAAAAGGGCTCCCTGGACCAGCCGCAGGCCCTCGCGGTCATTCGCTACCTGCTGCGCAGCGGCCGGATATCCGAGGCCGAGGCCGCCCTGGGCACCCTGGAGCCGCCGGCCGGCGCCGAGGCGGAGACCGACCTCTACATCTTCCGCCAGTGGCTGGCCGCCTCCTACCCGGAGCTGCACCGGCGCGTGGTGCTGCCGGTGGAGCCGGTACCGGCCGGCGTCAGCAGCACCGCCGACCCGATGGTGCAGGCCGTCGACCTGCTCGCCGGTGTGCTGCGCTCGGAGACCGGCGAGGAGAGCATCCGGGTCGCCGAGGAGATCTGGACGACGCACCACGTGCACGAGGGCATCGCCGAGCCGGCCGCGACGGTGATCGCCGCGCTCGTCTACGCCGACCACATCGACACGGCGGAGAAGCTCTGCGAGCGGTTCCTCGCCGAGACCTCGGACGACACCGTGCAGAACCTGCAGGGCGTGCTGTACGCGGTGATGGCGCAGATCGCCCTGCGCCGCGGTGACCTGCCCGCGACGGTGCGCTACGTCCGGCGGGCGTTCGCTCAGATGCCCGCGCAGAACTGGGGGGTGGGCATCGGCGTACCCCTGGCCTGTCTGTTGCAGGCGGCCGCGCTGATGGGTGACGAGGAGACGGCGCAGGCGGTGCTGCACCACCCGGTGCCCGACGGACTGTTCCAGACCCGCTTCGGCCTGCACTACCGGCACGCCCGGGGCCTGCACTACCTGCTCACCGGCCGGCACCAGGCGGCCCTGCGCGAGTTCCTCACGTGCGGTTCGCTGATGCTGCGCTGGGGGGTCGACCTGCCGACGCTGGCGCCCTGGCGCATCGACGCGGCCCGGGCCTATCTGGAACTCGGCAAGCGGGACGCGGCCGTCGACCTGCTCGACGAGCAGGAACGCCGGCCCGGTGCGGGCTCCGGGCGCACCGCTGCCGCGATCCGCCGGTTGCGGGCCGGGCTGCAGGCACCGGAGCGCCGGGCCGGGATGCTCAGCGAGGCGGCGGCGCTGGCCGCGGCCGGCGGCGACCAGGTGGAGCTCGCCGGGGTGACCATCGAACTGGCGCGGGCACTCGGTGCGATCGGTGAGGTGGACGCCGCCGCGGACGCCGCGCAGCGTGCCGCGGAGCTGATCGAGCGCTGCGGCGCCGCGATCTTGCGGGCCCGCCTGTCCGCCGAACCCGAGGACACCGACCGGGCCGGTGACACCCGGACGCTGGTCGGGCTGGACGCCCTCACCGACGCCGAGTGGCGGGTGGCCGTGCTGGCCGCCCGGGGCTTCACCAACCGGCAGGTGGCGCGCACCCTCTTCGTTACGGTCAGCACCGTCGAGCAGCACCTGACCCGGGTTTATCGCAAGCTCAGCATCACCCGGCGCCGTGACCTGCCGCGGTGGCTGGCCGACGTGGGGCCGTCACCTCGTCCGAGGCCACCGGAGGAGGATCCGGACCGGCCGGAGCACCCGCCGCCGGCCCACCTCAAGTCGTCGCCGCTGCGCCGCCTGGTGCTCTCCGCCGACGTCCACCGCGTCCCGAGCTGCTGACAACGAAGGATCCGCCGCTGTCATGAGAGTTCTCCCAGAAACTCTTCCGGTGCTCTCAGCCGGGCGGGTGACCGTCTGCGGATGGACAATGTGCGGGAGATTCTTCGAGGAGCGGCGGCCCCGCTCACGGCCTTTGCTGTCATGGGCGTGCTCGCGGCCTGCGCGCTGAGCCTGATGAGTACGCCGGTGACCTGGCCGTTCGTTGCCGCGGTGCTGGCGGCGGCGGTCGGCGGGCCGGCGTCGATGGCCGGGCAGCTCGACACCGGCCAGGTGCCGGCCGTCGTGCACGGTACGGTCGGGATCGTGCCGCTCGGTGTGGCGCTGCCGGGTGCGGTGGTGTTCTGCGTGCTGTTCGCCGGCGCGGTGCGGGTCCCCATGCGTTCCCTAGCTCTCCGCGCCGCCGGTGCCGCCGGCGCGATGGGCGCGGCCCTGATCGCGGTGCTGGCGGCGGGCGCGGCGACGGTACGGGTGAGCGTGCCCGTCGGCAACACCGGCACGATGCGGGAGACCGTGCTGGTGCTGCGCCCGGACGCGGGCGCCACGGTGCTCGGCGGCTCGGTGGCGCTGATCGTCCTGATCGGGTTCTGCGTGCTGCTGACACTCCTGCCGGCGCGGCGTGTCGTGGCGCGGGTGGCGCTGCTCGGCCCGCTCGTGCCGATCGCGGTGGCGCTGGCGGTGGCGTCGTTCGTCGCGGCGCAGCGGCCGGCCGTCGCTGGTGTGGCCGTGCTGTTCGGCGTCAACGCGGTGCTGGCGGCCGTCCTCGCGGCATTCGGCGCGCCGCCGCCCGCGGTCCTCGGCGGACCGCTGTCGGAACCGCTGCGCACCGGCGCCGGTGGGCACGAGTGGCTGCTCGGCGGTGCGGCCGGGCCGGTGGCCGTACGTCTCGCGGTCCTGACCGCTTTTGTCCTGCTCGGTGCCGTCCTGCTGGCGGTGGCACCCGGACCCGGCAGCGGCCGATGGCAGCGCGCCGGTCTGCGGGGCCTGATCGCCGGCACGACGCTGGCGCTGGTGTTCGCCGGGATGGCCGTCGCCGGTGCCGGCTCGCTGCGGCTGGGCGTCGCGGTGCTGGTGTTCGACGTGCCGGTGCTGGATCTGCGCGTGGCGGCCGGCGTCTGGTGGGCGCTGCTCGCCGGTGCGGCCGGTGGTGGCCTCGCGGGTGTCCTCGGTAGCCTGGTGGCCGACGCGCGGGCGCCGCTGCCGGCGGTCACCGCGGCGCCGGTGCCGGTCGCGGTGCCGCAGACGGTGCCCGGCGCGGGGCAGAGCACAAGCGAGCGGGGGTGACGCGGTGCAGCCCACCCCGGTCTGGGACACGCCGCCCCGGCTGCTGGTGGTCGACGACGAGGACACTGTGCGCGGCCTGCTCGCCGACGCGCTGCGGTTCGCCGGATTCGCCGTCACCGCGGTGCCCACCGGCGCGGAGGCGGTCACCGCGGCGCTGGACGACCCGCCCGACCTCATCGTGCTCGACGTGATGCTGCCCGGCATGGACGGCTTCGAGGTCATCCGCGAGCTGCGGGCCGCCTCCGGAGGCACGCGGCCGGTCCCGGTGCTGTTCCTCAGCGCTCGCGACGCCCCCGAGGACAAGGTGAACGGGCTGACCCTGGGCGGCGACGACTACATCACCAAGCCGTTCCACCTCCCCGAGCTGATCGCCCGGATCCAGGCCGTGCTGCGCCGGGCCAGCGGCGCGCCGAACGACGGGGTCCTCGCGGTCGCCGATCTGACCCTGGACCCCGCGGCCCGCGAGGTGAAACGGGCCGGCCGGGCGATCCGGCTCTCACCGACCGAGTTCAAGCTGCTGCACTACCTGATGACGCGCGCCGGGCACGTGGTGGCCCGGCCGCAGATTCTCGAGGAGGTGTGGCGCTACGACTTCGCCGGCGACACCAGCATCGTCGACACGTATGTCAGCTATCTGCGCCGCAAGATCGACGCCGCCGAGCCGAAACTGATACACACCGTGCACGGCGTCGGCTACGTGCTGCGCGGGCCCCGCCGGTGATCCCGCACTCGCTGCGGGCCCGGCTGCTGGCCATCACCGTGGTGCTCCTGATCGCCGGGATCGCGGTCAGCGACGCGGTGGTCACCGCCGCGCTGCGCCGCCACCTGATCGACCGGGTGGACCGCCAGCTCCAGCCGATCTCCCAGGTGATGGCCCGCATCGATCCGTCGGTGCTGGACCGGGCGACAGCGGCCTCGGGCCAGAGCCTGACCAGCGCCCTCGACCTGATCAGCGCCATCGCGGTCGCCTATCTCGACGACGGCGGCACCGTCGTGCGGACCGCGCACAGCGGCGTGGCCGGTGCCGAGCCTCGGTTCGCCGCGGAGCTGGTGCGTGCCGAGCCGGGCACCGCCCTGCTGGTCGAGGGCACCGGCGGGTCGCAGTGGCGCGCCGTGGTGGTGCCGCGCAGCGGCGGGGACGGCGTGGTGGTGGTGGCCGCCTCGCTGGACGCCATCGACGCCACGATCAGCCGGTTGCGGCTGCTCTGCGCGGTCACCGGCCTGGTCGTGGTGGCGCTGCTGGCCGCGGTCGGCTGGGTGGCGATCCGGGCGGGCCTGCGGCCGTTGCGCGCGATCGAGGAGACCGCGACGGCGATCGCCGGCGGCGACCTGGCCCACCGCATCGCGCACGCGGGGCCGCCGAACACCGAGGTGGCGCGGCTGACCGCGGTCCTCAACGGCATGCTGGCGCAGATCGAGCGGTCGTTCGCGGCCCGCGCCGCGTCGGAGGAGCGGATGCGGCGCTTCGTCGCCGACGTCAGCCACGAGTTGCGCACACCGCTGTCCGGGATCAAGGGCTCCGCCGAGCTGCACCTGATGGGTGGCGCACCCTCGCAGGACGACGTGCGGCGCACGATGCGGCGCATCGACACCGAGGCGGACCGCCTCACCGCTCTGGTCGAGGACCTGCTGCTGCTGGCCCGCCTGGACGAGCCGGCCGCCGGCCCGGTGCTCGACATGGCACCGATGGACCTGCGGACCCTGGCCGCCGACGCCCGCCACGACCTGCTCTCGCTGGACCGGGACCGCCCGATTCGCCTCACCGGCCTGTCCGGGACGGCGGCACCCGGTGAGGCGCTCGTGCTCGGCGACGAGGCGCGGCTCCGTCAGGTTGTGGTGAATCTGGTGGGTAACGTGCACGCACATACCCCGGCCACCGCGCCGGTGCGGATCGGGGTCGGCCGCGCGGGTGACGAGGCGGTGCTCGAGATCGCCGACAGCGGGCCGGGCCTGTCCGGCGAGGCGGCCGAGCGGGTCTTCGAGCGCTTCTATCGGGCCGACGGCTCGCGGGCCCGCGGGTCGGGGCCGGGTGCCGGCCTGGGCCTGGCGATCGTCCGGTCGCTGGTGACAGCGCACGGCGGCCGCGTCGAGGTGGTACCGACGCCGGGTGGCGGCGCCACGTTCCGGCTCTGCCTGCCGTGGTCGGCGGACGCCGGGAAACCCACAGAGCACTCACAGAATCTCTGAGGAGGCCCGCAGGTCGCCGCGAAACGATGCCCGCATGATTGAACTGCGCGGACTCACCAAGCGCTTCGGTGCGACCACCGCGGTGGATGATCTGACCTGTGCGTTCCGGCCCGGGCTGGTGACCGGTTTCCTGGGGCCGAACGGCGCGGGGAAGACCACCACCATGCTCATGACCCTCGGCCTGCAGCGGCCCACCAGCGGTACGGCACTCGTGGCCGGCAAGCGCTACACCGACCTCCCGGCGCCGATGCGCGAGGTCGGCGCCCTTCTCGACGCACGGGCCACCCACCCGGCCCGCACCGGTCACGACCATCTGCTGGCGCTGGCGCTGAGCAACGGACTGCCCCGCCGCCGGGCCGGCGAGGTGCTGGAACGGGTCGGGCTCTCCTCGGTGGCCGGCAAGCGCACCGGCACCTACTCCCTGGGCATGAGCCAGCGGCTCGGCATCGCCGGTGCGCTGCTCGGCGACCCGGCGATCCTGGTCCTCGACGAGCCGATCAACGGCCTCGACCCGAGCGGCATCGCCTGGGTCCGCAACCTGATGCGCGGCCTCGCCGCGGAGGGCCGGACCGTGGTCGTCTCCAGCCACCTGATGAGCGAGATGGAGCTGACCGCCGACCATCTGGTGGTGATCGGGCGCGGCAAGCTCATCGCGGACACCTCCCTGGAGGAGTTCGTGGCCGGCTCGGTGCCCCGCGACCTGGTGGTCCGGGCCGACGATCCGCACTTCGCGGCGAAGCTTCGCGCCGAGGGTGCGACCGTGACCGAGCAGCCCGACGGCAGCCTCGTGGTGTCCGGCCTCGACGGGCACGGTGTGGGCCGGCTGGCGCTCGCCCAGCAGGTGATCCTGACCGAGCTGACGCCGCAGCGCAGCTCCCTGGAACAGGTTTTCATGGCGATGACCGAGCAGAGCCTCGAGTTCGAAGGTGGTGTGCGATGACGGCGACGTACCCCGGCGCGGTCCGTTCCGAGTGGGTCAAGTTCCGGTCGCTGCGCTCGCTGGCCTGGACGACCCTGTCGCTGGTGCTGCTGATGGTGGGCCTCGGCGCGCTGTTCAGCTTCGGCCGCGGCCGTGAGGTCGGCACCGCCGCACCGGCGGACCAGGCCGGCTTCGACCCGACGCTGACCAGCCTCTCCGGGATCCTGCTGGCGCAGATCGCGGTCGCCGTACTGGGCGTCCTGGTGATCACCAGCGAGTTCGCCAGCGGCACGATCCGGCCCAGCCTGGTCGGGGTGCCGTGGCGCTCCCGGCTGCTCGGCGCGAAGGCCGTCATGCTGACCTCGGTGGCGTTCACCGTGGGCGCGGTGGCCGGGCTGGCCGCCTTCCTGTTGGGTCAGCCGATCATCAGCGGGCAGAACGCACCCTCGGCGGGGCTCGGCGACGCGGGTGTGCTGCGCGCCGTCCTCGGCACCGGGCTCTACCTCGGGGCGACGGCGCTGCTCGGCCTGGCGCTGGGTGCGCTGATCCGGTCCACGGCGGGCGCGCTGACCATCGTGATCGTGGTGATGCTGACCGTGCCGGTCTTCTCGTCGCTGCTGCCCCAGGCGGCCGCCGAGTGGGTGACGAAGTGGTGGCCGTCGCTGGCCGGGATGCAAATCCTCGCGGTGGTGCAGGACCCCGACGGGCTCACACCCTGGCAGGGCCTGGGCGTGCTGGCCGGTTTCGCGGCGGTGGTGCTCGCGGCCGCCTTTGTCGTCTTCCGGCGCCGCGACGTCTGACGCTGGGGTCGGCCGGTCCGATTAGGGGTCGGGTACGGGTACCCAATGTGGCCGGTGTCACCGATGCTGAGCAGCACAGCAGTCCTCTCGACATGGGGGTACCCGATGGCTGAGACCCAGGACCTGACCATCGCCGTCGCACTGGAGGGCGGCCCTGCTGACCTTCCCGTGGCGTCCCGGTCGGTGCGGATCGACGGCGCTCAGGAGAAAATCAAGGTGGAGCACCTCGGCGGCTACGAGCACTTCGAGCGCACCGAGGATTGGCACGCCGGCGACGAGGAGCGGCGGGTCGTCTACCGCTGGACGCTGCGGACCCGGATAGCCGAGTAACCGCTCGGCTGTCCGGGATCGACCAGCGCCGCGGTCAACACCAGGCCGCGGGCCACCAGGTAGCGGCCGTGCAGCGTACGCAAAGGTGGTCCGCCGTCCAGACGGGTCCCGTCGGCCCGCAGCCGGGCCACGAAGGTCCCGGCTGCCGGGTCGAACTCCAGGCGCGCCTCCTCGAAGCCCAGCCAGCGCCCGGTCAGCGGGTACCACGCCTTGTAGACCGACTCCTTGGCGCTGAACAGCAACCGGTCCCAATGGACGGCCGGCATCGAGCGGGACAGGTCCGCCACCGTCGTCCGCTCCTCCGGCACGGTCACCGCCTCGGCCACCCCGTCCGGCAGCGGCCCGTGCGGCTCCGCGTCGATTCCGAGACCGGCCAGGACGGTGCCGGTGGTCACCGCGGCGGCGCGATAACCGGCGCAGTGGGTGATGCTGCCGACCACACCCGGTGGCCAGAGTGGTTCCCGGCGGGGGCCCGGCCGGATCGGCCGCGGCGCGAAGCCGAGGCGCTGAAGGGCCTCCCGGGCGCACCGGCGGGCGGTGACGAACTCCCGCCGCCGGCTCTCCACGGCCGCGGCGATCAGGTCCTCCTCGCCCGGGAAGCAGGCCTCGTCCGCGACATCGTCGAAGGTCTCCACGGCGGCGACCGGCTCCGGCAGCAGCAACTCGATCACGGACGCTCCCCGAGAACGCGGCGCAGCGGTGCCGGTGCCGAGCCCCGGCGTACCCACTCCCGCGGGTAGCCGAGCGAGACCTCCTCGAACCGGACACCGTCGTAGTGGGTCGTGCGCGGGATGTGCAGGTGACCGTAAACGACAACCTCGGCACGGAACCGCCGGTGCCAGTCGGCGGTGTGCACGGTCCCGCACCACTGCGCGAACTCCGGGAACCACAGCACGTCGGTCGGCCGGCGCACCAGCGGCCAGTGGTTGATCAGCACGGTGCGCAGCGCCGGGTCGGTCGCGGCGAGCCGCCGCTCGGTCTCGCTGACGCGAGCCCGGCACCAGGACTCCCGGTCCGGGTAGGGGTCCGGGTGCAGCATCATCTCATCGGCGCAGACAACCCCTTTCTCGTACGCCTGGCGCAGCGCCTCCTCCTTCGTGGCTGTGCCGGGCGGCCGGAAGGTGTAGTCGTAGAGCAGGAACAGCGGCGCGACTGTGACCGGGCCACCCGTACCGTGCCAGACCGCGTAGTCGTCCTCGGGGGTGAGCACGCCGCTGTCCCGGCACATCCGGACCAGCTCCCGGTAACGCTGCTCGCCGCGCAGGCGTACCGGATCCTTGGCGTGGGTCCAGAGTTCGTGGTTGCCCGGTGCCCAGATGACCCGGCTGAAACGGCTGCGGAGCTGCCGCAGGGTCCGCTCGACGTCACCGAAGACCTCGGCGACGTCACCGGCGACGATCAGCCAATCCTGGTCGGACTCGGGGACGAGGCGGTCGACGACGGCGCGGTTCTCCGCATACGCCACATGGAGGTCGCTGACCGCGAACAGTGAGCCTTTTCCAATGTGGCGAGGGCTTCGGCTGCCGACGCTGGACAACGGCTCGGCAGCTTCGGGCCCGCCGTCAGGTTGAAAATTGCTCATTGAGGCCGGCATCGCGCCGATCCTCCCAGCCGGGACGACCGCCGCATACCCCAGTTCCGCGAAGCTGGGGGGGCGTTTTCTTAGAAGAAATTTACGATCATCAATCTGTTACGGGAACGGCGCGCGCCTAATGTGGATTGCCAGGTTAGCCCACTTTCAGGCTGAGGAGCGTCTATTGTCTTCCCCTCGCTTCGCCCAGATCACCTGGCCGCTGTTCCGCGTCGTCATCGGTCTCCTGTTCGCCTGTCACGGTCTGGCCAGCCTGTTCGGCCTGCTCGGTGGCAGTCGCGGCACGGGTGAGCCGATCCCCGTCGGCGTCTGGCCCAACTGGTACGCCGCGCTGATCCAGCTCTGCTGCGGCCTCCTCGTCATGATCGGCCTGTTCACCCGCCCCGCCGCGATCCTGGCCTCCGGATCGATGGCCTACGCCTACTTCGTCGTCCACCAGCCCGAAGGCCTGATGCCGATCCAGAACGGCGGGGTCACCCCGGCCCTGTACGCCTGGACCTTCCTGATCATCGCGGCGTTCGGTGCCGGGCCCTGGTCGGTGGACGAGCTGATCAGCAGCCGCCGCGCGAAAGCACCCGAGCCCGCACCAAGGGTCGCCGAGCCGGTAGCCGAACGCGCCTGACCCTGAGCGTCCCGGCCACGCTCACCCGTGGCCGACCGCACCTCTGCAGCGCCCGGGCGGCGCTCACCCGCACGTCAACTCCCGGTATTGCCGGCTGCGCTCACCCGTGGCCGGGGTCCAGGCGCACGCTGAAGTCGACGCCGCTGGGATCGGCCAGGCGCACGTGACCCGGCTCGGCGCCGATAGGTGTCGCTCCGAGGGAAATCAGCCGGTCAACCTCGCCGGCGGTAGCGGTGAGTTCCAGGCGCACCCGGTCAGTGCCGATCTTGGGCATCAGCGGCGGGCCGCCCCAGGTGAACTTCGGGCCGCCCCGCGGTGCCTGGATGGCTGTCTCCTCGTCCTGGTCCCAGACCAGCGGCCACCCCAGCGCGGCGCTCCAGAAATAGCCGGCCTCCGGCAGGCCCTCGCCGGCCAGCGCACCGACGAACCCGCACCCCGCGAGGAACTTGTTCCCCGGTTCGATGACGCAGAACTCGTTACCCTCCGGATCCGCCAGCACCACGTGCTCCTCCTCCGGCAGCTGACCCACGTCACAGTGCCGCCCGCCGAGTTCCAGCGCCCGCGCCACCGTCCGCTCCTGCTCCGCCAGGGAGCTGCTGGTCAGGTCGAAGTGCGCCCGGTTCTGCGAACTCTTCGGCTCCCCGGTCGCCACGAACCGGATCCGAAACCCGGCATCCTCGTCGGGCAGCAGTGTGCCGTCCTCAGCCTGCTCCCAGCCGAGAAGCCCGGACCAGAACCGCGCCAGCCGCTCCGGTTGCCCAGCCGCGAAGCAGACCGCAAAAAGTTGAGAAGTCATCCCCGTGTTCTACGGCGCTCCCACCCGCGCCGCACCCCAGTTTCGCCTCGCACCCCCGGCTGGCGGCCACGCAGGCTACCCGGCGGCTCATCGTGACATGGCACGAAATGGTGTTATCCGGGGGCTCGGTGGGCAGTGGAATGGTGACGTCGCCGACAGTTGAGGAGCAGCATGTCCGCCGTACCGCTCAAGAAGATCCGCCTCGCCGCCGCCGCTGCGGGTTTCGCGCTGCTGGCGGGGTGCGGCACCGGGACCGAAGCGGCGCCGCAACCGGCGGGATCGGGGCAGGCGCCGGTTGCTGTCACGTCGGAGGGAACGGCTGAGGATGCGGCACCCAGCGCGAGTGCGGCGGCGGACGGGATCCCCGCGAGTGCGCTGTTGCAGCCGGCGGATGTGCGGGAGGCCAAGGCGGAGCCGCTGGAGCAGGGTGACTTCCCGCATGTGCGGCCGCTGCGCCCGTGCGGTGACAAGCCCTATCCCAGCGACGAAACGCGCAGTGACGCGGTGGCCGTGAAGTACGTGGTGGAGTCGGCCGAGGGGGAGGGCAGCGTGCCGACCGTGGTGGCCGAGTTCGTCGGGCGGCACGAGGCCGGTGGTGCGGCGAAGCAGTTCGACGAGATCGGTGCGGCGTTGAAGAAGTGCCCCGGTGGGCTGGGTGAGGGCCAGCTCAAGTGGTCGGTCGTGGGCAACGGCGTGGGCGGGGACGAGTCGGTTCTCGTGCGGATCGATTCCAAGGAGAGCTACGCCGACGAGGAGCCGGCCACGGTGAGCCGGTACGCGGCACTGGCCCGGGTGGACGACGCGATCGTCGTGGTGACCGACATGGGCTGGGAGAACCTGGGCGGCTCGGAGAAGCTGGTGCGTGACCTGATCGGTAAGGCGGCGGAGCGGGCGAAGGCCGTCGGCTGACGCGCGGGGCACGGTGCCGCGGAACATTTCCCACCACGTTCGATCAGATATTGACACCGTTGATATCGAACAGGTTGGATTCCTTACAGTTCCGCGTCCCCGGAACAGCAACCGAGGAGCTGCCGCCATGCCCGTGCGCATTCCCCTGGCCCTCGCCACAACCATCGCGCTGATGAGCATCGGCACCCCGGCAGCGGCCATCGATCCTCGTGAACCGCTGCCGGCGGTCGGCGCCGGGACGACGTTCCTGAACAAGGACACCTTCGTCGGCGGGTTCAACGACCCCGCCTGGTACCGGGCGAACATCCCGTTCCTCGAAGTGCCGGACCGCCAGATCCAGGACGTCTACTACTACCGGTGGAAGACCTGGAAGGAGCACCTGGTCTACACCGGCCCGCAGTACGGCTGGATCTCCAGTGAGTTCCTCAACCCGGTGTCCTACGGCGCGCCCTACGGCGGGATCTCCGCGGCGGCCGGGCACCACATAACCGAGGGCCGCTGGGTGCGCAGCAACCGGTACCTCGACGACTACATCAACTACTGGCTGACCGGGCCGGGCGCGGGGCCGAAGCCGGCCGAGGAGGCGGTGAACCCGAACACCACCGACTGGGGTCACGAGTACAGCTTCTGGGCGGCGAGTGCGGTGTGGAACCGGTACCTGGTCAACGGGGACCGGGCCTTCGCCGCCGCGCAGCAGCCGGCCCTGCAGAGGTTCTACGACAGGTGGAACGTGCAGTACAACGCGTCGCTCGGCCTGTACTGGCAGGTGCCGGTCTGGGACGCCAGCGAACTGTCGGCGGCGTCCTACCAGTCGCCGGATCCCTATCACGGTGGTGCCGGTTACCGGCCGAGCATCAACGCCTACCAGTACGGGGACGCGAAGGCGATCGCGGGCATCGCCGGCCTCAACGGTGACACCGCGACGGCGAACACCTACAACGGGCGGGCCGCGGCGCTGAAGACGGCGATGGACAACCGGCTGTGGGACCCGCAACGCAACTTCTACTACCACGTGATGCGCGACCAGAACCCCGGCCTCGCCAAGCTCGACACTCGCGAGCACATCGGCTTCGTACCGTGGATGTTCAACATGCCGGACCCCGCACGGTCGGTGGCCTGGTCGCAGGTGACCGACCCGCAGGGCTTCTATGCGGCTTACGGGCCGACGACGGCGGAGCGGCGCAGCCCGCAGTTCATGCGTGACGCGCTGAGCGGATGCTGCCGCTGGAACGGCCCGTCCTGGCCCTACGCGACCTCGCAGGTCCTGGCCGGCCTGGCCAACCTGTTGCAGGACTACCCCGCGCAGCCCTACGCCGACAGCGCCGACTTCGTCGACCTGCTTCGCAAGTACGCGCTGACCCAGTACCGCAACGGCGTGCCCTACGTGGCGGAGGGCCACCACCCGGACGAGAACCGCTGGGTCTACGACGGCGGTGGGCACAGCGAGGACTACAACCACTCCACCTACGTCGACAACGTCATCTCCGGGCTGATCGGCGTGGACGGGCGCTCCGACGACGCGGTCACGATCAAGCCGCTGGCCCCGGCGAGCTGGGACTATTTCCTGCTGGAGAACGCGCCGTACCACGGGCACAACCTCACCGTGCTGTGGGACCGCACCGGCGGCAGGTACGGCCGTGGCGCCGGGCTGAAGGTCTTCGTCGACGGCAACCAGGTCGCCGCTCAGGCCGGGCTGACCGCGCTGACCGTCGACGTCGGCGGCCCGAAGGTCGCGCCGGTGACCGACGGGCGGGTCAACATCGCCGCCAACACCCAGCGGCACGGCGGGGGCGCGACCCAGCCGTTCGCCTCGTACACGTTCACGGTGGACAACGCCTGGCGGGTTGTCGACGGCAACATCTTCGAGAACAACGTCCCGCAGAACACCCGCTGGACGTCGTACAGCTCGCCGAACGCCACCGATCACGTCGGTGTGAACTTCGGCCGGCCGGTGACCGTCGACGATGTGCGGCTGTATTTCTACGACGACGGCGGGGGAGTGCGGGTACCGGCGAGCTACCAGCTGCAGTATCTGTCGGGCGCGCAGTGGCTCGACCTGCCGGTGGCGGCGCCGGTCCCGAACGGGCTGACCCGGGTCACCTTCCCGCCGATCAATACCGATCAGCTGCGGGTTGTCGCGCCTAACCGGGGTAGCGGCGTGGGCTGGGGACTCAGTGAGCTCCAGGTGTGGAGCAAGCCGACCTTCAAGATCTCCAACCGGCACAGCGGCAAGTTGCTCGCCGTCGCCGGTGCCTCCACGGCCAACAGCGCGGCGGTGCAGCAGTACGGCGACACCGGGACGATGGACCACCGGTGGGAGCTGGTCGGCAACGGCGACGGGTGGTTCCGGATCAAGAACCTGAACAGCAACAAGGTCCTCGGGGTGGCGGGCATGTCGACTGCCGACAGCGCTCAGGTCGTTCAGTACGACGACAACGGCACGGCCGATCACCTGTGGCTGCCGGTCGACGCGGGGAACGGCAACTTCAAGCTGGTCAACAGGCACAGCGGCAAGCTGCTGGCGGTCGACGGGATGTCGACGGCCGACAGCGCGAACGTCCAGCAGTACCGGGACAACAACTCGGACGACCAGCAGTGGCAGTTGCGGCCCAGCGTCGGCAGATGACAGCGGGCCGGCGGGCTGGTCTGTCTCGGTCGCGGCCGGCGCCGCGTCAAGAGTCTTTGAGGTACGCGAGAACTGCTCTGACCCGGCGATTGTCGTCGTCGCTCGGTGCCAGGCCGAGCTTGCCGAAGATGCTCGCGATGTGTTTGCCGACGGCGCTCTCGCTCAGGAACAGGCGCTGGGCGATGGCGGCGTTCGAGCGGCCCTCCGCCATCAGCTCCAGCACGTCGCGCTCGCGCGGGGTGAGCCGTGCCAGCGGCGACGCGGAGCCGCCCGAGTTCAGCAGCTTGGCGATGACCTCCGGATCCATGGCGGTGCCGCCGGCGGCGACCCGGCGGACCGCGTCGACGAACTGATCGCCGTTGAGGACACGGTCCTTGAGCAGGTAACCGACCGAGCCGGCGCCGTCGGCCAGCAGCTCGCGGGCGTAGAGCTGCTCGACGTGCTGGGAGAGGACCAGGACGGGCAGGCCCGGGATCTCCCGGCGGGCGGCCAGGGCGACCTGGAGGCCTTCGTCGGTGAAGGTGGGCGGTAGGCGTACGTCGACGATCGCCACGTCCGGCCGGTGCCGCGACAGGGCGTCCCGCAGCGACGGGCCGTCACCGACGGCCTCGGCGATGGTGAAACCGTGACTCTCCAGGAGCAGGACCAGACCGTCCCTCAGCAGGTGGAGGTCCTCGGCGAGGACAACGCGCACGGAACCTCCATGGTGACGACGGTCGGACCGCCGGCCGGACTGTCCAGGGTCAGGGTCCCGTCGAAGGTACCGAGGCGGCGGGTGATGCCGCGCAGCCCGGTACCCCTCGCCGGGTCGGCGCCGCCGGGGCCGTCGTCGGACACGACCATCCGCAGCCGGCCGTCGCGGTGCGACAGCGTGATCGACACGTGCGCGGCGACGCGGGCCGCGTTCGCCAGGGCCTCGCAGGCCGCGAAGTAGACCGCCGACTCCACCGGCGGCTCGGGGCGGCCGGGCAGGTCGACGTCGACCGTCACCGGGAGGGGGGTGTCCAGCGCGATGGCTCGTACGGCGTCGCCGAGACCGCGCTCGGCCAGGACCGGTGGGTGGATGCCGCGGACCAGGTTGCGCAGCTCGGTCAGGGCGGCTGCCGACGTCTCCTGTGCCTGGGCGAGCAGCTGCCGCGCGCGTACCGGATCGGTCTCCATCAGGTGGGCGACGGCGTTCAGGCCGAGGCCGACCGCGATCAGCCGGGCCTGGGCGCCGTCGTGCAGGTCGCGTTCGATGCGGCGCAGCTCGGCCGCCTGGACGTCGACGGTGTCGGCGCGGCTGGTGCTCAGCTCGGCGACCCGGGTGGCGAGCACGGTGGCGCTGGTCGGGCCGAGCAGCAGGCGGTCCCAGGACTTGCGGAGCCGCATCAGCGGGGCGGCCAGCAGCAGGCCGAGCAGGGCGAGCAGGAGACCGAGGGGGATGCTCGTCCAGCCGGGAATCTGCGCGGGGAGCCAGCCGGCGTAGTCGAAGGCGTACCAGAGCCAGAACGGGGTCACCCAGTAACCGGTGAACACGCCGACCGGCACCGCCCAGAAGATCCAGGTCAGCGGCTGCCAGACCAGGCCGTAGAAGCCGAAGCTGACCAGCAGCGCCGGGACCAGCGACAACGGCGCGAGCAGCAGGGCGCCCAGCGACCACAGCTGGTCGCGCCAGGTGGCCGGGTCACCGCCCAGCCAGCCGTACCGCTGGACGCTGATCGCCTGGCGCAGCTCCGGGTAGAGGGTGCGGCCGATCCGGTAGTTGCCGTCCTCGTCGGGGAGCGGGGGTGGCGGGTAGGGCCGGTAGGGGGCGGGCAGATCGGCGTGGCTTCGGTAGCGCTCGACCAGGGGCCGGGTGATCTTGATGACCTGCGGTGCCAGCCCGCCGAGGGAGAGCGCGACGACAACGAGGTTCAGCAGGGTGCCGGCGAACGCGGCGAGGGAGAGCCCGACCAGGCCCGCGGCGCGCCAGGTGGCCACGGAGGCCCGGTCGAACCAGCCGGTCGTTGATCTGTGCCGCAGCAGGGATCGGGTCCAGCTGCCGTACAGGCGCAGGGCGAACGGTGCGAGCAACAGCGCGGCGGCGAGGGGGAGCGGGTTTCGCAGCAGGACGGCCGCGACGATCAGGGCGACCGGGACCAGCACGGGCAGGGCGCTGCTGAACGGGGCCAGCATCAGCCACCGCCATTCCCGGGCGACCTCGGGATCGTTGCCGTAGTGCTCCCCCTTGATCAGCCAGCGCACGATCCTCGGGGACCTGAACAGGGACTTGTCGTGGACGTACCACCCGTCGGGGCGGCGCCGCGGCTCCGGCGGCGGGGTCCGCTCGACGTCGGGCAGGTCGGCGCCGGTCCAGGCGCGGGTGAGCCGGCGGCCGAGTGTGGCGATCCGGAACTGGCCGAGCAGGACGGCCGGGTAAGGAACGACCAGGGTGGCGGCGGCGACGAGCAGCACACCGTACGCGAAGCCGGCAGCCGTGAACACGGCCAGAACGGCACAGCGGGGCAGGGCGAGCGCGTAACGGATCACGGTTCCAGTCTTCGTCCGGCCGGCCGCCACCACATGGGGGCAGGGTACCGAGCGGGGTGGTGCTAGGTGCACTCCTACCGGGTGGCCTGGCCCATTCTGCGCGAACGCCGGAATTCCTAGCGTCGATGGCATGTCAGTCATCGAGGTGCGCAACCTGCAGAAGCGCTACGGCGGCCAGCTCGCGGTCGCCGACGTGTCGTTCGAGGTGCAAGCCGGCGAGATCTTCGGGATCGTCGGGCCGAACGGCGCCGGGAAGACCACCACCGTCGAGTGTGTCGAGGGCATGCGCGAACCCGACGCGGGGACCGTACGCGTGCTGGGCCTCGACCCGCGGCGTGACCGCGCGGCCGTGCGCCGCAAGCTCGGCATCCAGCTCCAGGAGAGCCAGCTGCCCGACCGGATGAGGGTGTGGGAGGCCCTCGATCTCTACAGCTCGTTCTATCCGGATCCGGCCGACTGGCGGGTCCTGCTCGACGAGCTGGGCCTGTCCGGCAAGCGCAACACCGCCTTCGGCAAGCTCTCCGGCGGCCAGAAGCAGCGGCTGTCCATCGCGCTCGCCCTGGTCGGCAACCCGGCGGTGGCGATCCTCGACGAGCTCACCACCGGGCTCGACCCGCAGGCGCGCCGCGACACCTGGCAGCTGATCCGCCAGGTCCGCGACCGCGGCGTCACCATCGTGCTGGTCACCCATTTCATGGACGAGGCCGAACGGCTCTGCGACCGCCTGGCGGTCATCGCCGCCGGCCGGGTCCTGGCCGTGGACACCCCCGCCGAGCTGGTCGCCGCGTCGCAGATGCCCACCCTCGAGGACGCCGTCCTCGCGCTCACCGGGAGTCACTCGTGAAGATGATCTGGCTGGAGACCAAGCTTTTCGTACGGGAGCCGGTCAACGCGTTCTTCGGCATCGCCTTCCCGGCCCTGCTCCTGGTCGTGCTCGGTTCGGCGATCCCCGGTTTCCAGGATCCGGTGGCCGAACTCGGTGGCCGCCGGGCGATCGAGGGCTACCTGCCGATCACGCTGACCATGGCGATCGCCACCGTGGCGATGGTGACCCTGTTGGGCGTGCTGTCCGGCTACCGGGAGAAGGGTGTGCTGCGGCGGCTGTCGGCCACTCCGGTCTCGCCGCGGGTCCTGCTCGGCGCCCAGGTGGTGGTCAACGTCGGTGCGCTGCTGGTCAGCTGCCTGCTGGCCTGGCTCGCCGCGGCAATCGTCTTCGACGTCGGCCCGCCCGGGAACATCGCCGGTTTCGTGCTGGCGTTCACGCTCGGCTCCAGCGCGATGTGCGCGCTGGCCCTGGCGGTCGCGGGGCTCACCCCGAACGCGCGGGCCTCCTCCTCGGTCGGCTCGCTGATCTACTTCCCGATGATGTTCTTCGCCGGCGTGTGGACGCCCGGGCCGCTGATGCCCGGCGCGGTGCAGCGGATCGCCGACTTCACACCGCTGGGAGCCGCCTCCGCGGCGCTGCAGGACGCGTGGGCCGGAGACTGGCCGCAGTGGGGGCATCTGGCCGTGATGGCGGCGTTCACCGTGGGGCTCGGAGCGGTCGCCGCGCGGTATCTGCGCTGGGAGTGAGTTTCGCCCGGCCCCGGGTAGTAGAGCGGCATGAATCCGCGGGTCGTGGTGATAACGGGTGCGTCCAGCGGTATCGGGCGCGCGGCGGCGCTGGCGTTCGCGGCGCGAGGTGATCAGTTGGTGCTGGGTTCCCGCCGGATGGCCGACCTCGAGAAGGTGGCTGTCGAGTGCGGTGGGAACCCGCTCGTCGTACCCGTCGATGTGACGTCCTCGCAGCAGGTCGCCCAACTCGCCGCGGTGGCCACCTCCGCGTTCGGGCGCATCGACGTGTGGGTGAACACGGCGGCGGTAATGGCGTACGGCAAATTCGAGGACGTCCCGCCGGAGGTCTTCGATCGGGTGGTCGTGACCGGCCTGATCGGCCCGGCGAACGTCGCCCGCACCGCGCTCAGCCGCTTCCGCGCTCAGGGACACGGGACGCTCATCGTCTGCGAGTCGCTGCTGGCGCGCATCGCGGTACCCCAGATGTCGTCCTACATCGCGTCGAAGTGGGGTCTGCGCGGTCTCATCCGCTCGCTCCGGCAGGAGAACCGCGACCTGCGTGACGTGCACATCTGCGCGGTCTCCCCGGGCAGCGTCGACACGCCGATCTTCACGAGTGCGGCCAATTACGCGGGTTTCGTCGGCCGGCCACCGCCCCCGGTCGACAGGCCCGAGCGGGTCGCCCGGCAGATCATCCGGCTGGCGGACCGGCCCCGCGCGGACGTCTCGGTCGGCGCGGCCAACTGGTTCATCCGGGCCGGGTTCGTGGCGCTGCCGCGGCTCTACGACGTCCTCGTGACGCCGATGGTCCGCGGGCTCGTACTCTCCCGCGAGCGCAGCGAGGACAACGAGGGCAACGTCTTCACGCCGGCGCCCCGGGTCGAGGGTGGCCCGGCCCGCTGGGGGCGGGGACAGACGGGACTGGCGGCGGTGGCGCTCCTGGCGACCGGATCGGCCCTCGCCGCGGGCCTCGGATCGCTGCGCCGCCGCTAGCGGAATACCAGCAGGTGGGAGGCCGAATGCGGCAGCTGTGACCGTGGTTACCAATCGGCCGCAAATGGAAGGATCCGGGCGGGGTGCAACTTGTCGAAGGGGTGGCTGAAACTCGCACTCTGACCCCGCCCGACGCCGACCTCTCTCCGGGAGAACTGCTCCCGATGGGGCGCCGATTCCGGATCGTCCTGGTGCTGGGTCTGCTCACCGCCCTGGGACCGCTCACCATCGACATGTATCTGCCGTCGCTGCCGACGATCACCGGTGACCTGCACACGACCGCCGCTGCCGTGCAGCTCACGCTGACCGGCACCCTCGTCGGCCTGGCGTTCGGCCAGTTGCTCGTCGGCCCGCTCTCCGACGCGGTCGGCAGGCGCGTTCCGCTGCTCGCCGGCATCGCGGTGCACGTGCTCGCCTCGGTCCTCTGCGTGATCGCGCCCAACCTGGCGCTGCTCGGCACGCTGCGGGTGCTCCAGGGGCTGGGCGCCGCCGCTGCCGCCGTGGTGGCGATGGCGATCGTGCGTGACCTCTTCGACGGGTTCGCAGCGGCCCGCCTCTTCTCCCGCCTGATGCTGGTCGTCGGCGTCGCCCCGATCCTCGCGCCCACCATCGGCGGCCTGGTGCTGAGCTGGACGTCCTGGCGCGGCGTGTTCGTCGTGCTGACCCTCATCGGCATCGGCATCATGACGGCCGCCGCCGTGGTGCTGCCCGAGACCCTGCCGGTCGCCAAGCGCCGCAACGGTGGAGTGCTCGGCACGGTCCGCGACTACGGGCGGCTGCTCACCGACCGGGTCTACGTGGGCCTCACGCTGGTGGCCGGGCTGGCGATGGCGGCGCTGTTCGCCTACGTGAGCGGGTCGTCGTACGTCTTCCAGGACGGGTACGGCATGAGCGAGCAACAGTTCGCGCTGGTCTTCGCCGGTGGCGCGATCGGCCTGATCGGCGCCACCCAGCTCAACGTGCGCCTGCTCCGCCGCTGGACGCCGCAGCAGATCATGTCCGCCGCCCTGCTGGCCGGCCTCGCCTTCGGCCTGGTCCTGTTGATCCTCGCCGCCACCGGCATCGGCGGGCTGGTCGGCATCCTGATCCCGCTCTGGCTGGTGCTGGCCATGGTCGGTTTCGCCATGCCCAACGCCCCGGCGCTGGCGCTCTCCCGTCACGGCGAGGCGGCGGGTACGGCTGCCGCGCTGCTCGGCGCGGTCCAGTTCGGCGTCGGTGCCCTGGCCGCACCGCTGGTCGGCGTCCTCGGCGTCGGCGCGGTCGCCATGGCCGTCGTGGTCTTCGGCGGCATGCTGTCCGCCACCCTGGTGTGCTTCCTGGTGGTCCGCCCGCACCGCCTCCCGGTCACCGAGGGGCAGCCGGCCGTGGCTGTCGCCCACTGATGGCCGGGCTCATCGATCTGGCGCCCGCACCGATCGCGGGGGTCATCTTCGACTTCCACGCCACCCTGGTCGACGGAGGTGACGCCCGGGGCTGGATCGGCGCCGCCGTGCGCCATCTGGCCGCGACCGGGCAGGCGGCGCCCGAGCTGAGCGAGGCGGAGACCGAGAGCCTCGCCGGTCACCTGGATCAGATCTGGCACCACGCCCACACGATCGACCCGCGCAGCGAACGCGACCTCAGCCCGGCCCGCCATCGGGAGGTCTTCCGCGGGGCCGCCGCGCTGTTTCCCGGCCTCAAGCCGGACCTGATCGCCGCGCTGTACGCCGTGATGACGGACCAGTGGACCGCTTATGACGACACCCTTCCGGTCCTGCGCGAACTCAAGGAGCGCGGCGTCCGGATCGCTGTGCTGTCCAACATCGGCATCGACATCCGGGGCTGCCTCGACCGGGCCGGCCTGACCGGGCTGATCGACGGGCTGCTCCTGTCGTACGAGGCGGGCGTGGTCAAGCCGGACCCGGCGATCTTCGCCCGGGCACTGGAACTGCTGGAGGTGCCCGCTGAGCGGACACTGATGGTCGGGGACAGCGCGAGAGACGACGTCGGCGGGGCGGCCCTGGGCATCCGGACGCTGATCCTGCCGCGCACACGGGGCCGGGTGCACGGCCTGAGCACGGTCCTGCGCATGGTCTGAAAAACTTCTGGCAGGGTGTCGATCGGGCCGATCGCCGTTCGACGCGTAGGTGAGACGGCACCTGACAGAGGGAGACAGCGATGCGGTTCATGGTGATCACCAAGGCCACCGCGGACAGTGAAGCCGGCGTGCTGCCCGGCACCGAGGACTTCGGTCGCCGAGGGCGACGGCATCGGCGACGACCTGCTGCGGCTGGTATGGCGTTCGGGCCGGAGGCCGGGCTGGCGTTGCTCGACCAGCTGATGGCCTTCCCGGCCCTGCGGAACTACCACCTGCTGCCGAGCGCGCGCGGCGACTTCCTGGCCAGGCTGGGCCGGCACGCCGAGGCGCGGGCGGAGTTTGAGCGGGCGGCGTCGCTGACCCGCAACGAGCGTGAGCGAACGCTGCTGCTGGACCGGGCGGCGGCCTGCGTCCCCTGAATCCAGCTACGCGCGGTTCAGGTGTCGTCCCGGTCCTGTTTGTTGGCACCGGTTCGGTTGATCCCGGCGTTGCTGCTGCCGTGCGCCGGCACCGTACCGCTCGGCTCCTCGTCGGTGATGAATGTGCCAGTCTCCTCCAGGTCGCTGACGTGCTGGTCGGTGCTGCTGCCCTCGACGGTTCCACTGCGGTCGTCCGGTGTACTGGACACGAGACACCCTTCCTTGACGTCGTGCTGGATCCCACACTGATACCCGCTCCGCCGCATTGTTAGCGCGTCCCCCACCCTCGGCTGGGCGTCAGAGGGGCTTTCGCCCGCGAAAGGCCCCGCTCACCACCAGCTGGGCGGGTCGGCTGGGCGTCAGGGGGGCTTTCGCCGGCGAGAGGCCCCGCTCACCACCAGCTGGGCGGGTCGGCTGGGCGTGGGAGGGCTTTTCGGTCGTGAGAGGCCCCGCTCACTGCCAGCTGGGCGGGTCGGCTGGGGGTCAGGGGGGCTTTTGGTCGTGAGAGGCCCCGCTCACTGCCAGCTGGGCGGGTCGGCTGGGGGTCAGAGGGGTCTTGGCGGGTATCAGGCAGGCTGGGAGGCGGCTGGAGGACCCCGGGTTGCGCGGATGGACTTTGCTGGCGGGGAGTTCGTGAGTGGGGCCACCCGGCCGCCGGTACGAGAGGAACGACCCTGAACATCGACGCGCGCACCGAGGCCGACCGGATGGCGGCTGCCTACTACGAGGCCATCGCGCTGTTGTGCCGGATCACGCCGAAGGGCTGGTACGCCGAGCGGGGCACCGCCTGCGCCACCGTGACCGGTTGCGCCGTGGCTTCGCTCAACTGTGCCTGCACCACCACGCTCGATCCTGACCTGGGCGTCCTGGACGAGATGGCCTCAGAGGTCGGCCGCCTGGGCGTGCCCTGGTCGATCATGGTTCGCGGGGAGGCCGGTGACGAGACGACGGCGCTCGCGGTACGGCACGGGCGGGTCCGCCGTCTCGACATGCCGTTGATGGACTGTGGCCCGGACGAGGTCCGCTACCGGCCCGTACCGGCTCGGGCGGCCTCGCTTCGCCAGGTCGGCGGGACCGAAAGTGATCTCTACACCGCCGGGCTGACCGAGTGTTTCGGTGCGGCGGAGGGCGTGTTCGGCTCGCTGATGCGCGGTGCCGTGCTGGCGGCTCCGGAGATCACCGGTTATGTCGCCGAGGAGGCCGGGCGGGTGGTCGCCACCGGGCTGGGTATGCGGACGTCCGGGGTGGTGGGCGTGTTCAACATCGGCGTCGCACCGGCCGCCCGGGGACGCGGCCTGGGCCGGGCGATCACCGAGCGGGTGATGCTGGACGGCTTCGAGGCCGGTGCGGACCGGGCATATCTGCACGCCAGCAGTATGGGCCGCCCGCTCTACGAGTCGATGAACTTCCGCCTCCTCGAAACCTGGACCCTCTTCACCGCCGAGCCGCTCCGATGACCGGGGACACGGCAGCAGCGATGAGTTTCAGCGACCAGGTCCGCTCGGCGTTCCGGCGGGGCGAGAACGAGACCGTCGTGCGGATGAGCCGGGCCGAGATCGAGCGGGCGCAGGCGGCGGGTGTTCGGCAACGGGTGGGAGGACTTTCTCCCGTACGTCAGGCAGCGGTACGCAGAAGGCCGCGCCCTGAGCCCGCGGGAGGCCTTCACGTGATCGGGTATCGACGAGACGCGACGTAGGATTCGGCTGTCGGCACGGGTTGCGGGGAGTCGCTGGTGCGAGATGGCCGAGATGGTGACGTCCAGAATTCATTGAAGCAGGTCAGCGAGGCCGCCGAGTCCTACGGCGTGACCGAGGAGGACGTGCAGCAGTGGCGCGTGGGCATCGCGGACCGCCCGGCGTGGGCGCAGCGCGCACACGTTTCGGCGATGATGGCCCAGCGCCTGGTCATGACCGCGATCGAGCACCGCCGTGAGTGCGACCGGGAGGGCTGCCGCACCTGCGCCGGCATGCGCGAGTTGCTGACGATCGCCCTCGCCGGCGTGCGCACTGTGGTCGACGACAACCTCACCGAGGCCTACCGCCGCCCCTCCGTGTGGCCCTGGCGCCGCAGCCGCCCCGGCCCCTGAACCGACCGGAACGACTGGAACCGATCAGGACCGCGCGATCAGGACCGCGCGATCAGGGCCTCGATCCGCTCCGGTGCGAAGATCCCGTCGGCGAGCAGCAGGGCCAGCCCGATCAAGCCTGACCGCCGCCCGAGCCGGGTCGCCACGATCTGGAGGTTGCGGGTGGCCAGCGGCAGTGACCGCCGGTAGACCATCTCCCGGATCCCCGCGAACAGCTGCTCCTCGATCGCTGCCAGCTGCCCGCCGATCACCACCACCGCCGGGTTGAACAGGCTCACCGAGTCGGCGATGGCGTGCCCCAGGATGCGTCCCGCTCGGCGGGCGAGCCGGACCGCCGTCACGTCTCCCGTACGAATGAGGGCGACCGCCTCGTCCACGCTCCCCACCTGCTTGCCCGCCGCCTGCAGGTCTCTGACCAGGGCCCAGCCTCCGGCGTACGCCTCGACGCACCCGGTGTTCCCGCACCGGCAGACCGGTTCGTTCTCGGTGTCCTCGACGGTCAGCTGGATGTGCCCGATGTCCCCGGCCGCGCCGTCCGCCCCGCGGTAGACCTCGCCGCCGATGATCATGCCCGCGCCGACGCCGGTGCCGACCTTCAGCATGAGCAGCTGGCGGGCCTCGGGGTAGTGGCTGCGGTGCTCGCCGAACGCCATCGCGTTGACGTCCTTATCGACCAGGACCGGGCAGTCGTACGCGAGGGAGAGCCGCCCGGGGATGTCGTAGCGGTCCCAGCCGCTCATTATCGGCGGGCTCACCACCTGGCCGGTGTCGAAGTCGACCGGGCCGGGCACGTCGATGCCGATCCCGTGCACGTCGGCGGGTTCACGGCCGGCGTCGGCGAGCAGGCCGGTGAACATCTCCTCGGCCGCCGACAGCACCGCGTCGGGTCCCTTGGCGACGTCGATGCTGAGCTCACGCTCGGCACGGACCTCGCCCTTGAGGTCGCACAGCGCGGTGCGCATGCCGGTGGCGCCGATGTCGGCGACGAGCAGCACGCCGCGGTCGCGGTGGAAGGTGAACCGGCTGGCCGGGCGGCCGCCGGTGGGTGACTCCTCGCCGCTGGGCACGACCAGGGCGGCGGCCTGGAGCGCGTCGAGACGCTGGTTGACGGTGGAGCGGGACAGGCCGGTCAGCTGCATGACGTCGGCCCGGGTCAGGCTCGGCCGGCCCCGGAAGAGCTGGAGCACTTCGCCGAGACCGGACCCGGCGGTGACGGGAGAGGCGCTCGTAGACACCGCCGCATCGTATTACGGATTGCGGCTATACGAAAGGCCGCCGTCTTTTGCTTGACAGTCGTCATAAGGGCGACTGTAATCAGCGAAACACCCCCGATATACAGCGATGGACACTTCGGAAGGACCCCCATGTACGGGAAGCCGCTCTACCGGGGCGCGGCAGCGGTCGCCGCCCTCTCCCTGCTGGCCGCCTGCGGATCCGGTGATTCCGGCGGCACCACCGCCGCCGGTGGCGAAACCAAGGTCGCCGCCGTCATCAAGGGCCTGGACAACCCCTTCTTCCAGTCGATGGAGCAGGGCATCAAGGAGCAGGCGCAGACCTCCGGCACCGAGGTCACCGTGCAGGCCGCCAACTCGATCACCGACACCACCGGGCAGGCCGACAAGCTCACCGGGCTCGCCGGGCAGGACTTCTCCTGCTACATCGTCAACCCGATCTCCGGCACCAACCTGATCCAGGGCATCGCGCAGCTGGCGGCCAAGAAGAAGACCATCGTCAACATCGACAGCCCGGTGGACGCCGCCGCCGCGAAGGCCACGAACGCCACACCGGCCACCTACATCGGCACCAACAACACCTCGGCGGGGCAGAAGGCCGGCGAGCAGATGCTGACCCTGCTCCCGGGCGGCGGCAAGGTCGCGGCGATCGGCGGTATCGCCGGTGACGTCACCAGCGGTGCCCGGGTCGACGGGTTCAGCCAGGCGATCACCGGCAAGCTGGAGCTCGTGCAGACCGTCGCCGCCAACTGGGAGCGGCAGGAAGCGCTCACCCAGGCCACCAACCTGATGCGCGCGCAGCCCGACCTGAAGGGCTTCTTCGTCGCCAACGACGACATGGGCCTGGGTGTGGCGCGCGCAGTCGCCACGGCGGGCAAGTCCGGTCAGATCAAAATCATCAGCGTCGACGGGATCAAGGACGCGCTGACCGCCGTGAAGAACGGTGAGGTCGACGCGGTCGTGGCGCAGTACCCGTACGCGATCGGTCTGATGGGTATGCGGGCCTGCCAGGCCGCGGCCAAGGGCGCCACCCTGCCCGCCAACGTCGAGGCTCCGGTCGAGGTCGTCACGAAGGAGAACGCCGACCAGGCCCTGGCCGCCACGCCGAAGCCGTTCGGCGCCTACGACGACCCGTTCAAGACCCTCCTGGGGAACTGATCATGACAACCGCCACCGCCGCGGGAAGCGGCACCCAGGCCTGGGCCGGGCGGCTCCGCGACGCCGGCTTCTGGGCCGAGTGGGCCGCCGCCATCGGCCTCGTGCTCCTCATCATCATCTTCCAGAGCCTCAACTCGACGTTCCTGAGCAGCGGCAACATCGCCTCGATGCTGGTCGCCGCGGCGATCCTGGTCATCCTGGCGGTCGGGCAGACGTTCGTCATCGCCACCGGCGGCATCGACCTCTCGGTCGCCTCCGTGATGACCTTCGGAGCGGTCGCTTTCGGTCAGGCCTACGCGGCGGGCTGGGGACTCGCCCTGTCCTGCGGCGTCGCGGTCGTCGCCGGCACCGCCGCCGGCGCCATCAACGGCATCATCATCGCCCGCGGCAGGATCACCGACTTCATCGTCACGCTGGGCATGCTCTCCGCCGCCTCCGGCGCCGCGCTCATCTTCGCCGACGGCAAGCCGGTCACCGTGATCGACACGACCCTGCTGCGGCTGTCCACCGGCGGGATCGGCGTCTTCGGCTGGACCGTCATCATCGCCGCGGTGGTCGCGCTGATCGCCCACGGCGCGCTCTTCTGGACCCGCTTCGGTACGCACGTGCTCGCCACCGGCGGCTCCAGTGAGGCGGCCACCGCCACCGGCATCAGCACCGCCCGCATCAAGATCGCCGTCTACACGATCGCCGGCCTGCTCGCCGGGCTCGGCGCGATCCTGCTCGTCGCCCGCGTCGGCGCTGCGGAGCCCGCGTCCAACACCTCCTTCCTGCTGAACTCGGTGGCCGCGGTCGTGCTCGGCGGGGTCAGCCTGCTCGGCGGCCGTGCCACCATCGTCGGCCCGGTCATCGGCGCGCTGCTGCTCACCGCCCTCACCAACGGGCTCACCCTGCTCGGCGTCTCGCAGTTCTACCAGCCCCTGGCCGTCGGCATCGTCGTCGTCCTCGCCGCCTTCCTGACAAGGTTCCAGAAATGACCGAGACCCTGCTCGGCGTCGACAACGTCTCGCTCTCGTTCGGAAGCGTGCGCGCGCTGGTCGACGTCTCCCTGACCCTGCGGCACGGCGAGATCACCGCCCTGGTCGGCGACAACGGCGCCGGCAAGTCGACGCTGGTGCGCTGCATCTCCGGCATCCACCGCGCCGACGCCGGCACCATCACGATGGACGACGAGACCCTGCACTTCAAGTCGCCGGAGGACGCACGCGAGCACGGCATCGAGACCGTGCACCAGAACCTGGCGCTGGTCGAGGACCTCACCGTCTGGCAGAACCTCTTCCTCAACCGGGAGATGGTGCACCGCCTCGGCCCGATCGCCGTGCTAGACCGGCGGGGCATGCGGCGCGAGGCTCAGCGGATGGTCTCCACCCTTGCGGTCAACGTGCCCGCCGTCGGCAGCCGGGTCCGCCGGCTCTCCGGTGGCCAGCGCCAGGCCGTCGCGATCTGCCGGGCTGCCGGATTCAGCTCCAAGCTCGTGATCATGGACGAGCCGACCGCGGCTCTCGGCGTCCAGGAGACCGCCCGCGTCGAGCAGCTGATCACCAAGCTTCGCGACGACGGCCACGCCGTCCTGCTCATCAGCCACAACTTCGACCAGGTCATGCGGCTCTCCGACCAGGTCTGGGTGATGCGGGCCGGTCGCTGCGTCGGTGGCCGCCGCACCGCCGACACGACCGGCGAAGAGATCGTCGCCCTGATCACCGGCGCCAAGAGCGCCTGAAACCCTGAAGGATCTGACCATGGAACTGCGTAACCCCCTCGGCGTCCACGCTCTCGTCTGGGTCGGCGACACCTCGCCCGCCTCCGTCGAGACCGCGATCACCAAGACCGCCGCCGCCGGGTACGACCTGCTCGAGTTCTCCCTGCACGACTCGCTCAACCTGGACGTCACCCGTACCCGCAACCAGCTGAAGGATGCGGGCCTGCGCGTCGCCTGCTCCCGCGGCCTGGCCTTCGACGCCGACATCTCCAGCGAGGACCCGGCGATCGTGGCGCAGGGGGAGAAGCTGCTGCACGAGTCCCTCGCGATCACCTCCGGCATCGGCGGCAGCCACCTCACCGGCGCCCTCTACAGCGCCTTCGGCCACCACACCAAGCCGCTCAGCGAAGCCGGCCGGGCCAACGTCGTCACCGTGCTGCGCGGCCTGGCCGCCGAGGCGGCGTCCGTGGGCGTGACGCTCGGCCTGGAGATCTGCAACCGGTACGAGACGAACGTCGTCAACACCTGCCGCGACGCGCTGCGGCTCGCCGACGACATCGGGGCTGACAACGTCGTCATCCACCTCGACACTTACCACATGAACATCGAGGAGAACGACATGGTGCGGCCGGTGCTCGACGCCGGCGACCGCCTCGGATATGTACACATCGGCGAGAACCACCGCGGCTATCTCGGCTCCGGGCACCTCGACTTCACGTCGTTCTTCCACGCCCTCGGCAGCATCGACTACACCGGACCGATCACCTTCGAGTCGTTCTCGTCCGCGGTCGTCGCACCTGGCCTCTCCGCCGACCTGTCCATCTGGCGCAACCTGTGGTCGGACGGGGACGACCTGGCCCGCCACGCCCACCAGTTCATGATCAACCACCTCACCGCACACGCGGCATGACGATCACGTTCGGCGGTCTCGTGGATCGCGCCCGGGGGCTGGTCGAGGGCGGCCGCCGGGCGGTCCTCGGCATCACCGGCGCGCCGGCGGCCGGCAAGACCACGCTGGCCGAGGAGCTGGTCCGGGCCATCAACGCCGACTGGGTGGCGCACGTCCCGATGGACGGTTACCACCTGGCCGACGCCGAGCTGGACCGTCTCGGCCGCCGCGACCGCAAGGGCGCACCGGACACGTTCGACGCCCTGGGGTACGCCGCCCTGCTGCGCCGCCTGCACGAGGACGAGGACGACATCGTCTACGCGCCCGGTTTCGAGCGGACCCTGGAGCAGCCGATCGCCGCCGCCATCCCGGTGTTCCGGCAGGCCCGGCTGATCATCACCGAGGGCAACTACCTGCTGCTCGACGATCCGCACTGGGCGCGGGTGCGGCCCCTGCTCACCGAGATCTGGTACGCGGACCTCGACCCCGACGAGCGCCTGCGCCGCCTGATCGACAGGCACATCCGGTTCGGCAAACCGGAGCGGGCCGCGGTCGCCTGGGCCACCGGTACGGACGAGCGCAACGCCACGCTCATCCGGGCCACCCGCGAGCGGGCCGACCTGATCGTCCCCGCCGAGGTCATCCGCGGTATCGGGCAGCCCGCCGGCCTCTCATGACACCGGCGGCCGGCCCGCCCACCCGGACGCCTCGCACGTCCGGGTGAGCCGGGAGAATCCGAATCAGGGCGTGTCTCCGGGCCTGTCGACGATGCCCGCCCGGTTGCGGACGACCAGCCGGAACACATCACCGGCCTTGATCCGCCTGGTCCCGTCGTCGCCCTTGCTGACGTGGTCCTTGACCGCCACGAGCCGGTCCCCGATCAGCGCATAGGTCTCCGGGTCGAACAGCAGATCCTTCTTCAGATAGCCCTCGACGGTCCAGGTCAGCGCGATGGCCGGCCGCCCGTCCAGGTTCACCGAGTCCAGGTTCACCCGCACACCGGGCCGGCGGGCCAGCCACCGGTAGATGGCCGCCTCGACGTCCGGCGGGAGCACCTGCTGCATCAGCAGCGCGTCCGGGTCGGCGCCCACCATCTTCGGCGCGTCGATCCACTGCTGGACCTTCTCCGGAGTGGTCATCGCGGCGAGGTCGGCGTACGGGATGGTGAACCACGTCGCCTTCTTGGTGCGCTCGGTCACCTCGAGCTTCCCGCCCTTCTTCCGGGAAGCCATCACGTCGCCGTCGACCCGCGCCCAATCCTCGCTGCGTACCGTCTCGGTCTTGCCCGGGACCAGCGCGCCGTTCGGCGAGGCGTCGAGGATCTTCTTGCGGTTGAGCGTGGCGGTCGTCTCCACGTACATGAACTGGTTGTCACGCGGAGTGACCCACGGCTTGCGGGACGCCGCCCAGGCCGCGTTCTCCAGCAGCTCGGCGGCCTTCGCCGGCTTGGCGAACGGCAGCGCGGCGACCACCGGCGTGCTCCGGCCCGGCTCGGTCCGCTCACTGACCGTGCCGACGTTCTCCAGCGCGACAACGCCCACCGCGGCAGCCGCAGCCGTCGCGACGACCGCGGTGATCCGGACCGCCCAGCGGGGCCGTCGGCGCGCCGGTGCCGGCTCGTTGATCCGGTTCAGCAGTGCCGCGCGGGCCCGGTCGTGAGCCGCCGCCGACGGGACCTCGTCCGGCCCGAAAACGTCCTGCAACACGTCGATCTCGTTCCTCACAGCGTCCCCTCTCCCAGAGCCGTACGCATTTCCTGCCGTGCCCGGTGCAGCCGCGACCGGACGGTTCCGGCGGCGACGTCCAGGGCCGCCGCCACCTCGAGCTGACTCAGGCCGGCCCACGCCACCAGCAGCAGCGCGTCCCGCTCACCCCCGGACAGCTTGGCCAGCGCCGCCGCCAGCCGCCCCCGCTCGGTGACGGCGTCCAGCCGTACCGCCACGGCGTCGTCGTGCGCGCCGACTGTCTCGTCCGGCGCCATCCGGGCCAGCGCCCGGTACCGCCGCGACTCGGCCCGGCCGTGCCGCGCGATCAGGTTCGACGCGATGCCGTACAACCACGGCGCAGCGTCGGGGCGCCCGGTGTCGTAACCACCGATCCGGCTGAACGCGACAAGGAACGTCTCCGACGCCACGTCCTCGGCCAGGTCACGGCCGAGCCGCCGGGCCGCGTAGGCGAAGATCCGCCCGTAGTGCCGGTCGAACACCGCCGCGAACTGCTCCGGTAATCGGCGGGCCTCGACGATCAGCTCGGCGTCGGTGCGGATCACCGCATCCACGTCCGTCTCCATCGGCTGTCACCATCCTCTCGACAGCACTTCGCCGCAGAGCCCGGAAGTGTTCGCTCCCCGGATCGGAGGTCAGCCGGGCCGGTGCCCGCCTCGGGTGTCCACCGAGCTCTGGCGCACCTGAAGGGTGGCCGGGAAGACGCAGCGCCAGTGCGGGGCCAGCTGCCGGTTGACCAGCGCACGCGTGGCCGCGGCCGCCATCTGCTCGACCGGCTGGTGCACCGACGACATCGGCGGCGTGGTGCAGGAGGCGATCACGCTGTCGTCGAAGCCGACCACCGCCGCGTCCCGCGGCACGCTGCGGCCCGCGTCCGCGAGGGCCTGCATCGAGCCGGTCGCCATCAGGTCGCAGCCGACGAAGAAGCCGTCGAGGTCCGGGTGCTCGGCGAGCAGGCTGAGCGTCAGCTCGTACCCCGATTCGCGGCAGAACTTGCCCACCGCGGAGATCTCCGGCAGGCCCAGCTCACGCACCGCCCGCTGATACCCCTCGCGGCGGGCGTCGGCGCACGGATTGCCCTCCTGGCCGTGAACCGCGGCGATGCGGCGCCGGCCGGTCTCGTACAGATGCATGACCGCAGCCTGGGCGCCGTCCGCGTTCTCCACGTCGACGAACGGGACCGGCGCCACCGCACGCCCCATCGTCACCACCCGGTCGCATCGTGCGTAGAAATCCGCCGCCAGCGCAGGCGCCACATTGCTGAGCACAACACCGAGACTCGCGGTCTCCGCGACCTTCGCCAGCAGGGCGGGTGCACCGGCTTCCTCAATCACGTGTACGCGTAGCTGTGCGTTGCTTCCGGCCAGCTCCTGGAGAATCCCGGCGGTGACCCGGCCGTAGTACGGACTCGTACCGAAGATCGACGGATCATCCACGACGATCAGCTCCACCACGTCACCGTGCCCGGACGCCAGAGCCCTCGCGACGGAGTCCGGCCGATAGCCGAGCCGGGCGATCACGGCCTGCACATGCTCACGGGTCTGCGCCGAAGCACCGGGCGCGTCGTTGATCACGCGGGAGACCGCCGCCTTCGACACCCCCGCCGCGGCGGCGACATCGGCCAGCGTCGGCTTTCTCCGTGACATCGGCCAACTATAGGAAGATCGGCCCCTCGCCCGCTGGCATTAACGCACCAGCCGCCACCGGTACGGCAGAATCCACGCGGTGAGACATCAGCGAATCCGGTGTTCCGCCCTGGCTCGGTGATCGTCACAGGATTTCCATCAGCGGCAGGGGGTTGATGTAGTCGCGGTAGGACACGACCTGTTCGTTCCGGACCCGGAAGACGGCGATGACCGTCTGCTCGAACGGCGCGCCGGTCGGGACCACTGAGCCGGAGGCTTCGTACTCCACGATGATCACTTCTGGGTCGGTGGTCTCGTGGATCAGCACGTCGCGGTGCTCGTCGAGCCTGATGAGACCTTCGGCGGCCGCCGTCAGATGAGTGCGGATGGCGGTGCGGCCCTGGATTCGCGCGGGTACGCCGGGCGGGCGATAGGGCCACTCGATGTAGCCGTCGGGCGCCATCAACTCCACGAACTTGTCGGCGTCCCGGGCGAGTCCTGCATGCAGTAGTCGTTCGACGATCTCTCGTGATGTGGCGGTCATCGTTCACCCCGTTCGCGGTTGAGCTCTGTGGGCCTCTTTGGTTGAACAAACGTAGAACGAAGTCGCAGTTCGGTCAACGGCCGTAGAATGAGCGGGTGACTGAGCCGAGCGCCCGACCGACCCGGGCGCAGCAGCGCCGGCAGACCGAGGAACGCATCCTCACCGCGGCCCGCGAGAAGTTCGCCGACCTCGGCTACGACCGGACCACCATCCGCGCGGTGGCGACTTCAGCCGGCGTCGACGCCGGCCTGGTCATGCACTATTTCGGCAGCAAGGACGAGCTCTTCTCCCGCGCGGCCGAAGTCCCCCGGAGCGAGCTGCCCACCCACGGGTTCCCCGCTGAGGCCGGGGCCGCCGGCACCGGTGAGGTGAGCGAGGCTCTGCTGGCCTCGCTGGCCAGCCGCCTCGACAGCGAACCGCTGGCGTCCCTCGCCGTCCTGCGCTCCATGCTGACCAACACCGACGCCGCCGACCGTTACCGGACCGCGGCAGAACCCGAGCTCAACCAGATCACCGCCGGCATCCCCACGGCCGACGCCGAGCTGCGCGCAAGCCTGCTGAGTGCCATCGTCCACGGCGTGATCATCGAGCGCTACCTCCTCCGGCTCGGCCGCCTCTCCGACGCCACACCCGACGAGATCATCCAGCTCCTCCGCCCCTGCTTCCAGTCCCTGGCCGCTGAGGCGCCGAGCGGAGGATCCTCAGCCACGGAGAGCAAATCCCCGTCCGGCACATAGGACGCCCCGCGTGCTGCCCCGCTGCGCCGAGCCAGCCCCCTGGGAGCCAGCCGGCTCGGCGGGCTGGGCGTGAGCGGTGCTTTTTAGCCCGCCAGGCCCCCTGAGAGCCAGCCGGCTCGGCGGGCTGGGCGTGAGCGGTGCCTTTCAGCCCGCCAGGGCCCTCTGAGGGCCAGCTGGGTTGGTGGGCTGGGTGCTTTCGGGGCCGCCGGGGAGTCGAGTGCCGAGGCGTACCGCTGGGCCGATCATGTCGTACGGTGCTGGGGTGAACGGCCGCCGGGTGGTGAGCGACGACGAGGTGACGCGGGCGGGGTGCCGGTTCTTTCTGCGGTACGGCACCGTGGACATGGATCGGCTGGCGGCCGTGATGTGTATCAGCCGGGCCACCCTCTACCGGGTGTCGCACGGGCGGGATCGGCTGCTCGGTGAGGTGCTGTGGCGGCTCGCGGAGCGGATGCTGAGCGATGCGCGGCGCCGGCGTACGCGATCCGGGGTTGACGGTGCCCTGGAGATCACGCATCGGTTCACCCGGGGGTTGCTGGCGTCCGAGCCGTTCCTGCGGTTCATCGCGGCGGAGCCGGAGGCCGCGGCGCGGGTCCTGCTGACCAGCGCCGGAGGGCTGACGGGGCGGGTGGTCGTCGCCCAGCAGGAGATCTTCGAGGAGCTCGGGCTGGCGGGTGCGGGTGCCGACCTCGCCTACCTGTACGTGCGGATCATCGAGTCGGCGCTCTACGCGGAGTTGGTGGCCGGCCGGCCCGCCGATCTCGGGGTGGCCCAGCGTGCCGCCAGGACACTTCTGCTGGCGGCCGGCTGAGACACGTGTCGCAGCTTTTCCCGCGACCGTGGCCCAACATATAGACGACTGCTTATGGTGCGGCATGACCAAGCGATCCATCGCCGTCGCGATCGCCGTTGCGGCCTCGACCCTGCTGAGCGCACCGGCCGCCGCCGGTCACGAAACGGACCGGGGAGCGCACGTCACCGGGCCGCTCCCCGCCAGCCTTCCCGGCGATCCGAGGTCACCGGACATCGCGGAGACCTACCCGTTCTTCGCCACTCCCGACAACCTGGCCGCCCGCGGTTACGTGGAGCAGGAGTTCCTGCTCTCCGGCCGCGCCGACGGCTGGGACACGTCGGGGCTGCGGGTGGCCGAGGACGTCGCGTACACCACCAGGGTCATCGTGCGCCGTCCGGCGAAGGCGCACCGGTTCAACGGCACCGCCCTGGTCGAGTGGCAGAACGTCACCGCCGGGTACGACCTCGACGCGCTGTGGGACGTGGACACCGTCACCAGGGCCGGGTACGCGTGGGTCGGCGTCTCCGCCCAGCGCGTGGGTGTGGATCAACTGCGCGGCTGGAGTCCGGCCCGTTACGGCACCCTCGATGTCACCGGCTCCGGCACGCTTGTCGCGGACGAACTCTCGTACGAAATCTTCGCCCAGGCCGGCAAGGCACTGACCGCAAGCGGCCGTCTGCTCGGCGGGCTGAAGGCCCGGACCGTTCTCGCCATCGGCGCGTCGCAGTCGGCGGCCCGGATGACGGTCTACTACGACCGGGTGTTGCCGCAGGTGCAGGCGGTCTTCGACGGCTACGGGCTGATCGTCGGAACCGCACCGGCGCGGCGTGGTCCGGAGCCGGTGTTCCAGGTGCTGTCCGAAACTGACGTGCGCAGCGCGGTGCGGCCGCCGGACACCGGCACGTTCCGCCGGTGGGAGGTGGCCGGCAGTGCCCACTCCGGGTACGCCGGTCAGGTCTACCGGCAGCCCATCTCGGTCCGTGATCTCGGCGCCGCCCCGGTCTACGACTGTGCGCAACCGCCGTTCAGCCGGGTCCCGCTGCACCACGTTGTCGCCGCGTCGTTCGCGCATCTCGAACGCTGGGTACGCCACGGCACACCGCCACCGTCCGCGAAGCCCCTGGTCGTCGAGGCTGACGGCACCAAGCAGCGCGACGAGCTCGGCCTGGCCCGGGGCGGTGTCCGGCTGTCGCAGGTCGCCGCGCCCACCGCGCTGAACAGCGGTGACAACACCGGCGAATCGTTCTGCCGGCTGTTCGGCACCCACGTCCCGTTCGACGCGGCCGTGCTGGACCGGCTGTACCGCGGCCCCGCCGCCTACGTCGCGCGGGTCGTCCGCGCTGACCTGGGCAACATCCGGGCCGGATACCTGCTGCCCGCAGACGCCGCGGAGAACCTGCGCGAAGCGGCAACCCACCCATGAGGCGGTCCCGCCACTGGCAGTGGCTGCTGGTTCTGCCGACGGTCGCGCCCCTGCTCACCCCGCTCACCAACCGGATCGAACCCATGCTGGCGGGAGTGCCGTTCTTCTTCTGGTACCAGTTCGCCTGCGCGCTGTTCGCCATCCTGACCATCGCCGTTGTACACGTCCTCACGCGTGAGGACGTCCATGAGTGACCGCACCATCGAGGTCGGCGTCTTCAGCGTCCTCATGATCGGTGTGCTGGTGCTCGGTTTCGGGGCCGCCCGATGGCGCGCACCGCAGAACCCGCACACGCTGGAGGAGTGGGGAGTCGGCGGCCGGGCGTTCGGCAACTGGACGATCTGGTTCCTCATCGGCGGCAGCATGTACAGCGCGTACACGTTCATCGCCGTACCGGCGCTCACCTACGGTGTCGGGGCGGTCGGCTTCTTCGCCGTACCGTTTGCGATCGTCACGACGCCCCTGACCTTCGTCTTCACCACCCGGGCCTGGTCGGTGATGCGGCGGCACGGCTTCCTCACGCACAGCGAGTTCGCGAGCGCCAGGTTCGGTTCGCCCGGGCTGGGTGCGCTGGTCGCGGTCACCGGAATCCTTGCGACCATGCCGTACGTCGCGGTGCAGTTGGTGTCGTTGCAGGCGGTTTTGCGTACGGTCGGGTTCAGCGGCGAATGGCCCCTGCTGGCGGCCGTCACCGTGGTGTCGATCTGCACGTTCCGGTCCGGGTTGCGGGCGCCCGCTCTGCTCTCGATCGTCAAGGACGCGCTGATGGCGTGGATGCTGCTGACCGCGCTGCTCGTGGTGGCCATGTACGGAGGGTGGGGCCGCACCTTCCGGATGGCCGGCGAGCACTTCGCCGCGACCCCGTCACCCGCTGACGGCCTGCTCCTGCCGGACAGTGGCCACCTCGGGTTCCTCACCCTGGTCATCGGATCGGCGCTCGCCGTTTTCGCGTACCCCCACGCCCTTGTCGGAATGCTGGCGGCCAAGGATCGCGCGACCGTGCGGCGCAACGCAGCCGCCCTGCCCGTCTACTGCCTGGCGCTGGCGCTGATGGCCATGCTGGGTTTCTTCGCGATCGCCCGCGGGGTGACGCCCGCCGACGGTGATCTCAACACGGTGGTGCCGCGGCTGATCCAGGAGTTCTTCCCGAGCTGGTCGGCGGGCATCGCGTACGCCGCACTCAGCGTCGCCGCCCTGATCCCCGCGGCGGTGATGTCGATCGCCGCGGCCAACGCCTTCACCCGCAGCCTCTACCGCCCCTACCTGCGGCCGGACGCCTCCCCGGCCACCGAGGCCCGAGTCAGCCGATGGGTGTCGCTGATCGTCAAGTTCGGCGCGGCCGGCCTCATCCTGGCCGTCGATCCCGCCTTCTCGGTCGACCTCCAGCTGATCGGCGGCGTGATCATCCTGCAGACCATTCCGGCGGCTTTCCTCGGGCTGCTGACCGGGTGGTTCCATCGCGCGGGGCTCATCGCGGGCCTGCTGGCGGGGCTGGGATCCGGTCTGCTGATGCTCTACGACATCCCGAAACTGGATGGGACCGGCCGCGTGGTCGCGGAGCATTTCGGTGGGTCGAGCTGGTCGATCGGTGACGGCACCAGCGTGTATGCCGGCGTTGTCGCCCTGCTGATCAACCTGGCGGTCTGCGTGCTGGCGACGGTGATGCTGCGGGCGGCGGGAGTGCCTGGTGGCAACGATGTGACCTGGCCGGAGGACTATCGGGCGGATGCGGGGGACAAGCGCTTTCAGCGCCTCGACGATCTCATCGACGGGCTGCCGGTGCGTGCGCGCTGAGCTTCCCGGTACGGCGTTCCCGCTCGCACTGCCCTCACCGGATTTGATCAACGGCAGAGGGTTGATGTAGCCGCCGCTGGATCTCCGCGGCTGGTCGTGAGCGGTGCTTTTGGGGCCGTCGGACCCCTCTGGGGGCCAGCTGGGTTGGTGGGCTGGGCGTGAGGGGTGCTTTTGGGGCCGCCGGACCCCTCTGCGGGCCAGCCGGCTGGGTGGGCTGGGCGTGAGTGGTGCTTTTGGGGCCCGCAGCTGCGACGACAGCGTCCACTCGTAATGCAGGCTCATGAGGCGGAGGCGGAGGCGGAGGCGGAGGCGGCTATGGCGGCCACCGGGCGGTGGGTGCCGTCGGCGGGGCGTTCGGTGCGTTCGAGTTCGGTGAAGCCGGCGAGTTTGAGCTGGTCGGAGAAGGCGTCGACGGGCCAGCGGTAGGCCGTCACCACCCTGTGGTCGAAGGGGGAGAAGTCGCCGTGGAAGAAGCCTGCGACCAGGGGTGCGCCGGGGGCCATCGCTCGGTGGAAGCCGGCCAGGACGGCGGGGAGGTCGTCCGGTGGAAGGTGGATCAGGGAGAACCAGGCGAGGATGCCGGCGACTGAGTGGTCCGGGACGTCTAGGTTCGCGAGGGATCCGAGGCGGTAGTCGACGGTGGGGTGGGCGGACCGGGCGTGGGCGATGAACTCCGGGACCATGTCGAGGCCGGACGCGTCGGTGCCGAGTGCGCGCAGGTAGGCGGTGAGATGGCCGGGTCCGCAGCCGAGGTCGAGGACCGGGCCGGGGCGGTGGGCGAGGTGGCGGCTGATGAAGTCGAGATCGGCGGGGTCGACCTGGTCGCTCGTACCCATGAGGGAGATGTAGAGGTCTGCGTTGGACGTGTACGCCTGTCGCACCTGCTCGAAATCCACCGCGCCACCCTATGGGCTAGGGTCGTCCTCGATCGACCCCGCGAGGAGCTGAGAGATGCCCGGTCACACGAGCGCGCGCTGACATCTGAAGCCTGTCATCGCGTGCTGCCCCGAAACTGCGCGGCACAGCGAACCCCCGCCTGAACGACGGCGGGAAACCCGCCCGAATCACGGCGGCCGATGTTCCTTGCCCGCAGCAAACCCTGGGGTTCCCGTGTCGACGCCAACCTTGTGGCGCAACTCCGATTTTCGCCGTCTCTGGGCCGGTCAGACGGCCTCTCAACTGGGCGAGCACACCGCCCTGATCATTCTCCCGCTGGTCGCTGTGCTGACGCTCGGTGTCGGAGCCGACCAGCTCGGTGCGCTGCGTGCGGTGGGGCAGGCGCCTCTTCTGCTGATCACGCTGTTCGCCGGGGTGTGGGTGGACAGGTGGCGTACCCGTACCGTCATGGTTTTGTCGGACGTCGGCCGTACCCTGGCTTTGGTCGGAGCTGCCGTGGCCGCCGTCCTGGGCGGCCTCACCCTGCCCGCGTTGCTGGTGGTCGCGTTCGTGGTCGGGGCGATGTCGGTGTTCTTCGACGTGGCCTACCAGGCCTCGCTGACGCGCCTGGTGCGACGTGATCAGTTGCTGCGCGGCAACAGCGCGATCGAGGGGAGCCGGTCGGCGGCGCAGATCGGCGGTCCGGCCCTCGGCGGGGCGATGACGTCGCTGCTGCCGGCACCGATCGCCGCGGCGTCCAGCGCGCTGTTCTTCGTCGCGTCCGTCGTGTCGATAGCCAGAATCGGTCACCGCGAGCCAATCCCAGAGGAGCGGCGGACGATCGGTAACCGCGAGCCGAGCCCGAAACGGCGGCGAATCTGGCGGCAGATCAGGGAAGGGTTGCGCTTCGTGGCGGGCAACCCCCTCTTGCGTACGGTGTGCCTCGCCTCGGCCGCCTTCCAGATCTCCCTCGCCGCCGTGATGACCGCCTACCTGATCTTCCTGCCGAGAGATCTGAACCTTTCGGGTACGACCGTCGGGCTCGCCCTCGCGGCAATCGGACCCGGCGCTCTGGCCGGGTCGCTGCTCGCCGCCCGGCTACCGGCCCGTTTCGGTCACGGGGTCGTGCTCGTCGGTGGTGCCGTGCTCGGCAACGGCGTGTTGCTGGCCGTGCCCGCGCTGCACGGCGGGTCGACGGCGACCGTCGTCGCGCTGATCCTGATCAACCTGGTGTTCGGCGCGTTCGGTCAGCTGGTCAACGTCACCGTCATGGCGATCCGGCAGGCTGTCACGCCGTACGAGATGCAGGGCCGTGTCGCCGCCACGATCACCTTCGCGGGCATGGGGCTGACACCGGTCGGCTCGCTGCTCGGTGGCCTGCTGGCTCAGCATGCGGGTACGCGTACCGCCCTGCTGCTCGCCGCCGGCGTCATGATGCTGTCCCCGGCCCTGATGGCGCTGTCGCCGCTCGCCCGCCTGGGCCGGGTGCTTCCTGACCCAGCGTGAGCGAGGATCGTCCGGGTCCGGGTCCGGGTGGCGAGGCGGTTGCGGAATCCGGGACGGCTTGAGGACCTGGCGCCGGCTGCCGATGGAGGGGGCGACGCGACGACGACAAGGGGGCGTCATGACGCACCTTCTGCGGGATGACGAGTGTGACGCCGGCCGGCGCACCCGGCGCACCCGGCTGTGGCTGATGTGGCTCGCCGGTGGCGCGCTGTTCTGCGGGGCGCAGCCGTTCACCACCGTGGGCGGCCCGGCCGACAGCATCATGACGCTCGTCATGCCCGTGCTGTTCGTGGCCGGGATCGTCGCCGGTGTGCGGCTGAACCGCCCGCGGCCGCGCTGGCCGTGGCTGATGCTGGCGGGATCGGGCCTGACCGCCGTCGCCGGTGCCGGCATCTGGTGGGCCGGCTTTCCGACGGTCTCGCTGGCGGTGGTGATGACCGTCTACCCGCTCGAGGCCGCGGCGCTGCTGTTCATCGTGCGCGGAGCCTCCTGGCGGCAGGACCGTGCCGGTCTGCTCGACACCGCGATGATCAGTGTCGGTCTGGCGCTCGCGTGCTGGCTGCTGGTGGTCAGCCCGCTCATGCCCGTGTACGCGGCGCTTCCGGGCGGCGCGTTCGCCATGCTGTTCCCGTTCGGCGACGTGATGCTGCTGGGCGTACTGTTCCGCTACTTCACCTCCCGTGGCCCGCGCAACGCGACGTTCTGGCAGATCAGCGTCTCGGTGCTGGTCCAGGCCGTGTCGCACATGGCGGCGCTCGTACCGGTGATCCTCGGTTTTGATGCCCCTGACCTTCGCGCGTTCACGTCGCTGGCGGCGTTCCTGATGGCCGGCGCCGCCCTCCACCCGTCGATGCGCATCCTCACCGGCCGGCCGCCGAGCCCGGTGACGGAGATGTCGCCGCGCCGGGTCGTGCTGACCAACCTGGCCTGCATGGCGGCTCCGGTGCTGCTCCTCGCCCAGGGTGCCCTGCAGAACGGCGAGGTCGACTGGATCGCGGCGGGCATCGGGTGCATCATCCTGTTCGCCCTGGTCACGGTCCGCATGGTCGACCTGGTCGGCGAGGTGCAGGACAAGGCCAGCCAGCTCGACGCGGTCGCGCACATCGACGCGCTCACCGCCCTGCCGAACCGGCGGGCGTGGGACGTGGAGCTGGACCGCCGGATCGCCGCCGCCCGCCGGCACGGCACGCCCGTCGTCGTCGCGATCGTCGACCTGGACAACTTCAAGCGGTACAACGACGAGCACGGCCACCAGGGCGGCGACGAGCTGCTCACCAGCGCCGCGCTCGTCTGGAAGGCCGAGTTGCGCCCGGAGGACCTGCTGGCCCGTTACGGCGGCGAGGAGTTCGGTGCGATCTTCGACCACTCGAAGCTGGCCGACGCCGACCACATCATGGAGCGGCTCCAGTCGGTGACCCCGCTCGGGCAGACGTTCTCGGCGGGCGCCGCGCAGTGGGACGGCAACGAGACGCCCGATGAGCTGCTGGCCCGCGCCGACGCGGCACTCTATGCCGCGAAACGCGCCGGCCGGGACCGCGTGTTCGTCTCCACCACCCGCTGAGGCGGCCCGTCAGCGGGTGAGGGAGTCCAGCAGGGTGGCGGCGACGGCGCGAGCGGCTGCTGGCGCCTGCGGGCCCGGCTTCAGCCGGGCGCCGACGAGGGCACCGTCGTAAAGCACGACCAACTGGTCAGCAAGGGCTTCCGGATCGGGTACGCCAATCGCGCTCGCAAGGTCCGCGAACAGCCCCCGGGTCCAGGCACGGTTGTTGTCCGCCTCGTCCCGCACGGCGCCGGAGGGATCCCGCTCCGCCCCCGCGTTGTAGAAGGCGCATCCCCGGAACCCCGGCTTCGCGGCCGACTCGGCGAGCAGGTCGAAGACGCCGAGCAGGCGCTCCCGCGGGGTGGCGAAGCGCTCGATCCCGGCCAGAATCCGGGTGCGCCGGCTCTCGTGCCGCCCCCGCAGATAGGCGCGGACCAGCTCGTCCTTGCTGCCGAAGGTGCTGTAGAGCGACGCCTTGGCGACCCCGGCGCGCTCGATGACCCGGTCGATGCCGACGGTGTGCACGCCTTCGGCGTAGAACAGCTCGTCCGCGGCGGCGAGGAGCCGCTCACGGGCCGACTTGCGGGGTGATGCCACGGACATGCCTTGACGGTAACAGACAGGTCTGTCTAGTGTCAGGACGGAAGCAGACAGACCTGTCTGTCCGACCTGGGAACAGTGGGAGGATCCGGCATGACAGAAACGCTGCTGACCGTACGAGAAAGGCAGTTGAATCGGCCGCAAGCGTTCGCCGCCGTCGCGGCCATCCTGCTCACCTTCGCCGCGGCCGCCGCGGTGCCGTCCCCGCTCTACGTCGTCTACCAGCGCCTCTGGGGTTTCTCCGCGGCGACGCTGACGGTGATCTTCGCGGTCTACGTCGCGGCCCTGATCGGCACGCTGCTCGTCCTCGGCGCCCTCTCCGACCACGTCGGACGCCGGCCGGTCCTGGCCGGTGCCATCGGCCTGGAGGTGATCGCCATGATCCTCTTCCTGGTGGCCGGTGATGTCAGCACGCTGATGCTGGCGCGGATCGTGCAGGGCGTGGCCACCGGCGCCGCGCTGAGCACCCTCGGCGCCACGCTGATCGACCTCAACCCGGCGCACGCCCCCGGGCGGGCCGGGCTGATCAGCGGCATCGCACCGGTCGCCGGGCTGGGCCTCGGCGCGCTCGGCTGCGGCATCCTGGTCGAGTACGCGCCGTTCCCCACCCACCTGGTCTACGCGGTGCTCCTGCTCGGCCTGATCGCCGCCGCCGTCGCGGTGGCCTACCTCCCGGAGACCGCGGCCCGGCGGCCCGGGGGAGTGGCCTCGCTGGTGCCGCGGCTCGGCGTGCCGGCCCGGCTCCGCGCCGACGTGCTCGCGCTGCTGCCGATCATCGTGGCGAGCTGGGCGCTGGGCGGGCTCTACCTGTCGCTCGGCCCGTCCGTCGCCGCCGACTCGTTCGGGCTGCACGACCACCTGGTCGGCGGGCTGGTGGTGACGCTGATCTGCGGCACCGGAGCGCTGACGTCGTTCTCGCTGCGCGGGGTGCCCACGCCGCGGGTGCTGGCGATCGCCGGTGCCGGCATGACGGTCGGCGGGCTGATCACCGTCGGCGGGATGCTGGCCGAGAGCCTGCTGCCGGCCGCCGTGGGCACGGTCGTCTCCGGCGCCGGGTTCGGCGCGGCGGCGCTCGCCTCGTTCGGCACCCTGGCGCGGATCGCGGCGCCGCACGAGCGGGGGGAGTTGCAGGCGGTGGCGCTCGTCGTGTCGTACCTCGCGTTCAGCCTGCCGGCCGTCGCCGCCGGTGTGCTGGCCGGGCGGATCGGCCTGCACCCGACCGCCCTCCTGTACGGCGGTGCGGTGGCCGCCCTGGGTGCCCTGGCCCTGGTCGCGCAGGGCGTCCGCAGCCGTCGCGTCGCCCTCAGCTGATGCTGATCCAGGCGTCGTCGAGGGCGCCCTGAAACGGATCGCTGTCGAGGCTCAGGCCCTTGCCGCCCAGCACCAGCGGGGCCGTGTTGTCCACCGTCAGCCCGGCCGGGACGCTGGTGGCGGCGCGAACCCGGCCGTCGACCAGGATCGTCAGGGTGGTCCCGGAGCGGCGGCACTCCAGGACGTGCCAGGCGCCGTCCGCGACGGTCGCCCGGCTCGTCGCCAGGTGGATCGTCGGACTGTCCTCGCTGGTCATGGCGCAGCTGGGATGGCCGGGGAGCTTGTCGACCTGGAGCTTGTACTGGCCACCGGTGGTGGAGTAGCCCTTCTGCAGGACGTTCTGGCCGTCGCTGGTCTGTCCCGGTGCGAGCTTCACGGTGGCGCCGTACCGGATCGGGCGCGCCGCCGGGTTCAGCGCCGGGGTGCTCGCGGCGTGCAGGGCGAGCCGGGGGCAGCGGCGGCCGGTGCAGCCCGGCGGGAACTTGACCGCCTTCCCGGCGCCGTGGGTGATCGTGTGCAGGGCGGCGCCGTTACGGGTCAGCGCCTGGAGGTGGTGCCCCCGGCCGCTCGCGTCGCTGAACGTCGCGGCCGGCCCGACAGCGTCGAACGTGTACGCGGCCGTCATGGGAGCCGAGACTGCCGAGGGGGCCGGCGACCGGACCGACGCTGATTCCGGTAGACCGGTCGGGTGGCTGGCCGGCGGGGTGACCGTCACGGATCCCGCCAGCGCCAGCGCCCCGATCACCGAAGCGATCAACATCCGCCGTGTCCCGAGCATCACCACGCCTCCACGGCAGGTGAACGAGGCGGTTCTCCGAAAAGATGCTGAGGGCCGGGCGGAGATTCGCCCGGCCCCAGCGGTCACGGCAGCTCGGACGGCCGGTACGAGGTGTCGCCCTCGCCGGTGTGCACGGTCACCGTGAGGCTGTCCACCTCGCCGCCCTCGGGGCCCGGCCACCACGCCGCCCACCAGCCGGAGCGCACGCTCGCCTGGAACTGCTTGCCGCTGTCCAGGCGTACGTCGACCCGGGTCACGCCGGGACCGACCAGCCCGACGATGTTGGACCACTGGCTGTCGCCCTCACCCAGCGAGCTCATCGTCTCCAGGTTGATCCGGCCCGCCGGCTGGGCCGGCACGGTCCCGTCGACCAGCCCCATCGAGGCCATCCCCACGTCGTCGCCGGTGCTCAGGCACTCGATGACGACGCCGTTGTCCTTGCGCATGATCAGCAGGGTGGCGAGCCCGCGCTGCTCGGCGAGCAGCACGTCGGCCGGGTCGACCGCCTCGGGCGGGCCGCCCACCTCGTTGCCGGCGCACTGCTTCGCCTGCGGCAGCACCTGCTCGCCGGTGAGGGATCCGGGCTCGGGCGTCCAGGAGGCGATGGCCTGCTCGGCAGCGCCGGGCATCAGCGCGGGCACCGCCACGGCGGCGACGGCACCGGCGGCAACCGCGGCGGCCGCGGTGAGCCCCGCCCGCCGCCAGGCCGGTGCGGTGCGGTGGGCCGGCCCGCCCTCGATGATCCGGTCGACGGACGCCCGCGAGCGCGCCCACTCCATCTCGCTCGGTTCCCGCCCGCGCGCCGGGTCGAGAACAGCCAGCTGGTCGACGTCGTTCATGCGGTCCATGCCTGCTCCTTGAGGGTGTGCGGGGCTGACGCCGGTGCCGGTTCCAGGGCGGCACGGAGCCGTTCCCGTGCGCGGGTCAGGCGCATGGCGAACGCCGTCCGCCGGACGCCGAGCACGGTGGCGGCCTGCTCGGTGGTCAGCCCGTCGAAGGCGATCAGGGCGAGGACCTCACGGTCCGCGGGGCGCAGACCGCGCAAGGCACGTTCAAGATCGATGCGTACGGCAGTGCCCGTGCCGTCGTCACCGGGCTCCCGCGGTTCGAGGGTGACGAGCCGGACGTCGAGGGCCTGCCGGCGCAGCCAGCCGCGGTTGCCGTTGGCCATGGTCTTGCGGGCCACGGCGAACAGCCACGGCCGGGCGTCGTCCGTGATGTCGTCGAAGCGCCGCCAGGCCGTCAGGAAGACCGCGGACACGATGTCCTCGGCCTCACTGGCGGGCACCCGCCGCTCGACGAACCGCAGCAGGTCCGCGTACGTCTCGAGGTGCAGCCGGCGGAACCGGTCGGCCCGCTCCCCGGGTTCGGTTCCGCTCATGCGGCGTATCTCTCGTTGTTCATGCCCGGTACCTGTCCGGGCCCCGGCGAGTTGTCACACACTGAACTTTTTTCAACGTGGCGAGGCCGCACCTTGATGGCGCTGGTAACGGCCCGGCGCCACCGGGCTCGACGCCAGGTTGGAAAAAGGTTCACTGGTTGGTGATCGGTCCGCGCGCGGCTCGGATGAGGCACCGCCGCCACCGTGACCGGCGTGCGCGTCAGCTGAGGAGGTCCGGTTCGCCGCCGGGCGGGCCGTGCTCCTCCGCGCGGACGGGATGCGGATCAGGGCGAGGAGCGCGGCGGCCAGGGCGGCGGCACCGGCGAGGACGAAGCCAGCCGCGGGTGTAGTCACGTCGGCGAGGGCGCCGGCCGCCGCCGCACCACCCGCGGTGCCGATCGCGGTGGCGGTGGCCAGCCAGGCGAACGCCTCGGTGGCCGTGCCGGCCGGTGCGGCACGGTCGACCATGGCATAGGAGCTTGCCAGAACCGGGGCGATCAGCGAGCCCGCCACGGCGATGAGCGGGCCCGCCACGGCGATGAACGGGCCGGCCGCGAGGCCGGTGGGCGTGGCGACCAGGACCAGGTGGCTCACGCCGAGGACGGCGAGCAGCGCGGCGAAGGAGCGGCCGCCGGTGGCGCCGCCGCCCAGCCGGGCGGCGACGATCCCGCCGGCCAGGGAACCGGCGCCCCAGAGGCCGAGCAGCAGGCCGGCGGTGGGGCCGGCGGAGGCGGTCACCGAGACCTCGGTGGCGCCGAACACGACACCCACTCCGGCCAGCACGGTCACCAGCGTGCGCATGGCCGGCGAGGTCAGGACGCCGGCACCCGGCCGCCGGGTGGAGGCGGGCCGCCAGCGCCGGGAGGCGGGGGAGAGGGCGAACAGGGCGGTCGCGGCGATCAGGACCGCTCCGGCGGCGGTGAGTGCCGTACCGGTGCCGGCCAGGCTGCCCAGTCCCAGCGCGAGCGGCGGGCCGGACACCCAGGTCAGTTCGGTGGCGGCGGCATCAACCGCGTACGCCCGCCGTTGATCCTCGACGCCCGGCCGCAGCGCGGGGATCAGCGTGCGCATGCACGCGCCGATCGGTGGAGTAGCGGCGCCGAGCAGGCCGGCGAGCGCCAGGATCAGCGGCAGCGGTGCACCGGCCGGCACAGCGGCCAGGGCGGCGAGCGTGAGACCGGCGACGATGGCGGAGCCCAGCAGGACGATGGTCTGACCGCGCCGGTCGACGAGCCGGCCGAGCAGCGGTCCGCCGCAGCCCTGTGCGACGGCGAGGGCTCCCGCGGCCGCACCCGCCGCGGTGTAGGAGCCGGTGAGGTGCTCCACGTGGACGAGCAGTCCGATGCTGAAGGTGGCGAGGGGCAGGCGGGCGACGACCGACGTGGAGAAGAGCATGTCTTTCACGGTGGTGGGGAACTGGTACGAAGAACAGGTCCAGTGCTGCCGTGGAATAGGGGACCAGTGGACTTCCTGCTGACCGTTTCGAGGGAGCGGCCCGGCACGCTGAGCGCTCAGATCCAGAGCCAGGTTCGCCAGGCGGTGCGGGACGGGAGCCTGCGCGCCGGTACGCCGGTGCCGTCCACCCGGGAGCTGGCCGCCCAGCTCGGTGTCTCCCGCAAGGTCGCCGTCGACGCGTACGCCCAGCTGGCGGCCGAGGGATTCCTCGCCCTGCGGCAGGGTGCCATGCCCCGGATCGCGGCCGGCCCGTTCCCCGGTGCCGCCGGCGCGGTGTCCCGGCCCGCTGACGGCCGGCCCGTCCGCTACGACTTCCGGCCCGCCCGCCCCGACGTGTCCTCGTTCCCCCGGGCTGCCTGGGCGCGCTGTCTGCGGGACGCGGTCACCGAGATCAGCGTGGCCGATCTCGGCTACGGCGACCCCTTCGGCACCGACGCGCTCCGGAACGGCCTGGCCGGCCATCTCGGCCGGGTTCGCGGCGTGGTGGCGGAGCGTGAACGGATCGTGGTCACCAACGGTTACCTACAGGGTCTCGGCCTGATCTGCCGGGCGCTCGCCGGGCGGGGTGCGCGGCGCATCGCCTTCGAGGACCCGAGCAGCGGGGAGGAGGCGCGGATCGCATCCGGTGCGGGGTTGGAGGCGGTTGCCGTACCCGTCGACGGTCTCGGCCTGAGGGTCGACGTGCTGGCGGCGCGGCAGGTGGACGCGGTGGTCCTCACGCCCGCGCATCAGCATCCCACCGGGGTGGTGCTGGCGCCGGAACGCCGCACCGCGCTGATCACCTGGCTCCGCACCCGGGGTGCGATCGCCGTCGAGGACGACTACGACGCGGAGTTCCGCTACGACCGGCCGGCGGTGGGCGCGCTGCAGGGCCTAGATCAAGATCATGTGGTGTACGCCGGAACTGTCAGCAAAGTCCTGGCTCCCGCCCTGCGGCTCGGGTGGATGGTGCTGCCGTCCGCGCTGGTGGACGCCGTGCGAACGGAGAAACTGCTGCTCGATCAGGGCACCGCCCGCATCGAGCAGCTGGCTTTCGCGCACTTCCTGCAGCGCGGCGACCTGGACCGGCATCTGCGGCGGATGCGGCTGCGCTACCGGCGGCGCCGCGACACGATCATCGCGGCCCTCGCCTCGTCGCTGCCGGAGGCGACCGTGCGCGGAATCGCGGCCGGTCTGCACGTGACGGTGGAGCTGCCGGGCACGGCGGACGAGGCGGCGATCGCGGCCGCCGCCCGGGAGCGGGGGATCTCGCTGGCCACCATGGCTGACTACTGGAGCGAGGGTGGCCGGCCACCGGCGCTGATCCTCGGTTACTCACAGATGACCGAGGATCGGCTGTGGTCCGGTGTGCGCGAGCTGGCGGCCGTCGTCCGTTCCCGCTGATCAGAGCCGTCGCGGCGTTCGCCTGGTTCACCGGATCGGGCGAATGCGGGCCGGGCCGGCGCCCGCCGGAGCCGCGCCGGAGCGTCCGTGGAGCCGATCGACGGGCGGCGCTCCGCGCTCGCCGCGGCGCCCTAGCATTGCCACCCTCATCATGTTTTCCCGAGGTGGCCCGCTCGGGCTACCGGCGTGGCCGGATACGGTTGAGAACTATGACGAACTACTCCGGTCCGGCGAGGCTGACTCTCGCCGACGGCACACGCGTGTCCGGCATGGCTTCGCTAAGCACCAACCAGCGCGGCGGCGTCGACGGCTGGGGCGGCACGTTCCGGCCCGACGAGAACAACGAGAACGTCCGGGATGCGGGAGACGGGCTGTCTCTCGAACTCCCATACGACCAGGTGGGGGAGGTGGCTGTCACCGGCGTCCGGAAGCTGCTCGCAACGCAGATCCTGATGTCGCTGGCGGGGCGCGGTCCCGCACCGTTCTGACCGGTGCCGGTCAGAGGTTGAGCAATACCGCCGGGGGTCTCCGGGTGCCGTAAGGCTCCGGGGGCCCACTGGTGGTGCCCGCGTAATCACTCCTCGTCATCGTCGTCCTCGTCTTCGTCGTCCTTTTCCTTCTTCTTCTCCGCTTTCTCGGCCTTCTTGGCTGCTTTGGCGGGATCTACCGTCTTCGTCGCCTTGACCGGCTCCGGAGCAGCCGCCGGCCCCGCGGGCGCCGGCCCCACCGGCGCTTGCCCGGCAGGCGCCTGGTCCCCGGCCGCCCGGTCTGCCGCCGCCTCCGCCACGGACAGGACCACCTGGCAGGCCGTGCCGTTGAGCCGGAACCGGTCCGGCAGCTCGTTGGAGCCCTGATAGGTGCCGCGGATCGTCGCGGCGTGACTAGTCCCGGGCGCGAGGTCGGCGAGCTTGGCAGTGACCGTACTGCCATTCTGCCGCCAGCTGCCGGGAGCGCCGCTGCTCAGCGTCTGCCGGCCCGGCAGCGTGAAGGTCAGCGGCGCGGCGGGAATCGCCACCGCGCCGGTGTTGGCGACGCTGAACCGGGCGGTGAACCGGCCCGCACCCGCCGATACGACGTATCCGACGGTGCACTGCGGCACCGCCTCGGTCGTGGGTACGGACACCGGTGCGGCCTGCGCCGTCGCCGCTGGGGCGGTCGGATCGCCCGGCAGGGTCACCGCGGCGACCACCCCGGCCAGCAGGAGTCCCGCGGCCCCCGTCACGGCGACCGCCCGCCTGCGGTGGCGCAGCCCGGCGGTCAGCCGCGTGCCGAGAGCCCGGACGCGTACCGTCGGGTCACCACTGCCGGCCGGCATCCCCGGGAAGTTCGTGCCGGTGGTGGCGCCGGGGAGCTCGAGAACGGCCGGGTTGAGACCGGCGGCGATGGCCAGCACCTTCGCCGCCTCGGCAGCGGTCGGGCGGGCTCCGGGGTCCTTCGCCAGGCACCGCCGGCACAGGGCCGCCACCTCGGCGGGCAGCCCGGCGATGCGGGGGAGGGCGGTCGGCTCCTGATAGCGGTGTGCGATGAGCATCTGGGTGGCCGTCGACGCCTGCCACGGCAGCTGACCGGCCAGTGCCCGGTGCAGCAGCAGGCCCAGCGCGTACACGTCGGTCGCGGGGCGGACCACCCCGTTCTCCAGGCGCTCCGGGGCCAGGTACGCCGGCGTGCCCAGCAGTTGGCCGGCCGCCCGGTCCTCATCACCGGAGAGCGCCGAGATGCCGAAGTCGACAAGCTTCACCCGGGCACCCGAGACCACCACGTTGCCCGGCTTCACGTCCCGGTGGACCACGCTGCGCTCGTGGGCCGCGGCCAGCGCCGCCGCCACCTGAGCACCGACGAGGACGGCCAGCCGCCAGGTGAGCGCCCCGCCGGAGAGCAACTGCGACAGCGAGCGGCCCTCGACGACCTCCATCACGACGTACGGCAGCGGGCCCGGCGCCTCGCCGTAGTCGTACACGTCAACGATGTTGGGATGACGCAGGCGGGCGACCGCCCGCGCCTCGGCCCGGATGCGCGCCAGAAGGTCCTGATCCTGCGCCAGGTGCGGCGAGAGCACCTTGACGGCGACATCCCGGCCGAGCACCTCGTCCTGGGCGCGCCACACCACCGACATGCCGCCCACGCCCAGCCGTTCACGCAGCCGGAAACGGTCATCGAGGAGGTCACCGGTGTTCACCACGCCACCGATGCCCACCGATCCGCGGCCGGAAACCCACAACGGTCAATTCTGGTGATCGGCTATGGTCACGATATGGGTTGCTTCGCCATGGGCTGTTTTGCCGCGATGAACATTCGCGCCGCCGCATAGCGGCGGTTCACCACCGCCGGATCAGTGTCATGCCGGCAGCCCGAGTCTGCGCGCTGCCGGATCGTCCCGCGTGATCCGGAGAGCAGATGTCCCATGCGTTCTTGTTCCTGATGGTCGGGCTCCCCGGAGCCGGAAAGACCACTCACGCCGCGAAACTCGCCGCCGCGCACCGCGCGCTGCGGCTGACACCGGACGAGTGGATGATCCCGCTGTTCGGCGAGTCGACGGCCGGTCGCAAACGCGACATCCTGGAGGGCCGGCTCATCCTCGTCGCCCTGCAGGCCCTTCGGCTGGGGACGAACGTCGTCCTCGACTTCGGGCTATGGAGCCGTGACGAACGGTCGGCTCTGCGCCGGCTGGCGACCACGGCCGGAGCCTCCTGCCAGGTGATCTACCTGCCCGTCGACAGCGACGTCCAGCGCGCCCGGATCGCACACCGGCAGGCCACCGCACCGCACACCACGTTCCCGATGACCGAAGCCGACCTCGACGCCTGGCGCGGGCAGTTCGAGGTGCCTGACGAGGCCGAACTCAGCGGCGACCCACCACCGGCGTGGCCCGGCTGGGCGGCGTGGGCCGCGGACCGCTGGCCCTCCCTCGCGGGGGAACTGAAGTCCGTCGGCGACTCCAGTCATCCAGAACCCGGCGCCGCCGCGAACCAGTGAGGCAAACCCCATCGTTTCCGGAGCCGGTTCCTCCGCGTCAACACGCCGGGCCGGCGCCTCCGCAGAGGAGAATCACATGGCTACCACCACCGCCGCCCGCTGGCTCACCGTCGGCGGCCTGGCTGTCGCGGGGCTCATCGCGGCCGCCCCGGCGCAGGCCGCGCCCGCCGCACCGGGCTCGACCGGAGCCGGTGCGGCCGCCGTCGCCGAGACCTACCTGCTGACCCGCCCGTCCGGGGGGACGGCCGCACTCAACCAGATCGGTTCCAGCGGCGTGACCAGCGGCCTGTGGACCAGCTTCCGGTTACGCGGCGGGTTCGCCGGCTACGACCTGCTCGTCACACACCAGCAGCGCACCACCCTCCGGCCGGCCCCGATCCTGGTCTACACCGCCCCGCCCGGCAACGAATGCACCGATGTGGGCAATCGGGGCGTCGCGGGGAAGGTGTGGCTGAGCTTCACCTGCCGGATCGGCGTCGCCGGCAACGACCTGATGGTCCGCTGAAACACTGCGACAGAGACGCGCCCGCGCTCATCGGTGCTGACCGGTGGGCGCGGGCTGCCCGCGTGTGTCGTCTTCCCGCCCGTTTTCACCCTGCCGTCGACTGTGGTTCCGGCGATAGGGTGTGGCTCCGTCCGCGGATCGGTGGATCCGCGGATCGTTGCATTCGCGGGTCCTGCATCCGCGGATCGTTGCATTGCGGGTCCTTGAAGGAGCAGCCTCGGTGTCCGAACCGCTCGTGCCTGGACCGAGCCGCGGATGATCGACGGGCGCGTCATGGCGGGTGATCACGATCTGGGCAGTGGCTTCTGCCTCACGGATCGGATCGTGGCCACCGCGGCACATGTCCTCGAGAAGCGCGAGGCACCGGAACTCTCCTTCGTCACGTCCTCCGGAACCCTCGTCGAGGTGGACAGGGTCGAGGTCGATGAGGAGATCGACACGGCGTTGCTGTGGGTGCGGCGATCCCTGGCGTTCGAAGCTCCGCTCGGCATCGCCTGCCAGCAGGCCGAGTGGCGGGTGACATCACGTCCCGACCCGAACGCGGCCCAGCTCACCGGCACGGTGTCGGCCGTCGAGCACCTGATGACCAACGCCGACGGCCATGAGATGACCGTCCTGCAGTTGAAGGTCGAGGAAGGGCTGAAGGACTTCGGGGGCTACTCCGGCAGTGCGGTGATAGCGAACTCGCTCGTTGTCGGGATCCTTGTCGAACAGCTCCATGAACGGGCTGCCCCGCGCGACCAGCGGCCGCGGGCCACGAACGTTCTGTACGCCGTACCGATAACCAAGGTCGTCGGTCGTTTCAAGCTCCGGATAAAGGTGGGGCAGCGGCAGGAATCGACAGCTCAGCACCTGATGCACACCGCGCACTTCGACATGGACCCGCTCAAGACGGCGATCCTCGCCACGCTCTTCGGCGGCGACGACCGGTCCTTCGCGTTCGGCCTGGCCGGCGTTGACATGAAGGTCGTGATGAACCTCTGCGCGTGGCTTCCGACCTACATCGGCGAGGTGGCGCAGAAGAGCCAGCTCGGCCTGCGCCCCGAGATCGCGGCGCTGCCGACCCTGGAGCGGTATGTGACCCGCTACCTGGCCGAACTCGAGGGCACCAACGTCGTCTGCCCGATCCTTGTCGACAACGCCGACACCGCCCTGGTCGACGAGCTGTGGAAGCGCGTCCGTACCGCCTGCGGGAAGCCCCGCAAGCGGCTCATCCTGTTCTTCGTCGGCCGGCCCGCCGACGGGTTCCCCGACCATGTCACGGAGCTGGAGTCGCCGGCGGTCCAGCGGCGGGACGTCGCCGAATGGGCCCGCCACGTGGTGGCCGTACGCCGGTGGCCGAGGTCGCTCGCCGAACCCTGGACGACCGCCATCGTGGAACAGGTCCGCGTGGTGCCGGAGGACGGCAACACCCTGGACCTGCGCCTGACCTACGAGGTTCTCGAGCACTACATCGAACGGGTCCGGCTCGACCCGGACGGGCTGCTCAGCCACCTAGAAGAGCTGGAGATCCAGTGCTGACCCGACACGCCGCCGACCTCTCCGTCCGCTTCGGCGGAGTCGACGAGGCCCCGGACCCGCAGATGATCGAGGACCCGTGGGCGGATCCGATCGCCGCCGAGGATCCCGATCTCATCCCGGTGGACCGGGAACCGTACGTCGCGGGACCCGACCTGGAGAACGCGGTGAACCTGGCGATCGCGCTCGGGCGCCCGCTGCTGCTGCAGGGCGACCCCGGTGCCGGGAAGACGCGGCTGGCGCACGCGGTCGCCTACGCGCTCGGACTGCCCCTGGAGCAGGCCTACATCAAGTCCACCAGCCGGGGCCAGGATCTGCTCTACACCTTCGACGCGGTCCGCCGCCTCTACGACGTACAGCTGGACCGGGCCCGCGACGACTCCGTCTACGTCCGGCTCGGCCCGCTCGGACGGGCGATCGTCCGGGCCGGGTACGGCCGCCGGTCGGTGGTGCTGATCGACGAGATCGACAAGGCGGACATCGACTTCCCCAACGACCTGCTGCGCGAGCTCGACCAGCTCAGCTTCGAGATCGCCGAGCTGCCGGGGGCGCGGTACGCCGTACCCGCCGGCCAGGTCACCCTGCGGCCGATCATCATCGTCACCAACAACGAGGAGAAGGCGCTGCCCAGCGCCTTCCTCCGCCGCTGCATCTTCCACTACGTCCGCTTCCCCGACTCGCCCGGCGACCTAGACACGATCCTCGGCCTGCACGGCATCGCGAAGGGCGAGCTGAGCGACAACGCCGTCGCCATGCTGTTGCGACTGCGAGAGCTGGATCTGGCCAAGAAGCCCGGGCTCAGCGAACTGCTGGACTGGATCGGCTATCTGCAGGCGACAGACACCCCCGCCGACGAGATCGTCCGCCTGCCGGCAGCCGGCGCCCTGATCAAACAGCACACCGACCAGCTGCGGGTCGCGGATTGGCTGGCCGGGCGGTGACCACCACACCACCCTTCCTGTACGAGCTGATCGGCCAATTACGCCGGCGGGGACTGCAGATCGGTGTGGACGACTGCCTGGACCTGCAACGGGCCCTGGCCGCGGGGTTCGGGCTGGCCTCCGACACTGATCTCCAGCGCCTGTGCCTGGCCCTGTGGGCGAAGTCGCCGGTCGAAGCCGACATCATCGGCGCGGCGTTCGCGCGGGTCGGCACGCCGCAATGGTCGGCGCCCGGCGCCGGCGAGGCACCGGACGGCCACGCGGACCCGGACACCGGAGACGGCGACGAGGCCGAAGTCGCGTCATCCGATGAGCAGGCACCCGAACCGGCCCGGCCCGAACCCGCTCTGTGGGGACTTCCCGGCCTGGCCCACCCGCCCCCGCGTACCGGCCGGCGCGACACCAGCCTGGTGCTGGCCCCGTCATACCCACTGACCGTCCGCGAGATCGTCCAGGTGTGGCGGGCGCTGCGCCGCCCCACCCGGCAGGGCCCGCCCGTCGAACTCGACGTCGACGCCACCCTCACCCTGCGGGCCCGCTGCGGTGTGCGGACCCCACCGGTGCTCGTCGCAGCCCGCCGCAACGCCACACGCCTGCTGCTGCTGATCGACCGGCACGGCTCGATGGCGCCGTTCCACGACTACGTCGACCACATCCGGCAGGCCATGCAACGCGCCGGCCGGTTCGACGTCTTCACGGTCGCCTACTTTCACAACACCGCCGGCCGCAGCGCCAGCCACGATGCCCTCGCCGCGCTGCCTGATCCGTTCAGCCCCGCCCTCGACCCGATCCTCGACGAGATCCGCCCGCTGACCAGCGGCCGCGTCTACCGCGACCCCGAGCTGACCGACCCGGTGGAGCTGGCCGGCATCCTGTCGTCGGCCACCCGGGCGACCAGCACAGTTGTCGTCAGCGACGCCGGTGCCGCCCGGGGCGGCCTCAACACGCCGCGGCTGCTCGACACGGTGGCCCTCGGCAAGGCGGTCCGGGCCGCCACCGGCGGGCTGGTCTGGCTGAACCCGGTCGCCCCGCGACTCTGGTCCCGCACCACCGCCGGCCAGTTGTCCCGCCACCTGCCGATGTTCCCCCTCACCCGCACCGGCATGTACCGTGCCGTCAACGTGCTGCGCGGCCGCCCGATCCCGTTGGAACAGCCGCTGTGACCACCGGCGCCCTCACCGAGGCGATCCGCGGCCTCCCGCCCGGAGCGGTCGATCTCGCACGGCACGCAGCCGTCCCGGTCGCTCTCGATGCCCGCTTCCTCAACCTGCTGCGGGTGAACTTCTTCGTCGACATCCCGGTGCCGCTGCCGTACGAGACCGAGGCCGCCCTGCTGCTGTCGCCGGTGGTCCGGGAGATCGGCGAGGGGCTTTACGAGGTTGATCCGGCGCTCCGGAACACCCTGCTCAGCGAGCTGGTGTCCGAGTTCGGCGGTGACCGGCTGGGGCGGGTGGCGGCCCTGCTGGAGCAGTACACGGACCGTTCCGCGGCCTGGCACGCGCTGCCGGAACTGGAGAACGCGCAGCGGCTTACGGCGCTGAGCCTGCTGGATCCTGAGCGCGCGCACGAGTGGCTGCAGCGGGAGAAGGAGGCTTCCGCTGAGGTCGGCACGGCGCTGGGCCACAGCTGGTTCGTCGCGATGGAGAATCGGCTGCTCCAGCAGCAGACCGCCCTTCTGCCCGCACCACCACCGACGGCGATCCCGTGGATCACCGTGGCGATCGTGACCGAACCCGGGCCCCCGAATGACCTGCTGGACGACGTCATCGACGAGGTGTTCGACTATCGGTTCCTTCGCTCGCTGAAATGCCAGGTCGGTGTCATACCCAGCGAGATTGATCCGGACCACGGCCACGGGGTGGTGCTCGCGGCTGTCAACGAAGGTGCTTCCGCGGACCGGGTTGTCGATGAGCTCATCCGCGAATTCCCCGAACTGCGGACGATCATCGTGGCGGGTACGTTCCCGGCCGATTCCGATCCTGAAGCCTACGAAATCGTCGTTGCGAGAAGGGTCGTCGCCGGGAGCGAGGGGATGTCGCAGGTTCCCGGGATCGACTATGGGCTCCTGTCGGCTGCTTCCGGCCCGGCGATACCGGCCGCCGTGGTGTGGCCTGCGCATGAGACAGGGGCGGTGCCCACGGTCAGGACCGCCACCTTCGTCGGGCCGAACCAGTTCGCCGAGCCCGGTGTGGTCGTCGATCGTTTTTCTCCGGCGATCACGGCAGCGGCCGACGCCCAGGGCCTCAGCTGGTTCGTGGTCCAGGGCACGCCGAACGACGGTCCGGCCAGAGCATGCGTCGCGGCCTATCTGCGGGCTCTCGTATCGACGGCGGGCTCCTTCGGTGATCGGCTTCCGTCGCCTGATCCCGAGTGGGCAGCCTCCACAACCGGCGCCCTGTCCACCGCCGACCCGGTCTCACCTCGTTCTGCTCTCGATGCGACGGTCGGCATCATCACGGCCCTCCCCGTCGAGGCACATGCGGTGCGATCCGTTCTCGACGACGCCCGTCCGACAATGATCGCTGGCGATCCGACTCGCTATGTCCTCGGATCGGTGCCGGGCCCGGAACCAGGGCATGAGCACACCGTCGTTCTGGCGACGCTCCCCCCGGACGGGACCCGATCCGCGGCGACGCTCGCCACCACCATGGCCCGGTCGTTTCCCGGTCTCCGCCTCGTGATCATCTGCGGTATCGCCGCCGGTATTCGGCGCTCCGCGGGCGAGGAGGAGATTCGGCTGGGTGACATCGTCGTTGCCACCGATGGCATCGTCGACTTCGGCCACACACGCACGGCGGATGGCCCGGAGCCGCGGCCGCTGGGGCGAACACCGCCGTCGACACTCTTGCTGGCGGCCGATCGTCGCCTGCAGGCGAGTGAGGCCGCCGGGGCGATGCCGTGGCTGGAGACTGTGCACCGACTGGCGGCTATTCCGTCCTTCATGCGCCCGGACAGCGACGCTGACGATCCCACTGTTCATCGGGCCGCCATCGGCAGCACTGACATGCTTCTGCGCAGTTCCAGGATCAGGGCCGAGCTGGCGCGCCAATACGAGGTCGTGGCCCTCGAGATGGAGGGTGCCGGTATCGCCGCCGGTGCTGTCCGAACCGGCAGGTCGTGGTTCATGGTTCGCGGCATCTCCGACTTCGGCGACGATTCCAAGTCCGACAGCTGGCAGGGCTACGCCGCTTTGACCGCTGCTGCCTACACGCGGTCCCTGCTCGCTGAGTACCCCGCCCAAGGCCCCGAACGCGCCCCCAACGTGCGTTGATCTCAGTGGGGGCGGGAGCAGGCGGCGCGGAGGGCGATCTCCAGCTCGAAACGTGACTGCGGGTCGTTGAGCTGGGTGCCGAAGAGGTCGGTCAGGTGGCGGAGGCGCTGGCGTACCGTTTGCGGGTGAAGGTGAAGTTGGGCCGCGACCTTGTTGGCGTTCATGTTCAGGCTCAGCCACGACAGTAGGGTTTCGGCTAGCTGTTGACGCTTGTTGCCGGGCAACTGGGCGAGTGGGGCGAGGCGGCGTTCCGCCAATACCGCCAGCAACGGTTCGTCCTGGAAGACGACGAGTGCGGTCATGTGGTCGGCGCACCAGATGATCGGCTGGTGGGGGATGCGGCCGCTTCTGGCCAGCTCCAGGGCCTGGCGGGCCCAGCGCAACGACCTGGCCGCTTCCAGAGGGGGCACCGGCAGGCCGACTGCCGCATCGTGGCGGGCCAGGCCGCTGACGACAGAGCGCATTTGGGTTCGGCTTTCCGGATCGGGTACGAGCAGGAACGGCTCGCTCTGATCGAAGGCGGACAGGAACTCGGGTGGGAGAAGCGGCGGCCGGGCCGGTGAGCCGGTGCCGTCGACGGCCACGGCGGCGACACGGCGAGGTATTCGCCAGTGGGCCGCGGCGGCTGCGGCGGTGAGCGCCTGTTCCGAGGGTGGCGGGTCGGCGGTGAGCAGGTCGAGCAGCCGGCGGCGGCGTCGATCCAGTTCGCCGGCCTCGGCGGTCTGCGCCCGGGTGTATCCCTCGGCCGACGCCCGGGCTATCTCGTCGATGTTGTCGAAGATCGCTTCGGCGAGCCAGGCCACGACGTCGGACGGCAGTGTTTGGCTTCCCGCGAGGGACCGTAACCGCCGGTGGGCGACCCGCGCGCAGATCCGGACGGCCGCGTGCAGTCCATCCAGGCTGCGGCCCGCCCGCATCTCGCACGCGCCCGCCGATCGGTAGATCTCGCGCCAGTCGACGGCCTGGCCGCCGCCGTTCAAGGCCGCGCCCGGGGTGAGGTGCTTGTCGATGAGCTCGACATAACGCCGGAGTGCCAGGTCGACGCCGCTGCGCAGTTGCCTGGCCGCGTACGGGTCGTCCAGCGCCCCGTACTCGGGCACGTTCTCCTGGATCTCGCGGACCATTTCCGGTACCGCTCCGAGAACGTCCGCGCGCAGCGACTCGACGTTCCGCACCGTGATCATCGGATCACGGGTGGCCGCCGGCCGCGTACCACAGCCATGGTCCGCCCCTCGTTTAATACGTAGACGAACATCGATGTTCTCACCAGCGCGGACGCCCTGGGAAGCGCACCGCCGTGACATTCTCCGGCGCCAATACCCTCATTCGCGTGAGTATCGCCGTGATCGCCCCACTCATTAGCTTCTGTCTCCACCATCCCGCAGACGAAGTAGAGGTGATCCGGCATGAGCACTTCCCTCCCGGGCGGCAGGCGGCGGCACATCAACGCCCTCGTGGCCGCCGCGCTGCTGGCAACCGGCGGCGCCGTGACGGCGGCGAGCCCGGCCGTGGCCGCCGCACCCTGTACGCAGGTCGACGTGGTCGTCGCCCGGGGCACCGGCGAGCCCGGCACGCTGGGCCTCATCGTCGGTGACCCGGTGTACTCCGCTATCCAGCGGCGGCTGACCGGCACAACGCTGTCCAGCCACGCGGTCGACTATCCCGCCAGCACCAGCGCCGGCTCTCCGACCGCGGGCAACCGGGCGCTGGTCGAGCACGTGTCGGAACAGGCGCAGGCGTGTCCGAGCCAGCGGTTCGTGCTGGTCGGGTACTCCCAGGGCGCCAACGTGGTCGGCAACTCGCTCGGCATCAGCTCCCAGGGTGCGGCCGTCGGCGGGCCGGTCGTGGCGACCATCCCGGCGTCGGTCCAGCCCCGGGTCGCGGCCGTGCTGGTCTTCGGATATCCGCTGCGGAAGCTGGGGCGCGGCATCACCGGCGTGTACGCCGAGCGCACCCTGGACATCTGCGCGAACCGCGACGTGGTGTGCGATCCCCTGGGCACGAGCGTGCTGGCACACCTGAGTTACACCGGCGACGCGAGCCGGGCGGCTGCCTTCGCTGCCGGGCGCCTCTAGATCCAGCTGCACACGTCACGGCTAACGTGTGGCTTTGGTTGCACGCGTTAGCCGTAACGTGTGGCTTTGGTTGCACGCGTTAGCCGTAACGTCCGCGGAGCAGGCACGAGGCGCAGCGACTGCCGTCCGGCAAGAGAAGGCCGCAAGGCCTCGGCGGCCGGGAGGCGGTCGGCCCGGCGGAGCGAGCACCGAGTACGACGACTGTGCGAGCCGCGTCCCGGCGCTCATCCCGAGCTGATCGCCCAGCGCGGTGCGCTGGTAGAGCAGCCGCCGACCGTCCCGAACCGCCGCCGCCAGACCCGCGTCGCGAAGGGGGGTCAGGTGGTGGGAGCCAGTGGCGGGTGCCAGGCCCAGCGCCGCCGCCACCTCGCCGGTGCTGTGCGGGGGCCGCCAGCGTCAGCAGCACCGCCGCTCGGGTCGGGCCGAGTGGGTCTGGTGAACGTGAACGACTCCGTCTGTCTCGGAGTGATCACGCCGGCCGAGTGTGAGCAAGGTGTCATGTGAGTTGACACCAGGGCGGGTGGTTGATCGCTCTGTAAGCTGCGCCTTCGCTGTGAAGGGTGCCCTAAGGTGAGGCGCGTGGCGAAACTCCGTGAGGCGCAGAAGGAGATGACCCGGCGCCTGCTGCTAGAGGCCGGGCTCAGCCAATTCGTCGAGAAGGGGTACGCCGCGACGACCGTCGATGACATCGCCAGTGCCGCCGGCACGACGAGGGTGACGTTCTACGCGTACTTCCCGTCCCGCGGGGAGTTGATGAAGGCGCTGATCGGCGAGCAGCTCAACGAGCGGTTGCAGCGCAGCCGCCTGGCTGAGCAGGGTTCCACCGCGCTCGACCTGGTGGCCGCGGTGGCCGAGGGCAGCACGGAGTCGATCGGCGCCTGGATCCGGGCCTCGGCCGAGCGCTGGCCCGACATCCGGCCGATCATGCGGATCGGCCGGGATGCCGCGGTGGTGGAGCCCGACCTGCGCGATCTGGTGGTGCGCTGGCTGGACGAGGCGGTCAGCGACGTGGAGGACGGGCTGAACCGGGCGGACCGGTTCGACCCCGCCGTGCGGCGCTTCCGGGGCGTGCTCGCCGTGGCGGAGCTGGACTACGTCGCCCACCACTGGGACACCGCGAACTGGCACATCGATCACGCCCGGATGCTCGACGAGCTGGCGTCGAGCTGGGTGCGGTTGCTGGGGCCGTCGGACCGATAACGGTCATACGGCGGGCGGACCGGCCCGATCGCGGGCCGGCCCGTCCTTGCAAGCTAGGCGCTGGTGCAGAAGATCAACCTAGGCGACGGTGCAGACGGTTCCGTTGAGGGTGAACGCTGCCGGCAGGACGTTCGGTCCGCTGTAGGAGCCGACGAAGCCGACGTTCGTGGAGGCACCGGGTGCCAGGGCGGCGTCGCTGGTCACGCGGACCGTACGGCCGTCCTGGGTCCAGGTGGCGTTCCACCCGCTGTTCAGGCTCTGCCACGCGGTCGGCCAGGTGAACGTGAGCGTCCACCCGCTGACGGCGGCCGCCGCGTTGTTGGTGATGTCGACCGAGCCCACGTACCCGTTGCCCCAGTCGTTGACGTCGCGGAACGTCACCGTGCAGGCCGAGCTTGCCGGGCTGCCGGTGGTGAAGGTCAGCGGCGGTGAGGCGGGGGAGAGGCGGCCGGCGTTGTCGCGGGCCAGCACGTTCACCGTGTACCGGCGGCCCGGCTCCAGGTTGCGTGCGGTCAGGGACGTGCCGGTGGTCTCGCCGAGCAGCTCGCTGATGCCGCCGTTCTGCCGGTACACCTCGTACTTGACGCCCGCGGCGGAGGCCGGCCACGAGATCGTCGCGCTGCGGTCGGTCACGGTGGCGGACGGCCTGCCCGGTGCCTTCGGCGCGGCCGCCTCGACGCGAGCCGGCTTCAGGGTGACGAGCGTGATCGAGTACGGGGCGAGCGTCTGCGTGCCCGCCGTACCGGCCGGGGCGGTGGTGACGCCGTCGGCGCCGTTGACGAACGTGACGGCGGACGGTGTGCCCGCGGCCGGGGTGAAGCCGTTGTAGTTGAGCGCCACGGTATGCGCCGCGGACTCGTCCTTGTTGATCAGCAGGACCGCGAGGTCGCCGTTGGCCCGGCGCACCGCGTGGGAGCTGACCAGGGCGTTGTTGCTGCCCGTACCGATGAACTGGTCACCCGTACGCGTGAAGTCGCCCATCAAAGAGAGAGCGTGATATGGCGCGAAGGGCGTGTTGAGCGGCGGCTGGCACACGGTGTTGTCGGCGTTGCAGTTGCCGCTGGACAGCAGCCCGTAGTCGTCGTAGTCGGTGTGCCCGGCGACCTCGGTGACATCGCCGAGACCGTTGTGGACGTTCCACCAGTGCACGGTGAAGACGCCCTGAGCGAGCAGGCCGCTGTAGACGTCGGCCAGGAACAGCGCGCCCGGCTGGGTGTTACGGCCGATCTCGACGTTGGTCTCGGTCATGCTGATGCCGATCCGGCCGGCCTGACCGCCCGCGAACCTGTCGATCTGCTGGCGCAGCAGCGCCACGGCGTCCTGGATCTGCGCCGGTTTGGTGAGCGTCTCGGCGGGCGTGGTGCCGCCGGGGTACCAGTGCACGTCCACGAAATCGATCGCCGCACCGGCCCGGGTCAGCACCTCCTGGTTCCAGCTGCCCTGGTCACCCGTGCCGACGATGCCGTCCGGCCAGTTGCCGGGCATGGTCAGCACGGCGCCGACCTTGATGCTCGGGTCGACGGCCTTCATCGCCTCCGAGTAGGCGACGACGTTCGCCGCGTACTCCTTGGGGCTCTTGTCGGCGTGCTCGTCGGCCTCCCAGGCGGAACCGTAGTGACCGTTGCCGTAGTTCTCGTTGCCGATCGTCCAGTAGGTGGCGTCGTAGTCCTTGGTGACGTTGGCGTACCGGACCCAGTCGGCGGCCTCCTGAGCGGTGCCGGTGCCGTAGTTCGCGATGATCATCGGCTCGGCGCCGGTGCGCTTGGCGCCCGCCATGAACGTGTCGAAGTCGGTGTCCGGGGCGACGTAGCCGCCGGGCGCGGTGTGGTCACGCCAGTGGTAGATGTCGGCGTAGGAGCCGCCGGGATAGCGCACCATCTGGACGCCGGCGTCCTTGAGCAGGTCGGATACGGCGGGGGTGCCGAGCTGGGAGTCCCAGATGGCGTGGTTGACGCCCAGGGCGGCGCTGCCGACGGAGGCGAGCCCGGCTCGGGCGTCGATGTCCACGCGGACGTCGGTGGCGGGTGCGGCAGCTTGGGCGCCCGATGGCGCGGGGGAGATGGCGGCGACCGCGGCGAGCAGAACGGTGCTCGCGACGGTGCGCCACACGGACTTGGTTTGCAAGACAGCCTCCGGGATGAGGAGTGGGAGCGCTCCCATCCTCAGCTCGACAAAGAACCCTGTCAATGAACCGTTCCGCCACCTCACCGCCCGGCCGGCTATCCCAGCTGGCTCCCAGGGGTGCCTTTCGGGCGCAGAGGCCCTTCTCCCGCCCAGCTGGCTGTTCCGGCTGGCTCCCAGAAGTGCTTTTCGGGCGTGGAGGCCCCCCTCACGCCCAGCCGGTTGTTCCAGCTGGGCGTGAGGGGGTTTTTGGGGCTGCGGGACGACTCTGAGAGCCAGCCGGGTCAAGCGAGGACCGTGCCCTAGGCGTGGGAAGGGGCGGGCGTGGGGCTGGGAGCCGGGGCCTGCGGGCCGGACGCCGGAACCGGGTGGTGCCGCACCACGGCCAGGACCAGCACGCCCCCGACCAGCGCGACCACCGCCGCCACCGTCAGCGTCGCGTTCAGCCCGTCCGCGAACGCCGCCGGCTGCCCGTGCCCGTCGCTCACCCGGTGCGCGAAGATCGTCCCGAACACCGCCACCCCGAGCGCGAACCCCAACTGCCGGAACGTGTTCAGCGCACCGCCCGCCATGCCGCTGCGCTCCCGCGGCACCTCGCCCAGCACCGCCGACGACAGCGACGGCAGCACCGCGCCCACACCGATACCCGCCACGATCAGGCCGGGGATCAGCGCGGTCCCGGTGCTGTCCGCGTCCAGGCGGGCCTGCATGAGGTCACCGGCCGCGATCAGCAGCAGACCGAAACCGACAGTCCAGCGCGGCGACACCCGTTGCAGCAGCCGCCCGGCAGCCGCGCCGACCACCAGCGAGGCGACGGCCATCGGCAGCGCGCCGACCAGGCCGGCGTCGACCGGGCCGTTGCCGAGCACCTGCTGCAGCCACACCGTGGTGAACGGGAGGTAGGCGAAGGCGGCGGCCTGGGTGAGGAACGCGGCAACGATCAGCACGGCGAACGGCGCCCGGCGGAACAGTGACAGGTCCAGCATCGGGTGGTCGGAGCGGAGTTCGGCGGCGAGGAACGCGAGCAGGGCGGCCGTACCGGCGGCGAAGGCGGTCAGGGCGACGGTGTCGGTCCAGCCGGCTTCGCCGGCGCGGATCAGGCCGTACGTCACCGCGCCCGCGGCCACCGTGAAGCTGATCGTGCCGGGCAGGTCGAACCGGCCCGCTCGGGGCGCCTTCGACTCGGCGACGCTGCGCACCGTGAACCAGACGGCGGCAACGCAGATCGGCAGGTTGACCAGGAAGATCCAGCGCCACCCGAAGTGCTCGGTGAGCAGGCCACCGGCGAGCGGCCCGGCAGCCGCGGCGGCGCCGTTGACGGCGCCCCAGACGCCGAACGCGACACCCCGGTCACGGCCGTGGTAGGTGACGTTGAGCAGGGCCACCGTGGTGGCGAACATCGCCGCGCCACCGGCGCCCTGCAGAATCCGGGCGGCGATCAGCGCCTGCTCGTTCGGTGCGACAGCGCACAGCAGTGAGGAGAGAGCGAAAAGGCCGATACCGATCAGGTACGTGCGGCGCCGCCCGTACCGATCGGCGAGCGAACCGGCGCCCAGCAGCAGGGCGGCGAGCGCGAGGGCGTACCCGTCGAGGACCCACTGCAGGTCGGCGTAGCCGGCCCCGAACTTGTCGCCGATGGCCGGCAGCGCGACGACGACGATGGTGACGTCCACCAGCAGCAGGAAGGTGCCGAGGCAGATCGCGATCAGGGGTGACCATTTGCGCATGCGTAGCAGAATGCCGCCCTTCCGGACTCCTTCGCGCGCCGCGAACCCGATTCCTGCGGATCTCGACACCGGCTAGGCTCCAGCGGTGGAAATCGACGAGCTGGACCGGCAGGTGACACACGCGCTGCGGATCAGCGGCCGCGCCGGCTTCCGCGAGATCGGCGCGGTCCTGGGCGTCTCCGACCAGACGGTCGCCCGGCGTTATCGCCGGTTGCGCGACGAGGCGGGCCTGCGGGTGGTCGGCCTGCCCAACCCCATCGAGCTCGGGTACGAGATGTGGATGCTCCGCCTCCGGGCAACGCCCGATGCGGCCCTGGCGATCGCCACCGCCCTCGCGCGCCGGCCGGACACCGGGTGGGTGTCGATCACCTCGGGTGGCACCGAGATCGCGTGCAACGTACGCGTGCCCGCCTCAGCCGACCGGGAGGCGCTCCTCCTGCAGAAACTCCCGCGCACGCCGCGCCTGGTCGCGGTCAGCGCGCACTGCGTGATCCACCACTACGTCGGCGGCGCGGTCGGCCCGGACCGCCGCGACGTGGCACTCTCCGCCGGCCAGATCGAGGCACTGACCCCGCAGTGGTCAGCAGATCCGCAGTCGACCGCCCACCTCACCGACGCCGACACGCCCCTGATCGAGGCACTCTCCCGCGACGGCCGCCTCAGCTACACCGACCTCGCCGCCGCAACCGGCTGGCCCGAGTCGACGGTCCGCCGCCGGGTGCAGGAGCTGTTCAGCTCGGGCTCGCTCTACACCGACGTCGAGATGGAACCCGAGCTGTACGGCTTCCGCGCCACCGTGCTGCTCTGGCTCTCCGTCGCACCGTCCCGCGTCGCCACCGTCGGCCGAGCCCTCGCCGACCACGAGGAGATCGTCTTCGCCGCCGCCACCACCGGCCCCACGAACCTCCAGGTGATCGCCGTCTGCCAGGACATGCCGGCTTACTACCGCTACGTGACCGAACGCCTGGGCATGCTCGACGGCGTCGAGCGCATCGAATCCGCGCCGGTCCTCAAACACGTCAAACAAATGGGCGCCGTCAACTGAAACCTGGTCTCGAACACTGGCCGCCGTCAACCGGACTGGGGTCTCGGCCATGGGCGCCGTCAACTGAAACCACCGCCCGGCATTGCCGGGCGGCGGTTGTTTGCTGCGAATCCGATCGTCAGCGGAAACGGCTGAGCAGGCGCTGCGTGGGAACGCGGTCCATCAGGCGCTCCCAGCGGCTGCGAGGACGGCGCGCCTCAGCGATCTTGCGGCCGCCGATCACGCTGGTCGCGGCCACGGCGGCGACGGCAAGCGCAGCCGCCGAGGTGACGACGGGACGCTTGCGAGCCGTCTGACCGGCCTGCGCGGTCGCGGAGGTGGCCGTAGCCTTCGTACGGTTCAGTGCCTGCTTCACCCGCGAGCCGGTCAGCCGATCCTGGGTGGCGTCGACGTCGGCGCGCAGAGCGTCGGAACCTGCGGCGATGTTCTGTCGGGCACCGACAGTGCTGTCGTAGGTGGTCATCGAAAGCCTTCCCTGTACTTCGTCCGTTGGGGTGAACAACCCCTTCCGTTCACACCTCCTATGCCCCACCACCGCCGGCCCTAACCAGCCGTGACCCACCACACGCCCCCGTGCCCCCGATCCGGCTGGTCGTGGGTGCTGCCTCGCGGCGATCGAGGGGCTCTGGGAGCCAGCCGTGACCCACCACACGCCCCCGCGCCCCCGATCCGGCTGGTCGTGGGTGCTGCCTCGCGGTGATCGAGGGGCTCTGGGAGCCAGCCGGGGGTGGCGCGGGGCTGGGGCGGGGCTAGGGCGCGTGGGAGCCGGCGGGCTGGGTGGAGGTGGCGGCGTCGCGGACGGTGGGGAGGAGGGCGGCGGTGATGACGGCGTAACCGGCGCTGGACGGGTGGAAGTGGTCGGCGCTGAACAGTGCCGGATCGGCGGCGAACGCTGAGGCGGACGTGCCGCTGATGTCGGCTATCCGGGCGCCGGCCGCGAGCGCCGCACGGGTCTGCTCCTGGCGCAGCAGTCGGCTGCCGGCCTGTACGAGCATTCGCATCTGCTGCGGCACCCACGGCACGACGCTGAGGTCGGGTGCCGGTGCTACGACAACCTCGGCACCCGCCACGCGCAGCCGCTGGACGGCGTCACCGAGCAGCGCGGCGGCCTGGTGTGTGGGCACGAAGTGGGTGAGGTCGTTCGCTCCGATGATGATCAGCGCTACGCCGGGCCTCCAGGTCACTGCGCGCTGGACCTGGGCGGCCAGTCCCCGGCTGTCCGCGCCGGGTACCGCGAACACGCGGAGGTCGGTGGGTGTGCCGGAACGTCCCAGGTCAGCGGCCAGGCGCGTGCCGATCGTGTCGGACGGCCGGGACGCGCCCTGGCCGTAGGCGATGGAGTCCCCGAGGACGGCGAAAGCAAGCGTCACGACAGTCAGCAACCGCGCGGATGCGGCTTTCGTTCCGATAAGGGACGTGCGGTGACGTAGATCGCCTCGTGGGGCGGTGCGCAAAGGCAGCGGAGTCTTCGTTCAAAGGCGGCGGGCGGCGCTGCGATCAGGCGGCGCCCATCAGTGCCTGGCGGATGCCGACGATTTCGAGTACGCGGTACACGATGGGCTGCGGATCGGTGATCTGGAAGCGCACGCCCCGGCCGGCGGCCGCGCCGTAGCCCTTGTCGAGCGCCGCGATGCCGGTGGAGTCGCAGAAGGGCACCTCGGCCAGGTCCACGAGGAGTTCCTGCAGGTCCTGCTCGGCCAGGGCGTCGTCGATGGCTTCCAGCAGAAGGTCGGACGAAGCCAGGTCTATGTCGCCGCGCACCCGGAGGCGGATGACGCCTCCCGCCGCGCGGGCTGTGGTCACACTCATGTCGTTGATCAGCTTAGACTACTCGCTTCTGGGAGCCCGGCCAGTGCCAGCCGAACCGGCAGAGCGACACGCGGTGCGTCTGAATAACCTATCAAACCCATAGGCGTTGTGGTTGAGTAGGGAAGGTGTCGAGCTCCGGGAGGACGTGAATGTCCAGCATCTGTACGCAGCAGGTCGCTCAGTGACCAGCACCGCCGTTCGCCGGCCCGCCGCGGGCAGCCGGTCGCACCCGCGGCCCGGCGTGGTAGCGGTCGTCGGCGGCGGATTCACGGGTGCACTCGTCATTCGTGCGGTGCTGCGCCGTACCGGTTGGCGGGCCGTTCTGGTCTCGCCGGAGAGCCGCCCCGGCCGCGGTGTCGCCTACGGCGCGGCCGAGCCGTGGCACGTGCTCAACTCCAGGGCGACGTCGATGAGCGTCGAGCCGGGCGACCCCCTGCATCTCGTCCGCTGGAGTCACGCGCGGGGGCTGCCGGTCGAGCCGGCCACCTTCCTGTCCCGCGCCCGCTACGGGGACTATCTCGCCGACGAATTCGCCCGTACCGCGGCGGCGGCGGGTGACCGGTTCCGGCACCGGCTCGCCGTGGCCACCGCCATCCGGCCCGAGGGTGACGGTTTCCGCGTACGGGATGATGGTGGTGCCGAAGTCCGCGCCGACCACGTCGTCCTCGCACTCGGCAACCCGCCGCCGCATCGCCCGGCCGGCATCACCGACGCCGCCCACCGCAGTGCCGAGTTCGTCGCCGACCCCTGGGCGGCCGGTGCTCTCGACGCCGTGCCACCCGACCAGCCCGTGCTGCTGATCGGCACCGGCCTGACCGCGATCGACGTGGCCCTCACGCTGACCGAGGGCGGTCGCGATGTCCCGGTCGAGGCGCTGTCCCGGCACGGCCTGCTCCCGCTCCACCACCCGGAACGCCCGGCACCCGGGGTCTCGCTCGACCTGCCGGGCTCACCGAACCTGCGGCCGCTGCTGCGCAGCCTGCGGGAGGCGGCCGCCGCGGGCATCGACTGGACCGCGATCGTGGAGGAGGTGCGCCGGGAGGCGGACCGGCTGTGGTCCGGCCTCGACAGCGCCGCCCGGGAACGGTTCCTGCGCCATGTCGCCCGGTACTGGGAGGTGCACCGGCACCGGATGGCCCCACCGGTGGCCGCCCGGGTCGCGGCCCTGCGTGCGGACGGCCGGCTGCGGGTGCGCTCCGGACACCTCCGCTCGGTCACCCCGCATCCGGCCGGTGGCCTGTGTGTGCAGGTCACGGGGGAGGCGCCACGCCGCTACGGCGCGGTCGTCCTCTGCACCGGGCCGGGACGACTGCCGGGGGCCACCGGGCCGGGACGACTGCCGGGGGCCACCGGGCAGGGACCGCTGCCGGGGGCCACCGGGCAGGGACCGCTGCCTGGGGCCACCGGGCAGGGACCGCTGCCGGGAGCGGCGGGGCCTTTGCTGACCGGGTTGCTCGTCGGCGGCCTGGTGCGGCCGGGACCGCACGGGCTGGGTGTGGACACGGACGCCGACGGGCGGGTGCTCGACGCCGGCGGCCAGGCTCAGCCGGGTCTCTGGCTGGCCGGGCCACTGCGTCGCGGAACCCTGTGGGAGGCGACAGCAGTGCCCGAGATCCGCGATCAGGTCGACCGGCTCGCTGCCGCCCTCCCGACGCCGAACAAACGCCAACAAACCTGACGGCCGAGAGGGCGGCGGGGAGCCTGACGGCCGAGAGGGCGGCGGGGAGCCTGACGGCCGAGAGGGAGGCGATGAGCCCGATGGTCAGGGTGCCGCGAAGATCCGTGCGTAGATGTCGTCGATGACGTCGTTCTTCGCGAGGCTGTAGCTGCCCGGATCGTGCGCCGTCTCCGTGGCGAGGCGGCGCTTGACCGAGGCGTACAACTCCAGGTCCTCGGGGTGCGAGCGCAGCCAGTCCCGGAAGAGCTGGTGCCGGATCGGCTCGGGGGCGCCTCGCGGCCAGACGTGCAGGTGGACGTCCTCGGCGGCGTCGACGAGCATCCGGTGCCCGTACCACCAGGGTTCCCGCAGGATCAGGCGGTAGCCGAGCGTCGCCAGGGCGGGGACGTAGCTGGATTCGTCCTCGCTGTCCGCCAGGAGCAGGTCGATGTCGATGATCGGCTTCGCTGCCAGGCCCGGCACCGAAGTCGAGCCGACATGTCCGACATCGATCACCAGGTCACCCAGCACGTCCCGGATCGCACCGCTCGCCGTGTCGAACCGTTGTGCCCAAGCCGGGTCGTACTCCTCGAGCACGATGGTCTCCCACCTGGTCGGCGGTTCGCCCACCAGCGCGATCGCCATCTGCTCGGGCGAACCGTGGAAACGCTCCGTGATCTCTTGCGGGTACTTCGCCATCTCAACCTCCCGTGTAGAGCAAAGTCGGCCAGACTACGACATCGGGCTCCCGGGCGGAGGGTCGGGTGCGGATGATGCATATGCGGGCACCGTCAAACGGCACGCCCGCATGTGCAAGCATGAGTGACCCTTTCGCCTCGCATCTGTCGGAGGCTAGGGTGGGTGGCGTGACGACGTTCAGGATCGGGGAAGCGGCCGAGCTGATGGGCGTCAGCTCCGACACGCTGCGGCGGTGGGTGGACGCGGGCAGGCTGGCGGCGGTCCGGGACGAGCACGGGCATCGGCTGATCGAGGGGGTCGAGCTGGCGGCGTTCGCGCGGGCGCAGGCCGCCGAGCCGGATGAGCGATCGGACACGTCGTCGGCGCGCAACCGGCTGCGGGGGATCGTGACCGCGGTCGTCAAGGACACCGTGATGGCTCAGGTCGACATTCAGGCGGGGCCGTTCCGGCTGGTGTCGCTGATGAGCCGGGAGGCCGTCGACGAGCTGGAACTGCAGGTCGGCTCCGTTGCCGTGGCGGTCGTCAAATCGACAACGGTCGTTGTCGAGCGTTCCGGGGCATCGCGGGGGAGGCACGGTTGAGGGCATGGCGCGCGGCGGCGGCAGGGCTTAGCGCCCTGGCCATTTTCGGTCTGGGCGGGTGCGGCGGCGCGGGCCCAGATCAAGACCCCGGATCGGGTACGGGCGAGAGCGCCGGTGCCGTGAGCGGTTCAGTGACCGTTTTCGCCGCCGCGTCGCTGACCGAGTCGTTCACGACCATCGGCGAGCAGTTCGAGGCGGCGCACCCGGGTACCACCGTGACGTTCAACTTCGGCGGCAGCTCCGGTCTGGCGACCCAGATCAACGAGGGCGCACCGGCCGACGTGTTCGCCTCCGCGTCGCCGAAGAACCTGGTCACCGGCGCCGGCCCGCCCGCCGTGTTCGCGAGGAACCAGCTGGTCATCGCGGTCGCCAAGGGAAACCCGGCTGGTGTCACCGGGCTGGCCGGCTTGAGCAGGGCCGGCCTCAAGGTCGCCCTGTGCGCGGAGGCGGTGCCGTGCGGTGCTGCCGCGAACACCGTGATCGAGGCGGCCGGGGTGGCGGTGACGCCGGTGACCCTGGAGCAGGACGTCAAGGCGGCCCTGTCGAAGCTGAAGCTCGGTGAGGTCGACGCCGCTCTGGTCTACCGCACCGATGCCAAGGCGTCGGCGGCCGACGTCGACGCGGTCGAGTTTCCCGAGTCCGCCGAGGCCGTCAACGATTACCCGATCGTGGTGCTGAACGGCGCGAGGAACCCGGCGGGTGCGCGGGCGTTCGTCGACTACGTGCTCTCCGGGGAGGGGACGAAGGTCCTCACCGGCGCCGGATTCCAGGCGCCCTGAGCAGCGTGAGCGGTTCCGGAAAGGTGGTGCGGAGTTCCGGGGAGGCCGTGCGGAGTTCCGGGGAGGCCGTGCGGAAGAGGAGGCCGCGGACAACGGCTCGGGTACCCGTACCCCTGCTTCTGCCTGCTCTTGTTGGTTTGATCTTCCTGGTTCTGCCGCTGGCCGGCCTGCTCGCCCGCACGCCCTGGTCGACGCTGCCGCAGCGGCTCACCGAACCCGGTGTGGTCACCGCGCTGCGTCTGTCGCTGCTCACCTCGACCGTCGCCACGGTGGTCTGCCTGGCCGTCGGCGTGCCCCTCGCCTGGCTGCTGGCCCGCGTCGAGTTCCCCGGCCGGCGCGTGGTCCGGGCCCTGATCACCGTTCCGCTGGTGCTGCCGCCGGTGGTCGGTGGCATCGCGCTGCTGCTGGCGCTCGGACGGCGCGGCCTGGTCGGGCAGTGGCTGGACAGCACGTTCGGGATCACGCTGCCGTTCACCACGGCCGGTGTGGTGATCGCGGAGGCCTTCGTCGCCCTGCCGTTCCTGGTGATCGCCGTCGAGGGTGCGCTGCGCGGCGCCGACACCCGGTACGAGGAGGCCGCGGCCACCCTGGGCGCGACCCGCTGGACCAGCTTCACGCATGTCACGCTGCCGCTGGTCGCGCCGGGGATCGCGGCCGGTGCGGTGCTGTGCTGGGCGCGGGCGCTGGGTGAGTTCGGCGCGACGATCACCTTCGCCGGTAACTATCCGGGTATCACGCAGACCATGCCGCTCGCTGTCTACCAGACCATGGAGAGCGGTGACCTGGAGGGCGCCGTGGTGCTCAGCCTGATCCTGCTGGTCGTCTCGGTCACCATCCTGGCCGGCCTCCGCGACCGCTGGCTGACAGCGCCGTGACCGATCTCGTTGATGCGCGCCTAGTTGTTCAGCGTGGAACATTCCTGCTGGACGTCGTGCTGCGCATCGCCCGCGGTGAGACGGTCGCGCTCCTCGGGCCGAACGGTGCCGGCAAGACCACCGCCCTGCGCGCGCTGGCCGGCCTCACCCCGCTCTCCGGCGGGCACCTCACCCTGGACGGGCGGGACCTGGACCGGCCGGACAGCCGGCTGTGGACACCGCCGGAGGAGCGCCCGGTCGGTGTGGTCTTCCAGGACTACCTGTTGTTCCCGCACCTGAGCGCCCGCGACAACGTCGCCTTCGGACCGCGCCGGCACGGTGTGGACCGGCGTACCGCCCACGCCACCGCCGATCGCTGGCTGGACCGGGTCGGTCTCACCGAGCACGGGCGGCGCAAACCCCGGCAGCTCTCCGGCGGGCAGGCGCAGCGGGTCGCGCTGGCCCGGGCGCTCGCCGTCGGACCCGCTCTGCTGCTGCTCGACGAGCCGCTGGCCGCGCTCGACGCGCGTACCCGGCTGGAGACGCGCGCCGAACTGCGCCGGCACCTGGCCGCCCACCCGGGCGCCACGCTGCTCGTCACCCACGACCCGCTCGACGCCCTGGTCCTCGCGGACCGTTTGATCATCATTGAACACGGCCGGGTGGTGCAGGAGGGCGACGCCTCCACGATCACCGCCCGGCCCCGCACCGACTACGTCGCCCAGTTGGTCGGGCTCAACCTCTACCGCGGCCGGGGAAGTGGCCACACTGTCGAGCTTGCCGACGGGTTCGCTCTGACCAGTACGGACACCGTGGAGGGTGCGGCGTTCGTGGCGTTCCCGCCGTCGGCGGTCGCCCTGCACGTGCGTCAGCCGGACGGTAGCCCGCGTAACACGTGGCCGGCTGTCCTCGCGGATCTGCAGCAGCACGGCGACAACCTGCGGGTACGCCTCGACGGGCCGATCACGGTGGCCGCCGACATCACGCCGGCCGCGGCCGCCCAGCTGCAGCTGGAACCGGGCCGGGAATTGTGGGTGGCGGTGAAGGCGACCGAGACCCGCGCCTACCCCGCGGAGTAGTGACGGCGAACAGGACCGCGGCCTGGCCGATGATGCCCATCTTCATGATCGCTCCAGCATCGCAGTCGCGGGTGGGCGCGGTGGCGGCGGGCGTGTCAGAGGCGTGACAGGGGAGTGTCAGAGCGGGCCGTGATCGTGAGCGCATGACAGGTTCAGCGATTGAGGTTTCCGGCCTGCGGAAGGCATTCGGTACCAAGACCGTGCTCGACGGTATCGACCTGACGGTTCCGTCCGGCACGATCTTCTCCCTGCTCGGCCCGAACGGGGCCGGCAAGACCACGACAGTGCACGTGCTGTCCACACTGATGAAGGCCGACGCCGGCACGGTACGCGTCGCCGGGCACGACGTGGCCACCGAGGCCCGGGCGGTGCGGGCGCGGATCGGGGTGACCGGCCAGTTCGCGGCGGTCGACGAGCTGCTGACCGGCCAGGAGAACCTCCAGCTGATGGCGGACCTGCAGCGGACCGGCTCGGCCGGGCTGATCGCCGGGCTGCTGGAGCGTTTCGACCTGGCGGGTGCCGCGCAGAAGCCGGTGTCGACCTACTCCGGCGGCATGCGCCGGAAGCTGGACCTGGCCATGACGCTCGTCGGCGACCCGCGGATCATCTTCCTGGACGAGCCGACGACCGGCCTGGACCCGCGCAGCCGCCGCACGATGTGGGAGATCATCCGCGAGCTGGTGGCCGGCGGGGTGACCGTCTTCCTGACCACGCAGTACCTCGAGGAGGCCGACCAGCTCGCCGACCGGATCGCGGTCCTCGATCAGGGCCGGCTGGTCGCACAGGGCACCCCGGGTGAGCTGAAACGGCAGATCCCCGGCACCCACGTCCGGCTGCGGTTCGCCACCGCCGGCGAGCTGGCCACGGCCGTGCGGCTCTTCCCGGAGTCCACCCCGGACGACGAGAGCCTGACCCTGAACGTGCCCAGCGACGCCGGGACGAGGTCCCTGCGGGCCCTGCTGGACCGGCTCGACGAGCACGCGCTCGGCGCCGAGGAGTTCTCGGTGCACACCCCGAACCTCGACGACGTTTTCCTGGCCCTGACCGGCCGTACCACGGAGGTGGACGCGAAATGAGCACCCAACCGCACTCGCTGGTGATGCTTCGCCGCAACTTCAAGCACATCGCCCGGAACCCGACGTCGGTGTTCAACGCCGTCCTGATGCCGATCGTGATGATGCTGATGTTCGTGTACGTCTTCGGTGACGCGTTCGACGTCGGCGTGGACTACATCGACTACGCGACACCGGGGCTGATGCTGCTGGCCGTCTGTTACGGGCTCGGCGCCGTCGCGACGTCGGTGAACTCCGACATGACCAAGGGCATCATCAACCGGTTCAAGGTGATGGACGTGTCCCGGGGTGCCGTACTGACCGGCCATGTCGTCGCCAGCGTACTGACCAACGTGATCGCCATCGCCGCCCTGGTCGGTGTGGCGTTCGCGCTCGGGTTCGACCCGGCCGCGAGTTTCCTCGACTGGCTGGGTGTGGCGGGCATCGTCGTGCTGCTCGGTGTCGCGGCCGGCTGGTTCACCATCGCGCTGGGTCTGGCGGCCAAGTCTCCGGAGACGGCGGGCATGGCCGCGGTGCCGCTGGTCATGCTGCCGTTCTTCAGCAGCGCCATCGTGCCGGCCGAGAAGATGGGCGCGGGCGTCCGGCAGTTCGCCGAGTACCAGCCGTTCACCCCGATCATCGAGACCCTGCGCGGCTTCCTCAACGGCTCGCCGGCCACCGGTGACCTGATCGCGGCCCTCGCCTGGTGCACCGGGATCGCGGTCGTCGGTTACCTGTGGGCATCGGCCACCTTCAAGAAGCGAGCGTGACCCCGGCCAGCTGACTCCAGCCTGCCTCAGCGCCCTCCCGAGCCGCCTCGGCGAACCCCGTGTCGCCGAGGCGGCGCCGTGCTGCCTGCTCGATCCGGTCCACGTCCGGGTGGGAACGGTCCCGCAGGCCGCACACCGCTGCACTCGCCGCCAGCAGCCGGGCGGCCTGCTCGTACTGCTCCTGGCGCAGCGCGAGATCGGCGACACCGACGAGGACCTGCGCGACCAGCGGTGCGTGTCCGGCCTCGGTGGCCGCCTCGTACGCCGCGACGCGGTGCTGCCGCGCCTCGCTGAGATCCTCGGCGAGATAGCCGAGGAGGTCGGTGATGTACCCGCGGACGCTCGCACCCGCCTTCTCGCCGAGCAGGGCCGTCGCGGCGCCGAGCTGCCGGCGGGCCTCCTCGGTGTCGCCGGCCCACCGGGCGAGCTGCGCCTTCGACAGGGCCAGCTCGGCGAGCGAGTCGGGCCAGGTGACGCGATCCGCGTACCGTTGCGCCTCCGCGATCGCGGCCCGGCTTGCCTCCTCGTCGCCCAGCAGCCGGTGGAGCTGGGCCTGCCGCGACCGGATCGGGATGACGTCCTCGAGGGCGCCGACCTCGGTCAGAGCGGTGATCGCTTGGTCATAATAGGCGCACGCAGCGGCGAACTCGCCCCGGGTGGCAACGCGTTCGGCCAGCTCGGTCAGCGCGAAGTAGATCCCGAACCGTTCGCCCAGTGCCCGGAACTCGGCGAGCGCCATCTCCAAGTAGGCGTCCGCGTCCCGGCCGGCGTGGCCGAGCATGATCCGCATCTTGCCCAGGTGCAGCCGGGCCAGTGCGCGCACCCACGGATCCTGGTCGGCGAGCAGCGGCTCCCACGCGGGCAGGAAGGCGTCCGGCTCCCGCAGCATGCGCTCCAGCGGGACCACCAGGCCCAGAATCGGATTGGTGGAGCCGCTGCGGCGGGCCAGCCGGTACGCCTGGTGAATCCACTCCGCCGCCTGGCGGGCGTCGGCCCGGCCGGATCCGGCGAAGAGCACCACGAGCGCGTACACGATGGCCTTGATCTCGTCGTTGACCTCGCCCGGTGTCTCGGTGGCGGCGAGGATCAGTTCGATGCCCTCGGCCTTGCGCCCGCTGAGCCACCAGTACCAGCCGGCCGCCGCCGCCAGCCGCATCGCGGCATGTGCCTCGCCCGCCGCCAGCGCGCCCCGCATCGCCGCACCGATGTTGTCGTGCTCGGCCTCCAGCGCGGCCAGCCACCGCAGCTGCTCGGCACGGCGCAGGTGCGGCTCGGCGGTCTCGGCGAACGCGGTGAAGTAGGCGAGGTGCGCCTGCCGGGCCAGGTCCGTCTCACCCGCCTCGGCCAGCCGGAGCCGGGCGTACTCCAGAATCGTGCCGAGCATCAGGTAGCGCGGTACGCCGTCGCCCGCGGGAACCAGCAGCGACTTCTCGGTGAGCGAGGTGAGCAGCTCGAGCACGTCCTCCGGCGCGACGCCGTCGCCGGCGCACACCTGCTCGGCGGCGTCCAGGCTCGCCCCGCCGGAGAAGGCCGAGAGCCGCCGCAGCACCACCCGCTCGGCTTCGGTGAGCAGCTCCCAGCTCCAGTCGACCATCGCCCGCAGGGTCCGGTGCCGCGGCAGGGCGGTACGGCTGCCGCCGGTCAGCAGCCGGAAGCGGTCGTCGAGCCGGTGCGCCAGCTGATCGAGCGACATGGTGCGCAGGCGGGCCGCGGCCAGCTCGATGGCCAGCGGCATCCCGTCCAGCGCCCGGCAGACCCGCACGATGGTCGCCGACGTCGCGGCGTCCCGCGCGAGGTCCTTGCGGACCGCGCCGGCCCGGTCGCGCAGCAACCGTACGGCCGGCGAGGACTCGATCTCCGCGGGCCCGGCGTCGCGTCCCGGCACGGCCAGCGGCTCCACCGGCCACAGCGCCTCACCGGTGATGCCGAGCGGCTCCCTACTGGTCGCCAGGATCCGCAGGCGGTGGCACTCGCCGAGGACCCGGTGGGCGAACGCCGCCGCGGCCTCGATCACGTGCTCGCAGTTGTCCAGGATCAGCAGCGCGTCCCGGTCGCGGATCGCCGCGATGAGCCGGTCGGTCAGTTCGGCGCCCGGCGCGCCACTGAGCAGGGCGTCCCGCAGGCCGAGCCCGGTGATCGTCGCCTGGGCCACGTCACCGTCGGCGCCGATCGGGGCGAGCTCCACCAGCCAGGCACCGTCCGGCAGGTCGCCGAGCAGCGTGCGCCCGGCCTCGGTGGCCAGCCTCGTCTTGCCCGAGCCGCCCGGCCCGATCAGCGTGGTGAGCCGATGCCCGGCGACCAGCTCACAGACCGCGTCCACGTCCGAGCCCTTGCCGATGTAGCTGGTCAGCTCCGCCCGCAGGTTGGTCCTGCGCTCCCGCGGCCGGCGGCCCTGATCACCGCGCAACAGCGCGACGTGCAGGGCCGACAACTCCGGCGACGGATCGGCGCCCAGGGTGTCGGCCAGGGCCTCCCGCGTCCGCTGGTAGAGCTGCAGCGCCTCGTTGCCGCGGCCGGCCGCGGCCAGGGCGCGCATCAGAGCGGCGACCAGGCGTTCGCGCACCGGATGGGCGGCGACCAGGCCGGTCAGCTCGGTGATCAGCTCCGGCCCGGACTCCGCCTCGAAGCGATCCTCCAGGGCGCTGACCCGCAGGGCGTCGAGCCGGGTGACGGCCGCGCCGAGGGCCGTGCTGTCGGGCAGCCCGGCGTCCTGCATCGCGGTTCCCCGCCACAGGGCGAGGGCCTCGCGCAGCAGCCGCACCCGCTCCGGGTCGCCGCCGCCGCGGACCTGGCTCGCGGTGACGAGGCGCTCGAAACGTACGGCGTCCACGGCGTCCGGCGAAACGGCGAGGCGGTAGCCGTCGGTGTGGCCCTCGACGGAGCCGCCGGGCAGCGCCTTGCGCAGCCGGGAGACCAGCCGGTGCAGGGCGTTCGTGGCGTCGGCGGGCGGGCTCTCACCCCAGATCCAGTCGACGAGCGTGGACTTGGGCACCACCCGGCCCGGTTCGAGGGCGAGGGCGATGAGCAGGCCGCGCAGGCGGGCGCCGGGTACGTCGGCGAGGGCGCCGTCGTCCGTACGGACCTCGAACGGCCCGAGCATCCCGATCTGCACGCGAGAGATCCTGCCATGGACGCCGGATACCGGTGGTCACGCATCGGGACGGGCCGCTACGCCACCGGGGTGGGCACGGTGCGCTCGCTGGTGAAGACCGCCTCGAAGGCGTCGGCGGACATCGGGCGGCCGAAGTGGTAGCCCTGGGCCAGGCGGTAGCCGACGTCGTACAGGCGCTCGGCCTGGTCGGCGGTCTCCACGCCCTCCGCGACGGCGTCGATGCCGAAGTCCGTGGTGAAGCCGATGATGTTCTTGACGATGATGGCGCCGGCCTGTCCGGCGGTGTCGCCGCTGACGAAGGACTTGTCGACCTTGAGGACGTCGACCGGGCAGGTGAGCAGCAGGCTGAGCGAGGAGTGGCCGGTGCCGAAGTCGTCGAGGGCGATGCGCAGGCCCAGCGCCTTGAGGCGGTGCAGCTGCTCGACGGCGGTGTCCGCGTTGAGGACGGCGGTCTCGGTCACCTCGATCAGCAGGCGGCTGGTGTCGGCGCCGGTGGAGCACAGGGTGGCGGCCACGCTGTCGACGAAGCCGGGGTCGGCGAGCTGGCGGGCGGAGACGTTGACGCTGATGCGGGCCGGTGCGGCGGTACCGAAGCGGTGGGTCCAGTCGGCGCTCTGGCGGCAGGCCTGCTCGAGGACCCAGGCGCCGAGCTCGTGGATGACGCCGATGCGCTCGGCGATCGGGATGAACACGTCCGGAGGTACGAGGCCCCGCTCGGGGTGCTGCCAGCGCAGCAGAGCCTCGGCGCCGGCCGGAACACCGGCGGGCAGGCTCACGATCGGCTGGTAGAGCACGAAGAACTGGTCGCTGTCCAGAGCCCGGCGCAGGTCCGCGCCGAGCCGGGCGGTGTCGTCGGCGGCCTGGTCCATGCACGGGTCGAACCACTGCCAGCGGTGGCCGCCGGCGGCCTTCGCGTCGTACATGGCCACGTCGGCGCGGCGCAGCAGCTCGGCAGGGTCGTCGCCGGTGTGGGCTGCGGTGATGCCGAGGCTGGCTCCGGTGGTCAGGATGTTGCCGTCCAGGTGTGCGGGCTGCTCGACGGCGTGGAGCAGCCGCTGGAACAGCGCATCCGGGTCGTCGGTGTCGCCGGTGACCAGGATCAGCGCGAACTCGTCGCCGCCGAGACGGGCCACCGTGCCGTTGCCGCCGAGGGCCGCGGTGAGGCGCCGGCTCGTCTCCTGGATGAGCTGGTCGCCGATGCGGTGGCCGAGCCGGTCGTTGACGGCCTTGAAGTCGTCTAGGTCCAGCAGGGCGACGTGGAACGCGCTGCCGTCGGCGAGGAGCCGCTCCGCGTGCTGCTCGAACAGGGCGCGGTTGCCGGCGTCGGTGAGGCTGTCGTGGGTCGCCTGGTGGGTGAGCCGGTCCTGCAGGCGCTGGTTGTCGCGGAGCGCGATGACCTGCCGGAGCACCACGAGCGCGGTGAGGGCCACGACGATGGCCTCCATGGTCCGCGTCTGGGCGGGGTCGCCGATGTCGGTGGTGAGCAGCAGGAGGTCGGCGATGGCCACGGCGAGGTACGGGACCACGCTGATGCGCCGCCGGGCGGAACGTGGCCGCGGCTCCCGGTTGCCGGCGCGCTGCTGGCTGACGGCGGCGAGATGGACGCTGAACGCGGCAAGCGGGACGGAGACCAGGCTGGTGGACAGGTACGGCCGGTCGATCAGCAGCGGGGAGAGGCTTCCGAAGCCGCCGCTCGCGGCGCTGCCGATGGCCAGGATGTAGATGGCGCGGCGGTCGAGGCGCCCGGCACCGGCGAAGGCGACCTTGACGAAGGTGGCCATCGACACGAACGCCACCGCGGTGATCGCCAGCATCGCGCCGGCGCCGCCGGTCTGGGTGGCCCATTGCTGGTGGTTGCGCAGCGAGAAGTGCCAGACGAGCCCGCCGACGGTGAGCAGCACGATGCCGGCGTCGATGCCGAAGCGGCTCCAGTCACTGCGGCTGCGCTGCCAGGAGGGCAGGCGCAGCAGCGCCCACATCACCAGACCGAGGACCGAGACGTACGCGGCGAGCGTGACCGCGCCGATCCGCTGGGAGGGTGCCGGCCCGCCGGTGGCGTCGACGATGTTGGCGACGATACCGGCGGTCAGAAGCGCGCTCGCGACCGTCATGTGCCGCCAGAACCGGCGGGTGCCGGCGTCGAGTTCGGTCTGCCGGCTCGCCGTCCAGCAGGCGTGCCCGCCGAGGATCGAGGTCACCGGCAGCGGCAGCCATCCCAGCAGCGGATGAGCCCAGACGTGGACGAGACCGGCGGCCACCCAGGCGGCGCTGAGCAGCACCATGGCCGCGGTGACGAGCAGCAGCCAGGTGCTGCGGTTCGCTAGCGGCAGGCGCGGCACGTCGGCGTCTCCCCTGGTGGTGGGCGGTTCAGGTGGTTGCGGTATCGCAAGAAATTGTCGGCCGGATCGGCGCGGAGTTGAGCCGTTTTCATGGAGGCATGGCGGGAGAACGAGCGAGGGGTGTACCAGCAGTGCCTCGTAGGCCGGCGGATGGCGTCGTAACGTCGAAGGGCACCGGCCGGTAGCACGATTGCGACGGGTTCCTGTGGGAACCCTGTAACAGCTGAGTTCCAACCATCGGAGGACATCATTCTCACCGTCGCTGCCATCGCCGCGCCCTCTGCCACCGACCCGCTCGTCCGCACCACGGTCGAGCGGCGGGACCTGGGGCCGCGCGATGTCCTGATCGAAATCCGCTATGCCGGCATCTGCCACTCCGACATCCACACCGTGCGCGGTGAGTGGGGCGAGGTGGCCTACCCGCTGACCGTCGGACACGAGATCGTCGGCCGGGTCGCCGAGGCCGGTGCCGAGGTCACCCGGCACGCCGTCGGTGACCGGGTCGGTGTCGGCTGCATGGTCAACTCCTGCCGTGAGTGTGACAACTGCCGCGCGGGCCAGGAGCAGTACTGCTTGAAGGGCAACACCGGGACGTACGCGGGTGTCGACCGCGACGGCACGATCACCCAGGGCGGCTACTCGACGCACGTCGTCGTGGACGAGGACTTCGTGCTGCGGGTGCCCGAGTCGATCCCGTACGAGGCGGCCGCTCCGCTGCTGTGCGCCGGCATCACCACCTATTCGCCGCTGGCGCACTGGAAGGCCGGCCCGGGTAAGAAGGTCGCCGTCGTCGGGCTGGGCGGTCTCGGTCACATGGGCGTCAAGCTCGCCGTCGCCATGGGTGCCGAGGTCACCGTGCTGTCGCAGACGCTCGGCAAGAAGGACGACGGGCTGGGCTTCGGTGCCGAGCACTACTACGCCACCAAGGACCCGGCGACGTTCGAGGCGCTGAAGAACAGCTTCGACCTGATCCTGAACACGGTCAGCGCGCCGATCGACATGGCCGCCTACCTGGGCCTGCTGCGGCTCGACGGTGCGCTGGTCAGCGTGGGCGCCCCGCCGGAGCCGCTGGCGGTGCCGGTGTTCTCGCTGTTCAGCAACCGCCGGACGTTCGCCGGTTCCAGCATCGGCGGCATCGCCGAGACCCAGGAGATGCTCGACTTCTGCGCCGAGCGGGGCATCGCGCCCGAGGTCGAGGTGATCGGCGCCGACCAGGTGAACGACGCGTACGAGCGGGTGCTCTCCTCGGACGTGCGGTACCGCTTCGTCATCGACATCGACACTCTGCGCTGACACCCGGCACGTCGAATGCGGCCTCACCCGGCTCGGGTGAGGCCGCTGCCGTCAGTGGGCAGGTTGTCCAGCGTGGGCCCCCTTCGGGGAGGCGATCTGAGCAAACTGCCCGGCGAAAACTGTGCGTGTTGTGCAGCACAGCGGCTTCGCCAAAGCTGGACCTCGTCAGCCGCCCAGCTGAGGGGAGACCAGCACCATGTCCATCAATGACACGCTCACCAACGAGGAGCGGCTCGCCGAGCTCGACCTCGACACGCTCAAGCAGCTCGTCGGCCTCGTCGAGTACGACTCGGGCAGCGACCCGTTCCCGGTCACCGGGTGGGACGCGATCGTGTGGGCCGTCGGGAACGCCACGCAGACCGCGCACTTCTTCCAGTCGGCGTTCGGGATGGAACTGGTCGCCTACTCGGGGCCGGAGACCGGCAACCGGGACCACGTGTCGTTCGTGCTCAAGAGCGGCGCGGTCCGGTTCGTGATCCAGGGTGGTGTCGACCCGGACAGCCCGATCATCGGCCACCACGCCCGGCACGGTGACGGCATCACCGACATCGCCCTCGCGGTACCGGACGTCGACAAGTGCGTCGAGCACGCCCGGGCGCAGGGTGCCACCGTCCTGGTCGAGCCGCACGACATCTCCGACGAGCACGGCACCGTCCGGATGGCATCCATCGCGGCGTACGGCGACACCCGGCACACCCTCGTCAACCGCGACCACTACACCGGCCCCTACCTGCCCGGATACGTGGTGCGCACCTCCTCGTTCCGCAAGCGTGACGGCGCGCCGAAGCGGGTCTTCCAGGCGCTCGACCACATCGTCGGCAACGTCGAGCTCGGCAACATGGACGAGTGGGTCGACTTCTACAACCGGGTCATGGGCTTCACGAACATGGCCGAGTTCATCGGTGACGACATCGCCACCGACTACTCGGCTCTGATGAGCAAGGTCGTGGCCTCCGGCAACCACCGGGTCAAGTTCCCGCTCAACGAGCCGGCCATGGGCAAGAAGAAGTCGCAGATCGACGAGTACCTGGAGTTCTACCGCGGCCCGGGCGCCCAGCACCTGGCGCTGGCCACCAACGACATCCTGCGCACCGTCGACGTGCTCCGCGAGGAGGGCATCGAGTTCCTCAACACGCCGGACTCGTACTACGAGGACCCCGAGCTGCGGGCCCGCATCGGCGAGGTCCGGGTGCCGATCGAGGAGCTGCAGAAGCGCGGCATCCTGGTCGACCGCGACGAGGACGGCTATCTGCTGCAGATCTTCACCAAGCCGATCGGTGACCGGCCTACGGTGTTCTTCGAGTTCATCGAGCGGCACGGCTCGCTGGGCTTCGGCAAGGGAAACTTCAAGGCCCTGTTCGAGGCGATCGAGCGCGAGCAGGAGCGGCGCGGCAACTTCTGACCGGGACGACGACGTGACGAGGGCGCTTCCAGGGAGGTATTGATGGCGCACTACCAGCGGGCCGGCAGCATCCCGGCCAAACGGCACACGCAACATCGCGACCCCGGCGGCGCCCTCTACTACGAGGAGCTGATGGGGGAGGAGGGCTTCTCCTCCGACTCGTCGCTGCTCTATCACCGGCACGTCCCCTCGGCGGTGGTCGGTGCCCGCGTCTGGCAGCTGCCGGACCAGGCGACCGTCTCCAACCACCCGCTGCTGCCCCGGCACCTGAAGCTGCATCAGCTGTTCGAGGGCCAGGAGTGGAAGTCCTGCGACGCGGTTCGTGACCGCCGGCTCGTGCTGGGCAACGCCGACGTGCGGATCAACTACGTCGTGGCGGGCACGCCGTCGCCGCTCTACCGCAACGCCACCGGCGACGAGTGCGCCTACGTCGAGGCCGGCAGCGGGACCGTGGAGACGGTCTTCGGTGACCTGGAGGTGGCGAGCGGCGACTACGTGATCATCCCGCGGGCGACCACGCACCGCTGGGTGCCGTCCGGCGGCGAGCCGCTGCGGCTCTACGTCGTCGAGGCCAACGGCCACATCGCCCCGCCGAAGCGGTACCTGTCCCGGTACGGCCAGTTCCTGGAGCACGCGCCCTACTGCGAGCGCGACCTGCGCCTTCCGGGCGCTCCGCGGCTGGTCGACGAGCAGGACGCCGAGGTCTACATCAAGCACCGGGGTGACGGGCCCGCGGGACTGGCCGGCTCGGTGCACGTGACACCGCACCACCCGTTCGACGTGGTGGGCTGGGACGGCTGCCTCTATCCGTACGCGTTCAACATCGCCGACTTCGAGCCGATCACCGGCCGCGTACACCAGCCGCCGCCGGTGCACCAGGTCTTCGAGGGCACCAACTTCGTGATCTGCAACTTCGTCCCCCGCAAGGTCGACTACCACCCCCTCGCGGTGCCGGTCCCGTATTACCACTCCAACGTCGACAGCGACGAGGTGATGTTCTACGTCGGCGGCGACTACGAGGCGCGCAAGGGCTCCGGGATCAACGTCGGCTCCGTCTCGCTGCACCCCGGCGGCTATCCGCACGGCCCGCAGCCGGCCGCGATCGAGGCCAGCCTGGGCGCGGAGAGCTTCGAGGAACTCGCCGTCATGGTCGACACGTTCCGGCCGCTGGGCCTGGGCGAGGCCGGTCAGGTGAGCGACGACGGCGTCTACGCGTGGACCTGGGCCGGCCGCGGACCGCGCTCGTGACCACCCTGTTCCGCGGCCTGTTCGACGACGCGGCGATCTTCCCGCCCGGCAACGTACCGCTGCCCGAGGCCGTGGCGGCGCACCGCAAGCGCCAGTCGTCGCCGGTCGCGCCGCTGCTCGGCCCGTTCGTGTGCGCGTCGGCGCGCTGGGACGACCTGGTGGAGGCTGCCGACGGTGGGCCCCCGCTGGCGGTGTCGCTGATCCTTCCCGGTCCCGACGCCGAGATCCCCACGGCGCCGCAGATCGACGTGGTCGCCCTCGAGGTGCCGGGTGGCGCGCCGGGCGGCGCGATTCCCACCTATGTGGAGCTTCCCTGCGGGGAGATCACCGTGCCCCGGGCGGCGGCTCTGGCCGGTGACGGCCTCCGGATCAAGATCAGGACCGGAGGGGTACGGCCGGAAGCGTTCCCGGCGGAGCCGGACCTGGCCGGCGCCCTGTGGTCGGCGGTCCGCAGCGGCATCGCGTTCAAACTCACCGCGGGCCTGCACGACCCCGTTCGCCACCGTGATCCGGTGACCGGTTTTGAGCATCACGGCTTCCTGAACGTGCTGCTGGCGACCGCCCGGGCACTGCAGGGCTACGACATCGAGCGGACGCTCGCCGACCAGGACGCGGAGCGGGTGGCGCGGGCGGTCGCCGCCATCGACGAGCCGCTCGCCAAGTCGGTACGGCACCACTTCGTCAGCTTCGGCACCTGCAGCATCAGCGAGCCGGTCAACGGTCTGCTGCATCACGGCCTACTCCCGGAGGAACTGCGTTGACCAGTGTCACACCCGCGGCTGCGACTTCAGGGGCTGTCACTCCCGCGGCTGTCACTCCCGCGGCTGTCACTTCAGCGGCTGTCACTCCCGCGGCCTGGCTCGGGGTCGCGGTGGACCATCCGTTCGGCGCCGGCACCCTGCCGTACGGGGTGTTCAGCACCGCCGCGGCACCGGACCGGCGGGTGGGTGTGGCGATCGGGGAGATGATCCTCGACCTTGCTCCGGCCGTCCAGGATCTGGCTCCTGACCTGGCGCGGCACGTCGCCGGACCGTCGCTCGACACCCTGCTGGCCGCCGGGCCGCAGGCGTGGGCGGCGGTGCGCGCGGCAGTGACCGACTGGCTGACCGATTCCGCCCACCGCGATCGGGTTGAACCGCACCTGCTTCCGGCGCGCGGCGCCGTGCTGCACCTGCCGTTCACGGTCGCCGACTACGTCGACTTCTACGCGTCCGAGCAGCACGCGACGAACCTGGGCAAGATGTTCCGGCCCGGCCAGGATCCGCTGACGCCGAACTGGAAGCACCTGCCGATCGGCTATCACGGGCGCGCGGGCACGGTGATCGTTTCCGGCAGCGAGGTGGTACGCCCCTCGGGCCAGCGCCGCAGCCCCGACGGGGAGATCACTTTCGGTCCGTCGCAGCGTCTCGACATCGAGGCCGAACTGGGGTTCGTGGTCGGAACCTCCTCGGCGCTGGGCCGCCCGGTGGGTCTCGGCGCGTTCGACGAGCACGTCTTCGGGGTGTGCCTGGTCAACGACTGGTCCGCCCGGGACATCCAGGCCTGGGAATATGTGCCGCTCGGGCCGTTCCTCGGCAAGTCGTTCGCGACGTCGGTCTCGCCGTGGGTGGTGCCGCTGGCCGCACTCCAAGCGGCCCGGGTGGCGCCGCCGGCTCGCACCGAGCCGTTGCAGCCCTACCTCGACGACGCGCGGACACCGCCGTGGGGCCTGGACGTCCACCTCGAGGTACGGCTCAACGGGCATGTCGTGTCGCGGCCGGAGTTCGCGGGCATGTACTGGACCGGCGCGCAGATGCTCGCCCATCTGACGGCGAACGGTGCGTCGCTGCGTACCGGTGACCTGTACGCGTCGGGGACGATCAGCGGTGAGCGGGTCGGCCAGCGGGGATCCCTGATCGAGCTGTCGTGGGGCGGCAAGGAGCCGTTGTCGCTGCCGGACGGCTCCACCAGGACGTTCCTCACCGACGGCGACGAAGTGGTGATCACCGCGACCGCACCCGGTGCGGGCGGCTCGGTGATCGGCCTGGGCGAGGTCCGTGGCCGCGTCCTGCCCGCCGCCGCCTTCCCCTGAACGGGACCGAGGCAGGACATCGTGGGAGCATTCCGAAGTCCTGGGCCTGCGCTCGGGCCGCCCGATCACCGGTCCGGAGGGGATGCTCGTGGCTGACGACGACGTGGCCTGGTACCAGCGGATGCTCGACGCGCAGCCGGACCTGAGCGACTTCCCGTGGTGCTGGACGGTCGTTCAGCCGGTGACCAAGCCGGTCAGCGTCGCGGAGGTCGTGCGGCGGCTCGGCGGGGATCCGGCCGACGTCGCGGAGGTGGCCGGATGGGACTTCGAGGAACCAGACGGAACAGTGCACCTGCGCCGGGTGGGACCCGCCGTGGTGATGGGCCAGACCGCCGGATGGGAAGGCACCCGCGACGAGGCCCTGCGCTGGTTGTCCGACGGCGCGTCCGTGCACAGCTCGTGGTGGAGCGATGCCAACGGGCGCAGCTCCGTGTCCTACGCCGCCTTCGGCCGGGTACTGACCCGGCTGGAGCACCTCGACGACGACGAGCCCACCGGCGTGCAGCCCACTGCCCTTGACGCGGACCGTGCAGCGCTGCGTGACGATCTGGGCTACCCGGCCCAGTTGGCCTTCGTGGAACGGCGCACCGGCATCAGGCTGGATCCCGCCTGGCTGGATGAGCCCCACGCCACCGTGGTCCTGCGCACGCCGGTCCCGGACGACCCCCAGCCGCCGGGCCTGTTCGGCTCGGCTGATCCCGACCTGGTGACCACGCTGCTGCTCGCCGGTGAGGCCACTCAGCGTGAGACGCTGCGGTGGCTTCTCGGCGTGCTCGCCGATGAGCAGGATCTCCGCGGTGAACCCGGGGCCGGCGCCGTGCTCGCCGTGCTCGCCGCGCTGTCGCGGGAGTGGCCGGCCGGCGAGGAACTGTCGGATCAGCTGCGGCTGCTGCGATCGCGGCTGCTGCAGAACGTCGACGCCAGCCCGGGGATGTCACCCGAGCGGCGACGGCACTACCACCGCATGCGCGCCGTCGAAGCGTTCACGGCGACGATGACCGGCGCCCGCGACCAATCCTGCCCGACGGACACCCTGTGGTACGCCCAGCAGGCATTCCAGCAGCGCTGGCCTGCCATCCGAGCAGAGGTGTGGCAGCGAGCCCGGCGTTCCGGCCGGTAGATCCCCGAAATTTGCGTGACACGCATCTTTGCGTGGCACGCAATCATTGCTAGTGTGGTGGCATGACGGGGTTGCGGGAGCGCAAGAAGGCCGAGACACGGGCGGCGCTCGGCTGGGCCGCGATCCACCTCGCCGCCGAGCGCGGTTACGACAACGTCCGCGTCGAGGACATCGCCGAGGCGGCCGGTGTCTCCCCGCGGACGTTCAACAACTACTTCTCCAGCAAGGCCGAGGCGATCGCCTCGCGCCATCTCGACCGCAGCCTGCGCACCGCGGCCGCGCTGCGCGAGCGCCCCGCCGGCGAGCCGCTCTGGGCGGCGCTCACCGCCGCTGCGCTGGAGCAGTTCACCAATGGCCCCGAGGTCGAGGCGATGCCCACTCCCGCACACGCCCAGTGGGTGGCCGGCGTTCGCGCCATGCTCGCCGAGCCCGCTCTGCACGGCGAGCAGCTGCGCGCCGTCGCGATCGCCCAGGCCGAGTTGTCCGCCGCCGTCGCCGAGCGCACCGGCACCGACCTCGCCACCGACATGTATCCGAGGCTCGTCGCGGCCGCCGCCAGTGCCGCCGTCGAGGTCGCCACGCAGCACTATCTCGACAGCGCCGAGCCGCCCACTCCGATCGAGCAACTCATCACCGACGCCCTTGCCCAGGTCGCCGCCGGTCTTCCAGCGCCGCCCCGCTGAAGCGCCGCACCGACCCTGGTTCCCGGTACTGCCTCACTCACGTCTCCAGCCGCGTCACACCCCGCGGCGGGCCGGCTGCGCGCCGCGCCCGCCGTGGCGATGGCGCACACCCCGAAGGGATCACGATCATGATCGATGTCCTGATCGCCGGAGCCGGGCCCAACGGCCTCATGCTCGCCTGCGAACTGGCCCTCGCCGGCGTCGACGCCGTCGTCCTCGAACGGCACGCCGCACCCACCGGCGAGCCCCGCGCCAACGGACTCGTGGGCCAGGTCGTCCGGCTGCTCGACCGGCGCGGCCTCTACGCGCGGCTCAGCGGGGAGAGCACCCCGCCGGCACCGCGGCCGGGCTTCGTCTTCGGCGCCTTCCCACTGGATTTGACGATGCTCGAGGAGAATCCGCACTACGTGCTCGGCGTACCGCAGGCCCAGCTCGAAGCCGGCCTCGCCGCCCGGGCGGCCGAGCTCGGTGTCGACGTGCGCCGCGGCCAGGAGGTCGTCGACCTCCGCCGGCGCCCCGACGCGGTCGAGGTCTGCCTCGCCGACGGTACGCAGCTCACCGCCCAGTTTCTCGTCGGCGCCGACGGTGGCCACAGTGCGGTGCGGCGCCTCGCCGGCATCGACTTCCCCGGCGTCACCAACGACCGGTCGGTCTCCCGCACCGCCACCGTGACGATCCCCGCGTCGTCGCTCGACCCCGATACCGGCGGCCTGCGCGTTCCCGGCTACGGCGTCGTCCCGCCGTTCCAGCACACCCGCACCGCGCGCGGCCTGATCGCCTGGGCCCCGTTCCCCGGCCGCCCGGCGATCCTGAGCACGACGGAGTGGCCTGACGCGCCCGCGAGCGACGAGACCCCGATGAGCCTGGCCGAGCTGAGCGCCAGCGTGACCCGGGTGCTCGGCGCCGGCGTCCCGGTCGGCGAGCCCGACGGCCCCGGCCTGCTGCGGCGGCTGACCGGCGGCAACACCCGCATCGCCGGCCGCTACCGCGCCGGCCGGGTGCTGCTGGTCGGTGACGCCGCGCACGTGCACCCGGCGATCGGCGGCCCCGGGCTCAACCTGGGCCTGCAGGACGCCGTCAACCTGGGCTGGAAACTCGCCGCCACGGTGCGCGGCTGGGCACCGCGGGGACTGCTCGACACGTACGAAACGGAGCGCCGCCCCGTCGCCGAACGGGTCGTCATGTCCACCCAGGCGCAGTCGGCGCTGATCGCACCCGGCGACGAGATCACCGGCCTGCGGGAACTCTTCGCCGAACTTCTGCGCAAGCCGGAGGTGACGGGGCACATCGCGGCGCTGATGTCCGGCGCGGACATCCGCTACCCCGCTGACCCGGCCGACCCCCTCGCCGGCCGCTGCGCCCCCGACGTGGTGGTGCACGGCGAGCACGGCCCGATCCGCCTCGCCGAGCTGACCCGCACCGCCCGGCCGCTGCTGCTGGACTCCACGGGCACCTACGCCGAGGTCGTCGCGCCGTGGAAAGACCGGGTCGACGTGGTCACCGGCCGGCTGGAGGGCACGACCGCGACCGCGTTGCTCGTACGCCCGGACTGCTTCGCCGCCTGGTCTGCCGGGGACGCCGGCACGCTGCGCGCGGCGCTCACCGAGCACTTCGGCCTTCCGCGATGACCGGAGCCACCCTCAGCGGGTGGCCAGTTGATGTCTCGGTGACTTCCGGCGTAATAATGTCGCGGTGAATCCGACAATGAAGTTGATCACTACGATGGCGCTCTTTGTCTCGAGGGAGATCAAACAGCACCTCACCTGGCACAACTCTGGCAGTAAACGCGTCGGCGCCGCCGGTCCGCCCGGCGATGCAGCGGCTGGCAGATATGTTGTGGACGCACGCCGGGCGAAAGGCGTGGTGATCGGTGACAACGCCACCCAGCACAACTCGTTCTGACGTACCTGTGCCGGCCGGCCCGGTGGCGAACGTCGACGCGCGCGAGGCCAAGGGTGTCCAACTCGGTGACGGCGCCGTGCAGCACAATCACTACGCCAAGTCGGGTGCGGCCCTCGGTGTAGCGGTAACCGTCGTAGCCGGTGCCATGGGTGTCACCTATATGTGGCGACACCGCGCGGATCCGGCGTCGCACTGCGCATCGCCGGGTTGTGTGTCGGTTGCTCCGGCAGCCATCAAAACGCCGACCGGTGCGCCCTTCGGACCGACTTCAGCCGTCGCGACCAGTCCCGGGCTGACGCCGACGACCGGAGGTCCTGTCTCCCGGACAGCGTCCACGCCCGGCAATGAATCGGCCGGTCCGGCAACTCAGCCGACGATTCAGCAGCCACCACCACCGCCGGAGCCCTCCGAGGCGTCGTCGTTGCGGGTGGTGGAGGCACCGGCTTTTGCCGCGCTCAAGGACGCCCGAGTGGGAACATGTCAGACCGGAGGGGGCCTGGGCCTGGCAGAGTCGGTGATGATCACACCGCCTGCCGACGGTTACGGAAGGGTGGAGTTCACGGTCCCTGACGGATTCGTGAAGATCACTGTGCGGGTGGGCGTGAGCGACGGCGCCGACACGGATCGGGAGGCCCGCACCAGGGCATTCGTCGAGGTCATCGGCGGCGAGAGAATCTTCGAGCCAGAGCAACTGACGTACGGAACGGCTCAGGATGTCAGCCTCGCCGTAGCCGGAGGTCAGAAGCTCCGCATGCAGGCGTCAGCCGGTGACAGACCCGAAGAAGTCTGTTTCCGCCAGCCCACCCTGCACCGTTGACGTGTGGTGTCTCAGTCCAGGTGAGTGGTGCCGTCGGTGAGTTCGCGGCTGATGTCGAGGTGGCCCGCGTGCCTCGCGGACTCCTGCAGAAGGTGCAGCAGCACCCAGGCCAGCGTCGGGCGGACCCCGGTGCCGAAATCGCGTGCGGCGACGTCCTTGGGATCGCCCCGTCGCAGTACGTCGACGGCGTGAGCCTGCTCGGCGCGGAAGAACTCGGTGATTCGCTCGGCCGTGTCGTCGGCCGTCACCTGCCATTCGAGCTCCGGGGAGCCGGGCCAGGTGAAGTCCACGTCCTCGCCCGCGAAGACGTGCCGGATCCAGAAGCGGCGCGTGGCGGCGGAGTGCTTCAGCAGGCCGAGGGCGGACCAGCCGGTCGGGACGGCCGATGCGGCCTGTTGCTCGAAGGGCAGCCCTTCCAGGCGGCGCGGCAGGACGCTGCCGAACCAATCGAAGTAGTCGACGGCCAGGGTGAAGGTGTCGGCCCGGTCGGCGGCGGGCTCACCGGCGAAAGGCATGGGACCAGCTTCCCCATCCGGCCGTCGAATCGCAATGGTTCTGACAGTCCATCGTGGACGTGACGTCGGTGGAGCAATTCCGGAGCATTGAGCTGCGCGAATGCCTGACGAGGCGGATCGGGTTGTTGATCGAGGGGTGGTGCGCTGCTACCGTCCGGGGCGACCAGACATCGACCTCAGCTGATGGCCGATAAGAGGTCGGCCACGCTGTGCATCCACGGGGAGTTGCTTGTGCTCAGCAGATTCGTCATGGCCGCATCCGCCACGGTTCTAGCAGTCGGCGTTTCCGGGTGGGTCGCCAGTCCCGCCTCCGCCGCCTGTTCGAGCCCCTACTTCTGCGCGTACCAGAACGAGGATCGTAGCGGCGGTGAGTACAAGTCCAACGGGGACAACGACACCTATCACGACGGTGACACGTTCGCGAACGGCTACCGGCTCTACGACGCGATCAGTTCCTACCGCAACATGAACGGGACGTACTGCTTCGTCATGACGACGGGCCACTACTTCACCGGAAGTGAGTGGGAGGCGTACCCGAACGAGTCGGTCAACTACATGATCGGCTACAACGACGTCGCCTCCTCGCACTTCAAGCTCGGCCCCTCGCAGTGCTGATCGAATCAGTGCTGATCGAATCAGTGCTGATCGAATCAGTGCTGACGGATCGTTCGTAATGCTGTAGAAAAGTTCAGGCTTACGTGATGGCCCTCCACATCGGAGGGCCATCACGCGTGTCGTCAGGAGATCGCATGCACGGGGGATTCAGGGCGGGCGCACTGCCCGCCGTTCTGGCACTTGCCGCGTTGTCGCTGGGCGCGTGCGCCGCCGGCGAGGCGGCTGACGAGGGCGGGGAGCCGCGGATCGAGGTCGTCGAGGTGGGTGATCTGCGGGCGTTCGCGCTGCCGCTCGACGAGCACAAGGCGTACGGGGTGTCCCGGCAGACCGTTCTGCAGGCCAACAAGCTGCTCTTCGAGAAGTGCATGAAGAAGTTCGGGTTCACGCCGCCCGCCGATCCGGCCGCCGACGCCGCCACGCCGAAGGTGCAGGGCATCGAGCGCCGGTACGGGCTGGCTGACGCGGCGTCCGCCAAGGGCTACGGCTACCACCTGCCCGCCGACGTCGAGTCACCCAAGCCGGCCGCTCCGTCGGGTGAGACGTCCGCCGCGTACGAGTCGGTGGCCGCCGGTGAGGGGCCCCGCACCTACGGCGGGCAGCCCGTTCCGGAGGGCGGCTGCGCGGGAGAGACCCGCCGCCGTCTCGCCGAGGGCACGCCGGAGGTGCCGGATCCGCGGCTGGGTGACCGGCTGCGCCAGGAGTCGTTCGACCGGGCCGAGGCCGACAGTCGGGTGCAGGACGTGTTCACGAAGTGGAGCGAGTGCATGCGCCGCTCCGGATTCGACTACGCGGACCCGGGCAAGGCCGTCAACGACCCCGCCTTCGTCACGGACAAGCCGACCGGCCGGGAGATCACCGTTGCCGTCGCCGACGTGGCCTGCAAGAAGGAGGTCAACCTGATCAACATCAGGGCTGCCGTGGAGGTCGCCTACCAGAAGCGCGCGTACGAGCAGAACTCCGAGGCGCTGACCGTGCTCCGCGAGTACTGGCAGGCCCATGCCCGCAACGCCGCGCAGGTTGTGGCGGAGGACCGTTGACCGGGCGTGGTGCCCGGGTGATGGGGGAGCGGTGAACCGCAGGGGCCGAGCCCTCGCGCTGATCGCCGCCGGTGCCGCGCTGGTGTCGGTCGGCGGGGTGGCCGGCGCCGCCTTCGTGAAGTCGCCCGCGCAGCAGCGGGCCGAGGCGCAGCCGCCGGACCGCACCGCCCTGACCAGTCCCGTGGAGAAACGGGTGCTGGCCTCCACGGTGGTGGTCCGCGGTCAGGTCGGCTCGGTGCGGCAGGTGCAGATGACGCCGGTCTCGGCGCAGCGGGCGAGCGCACTCGTGGTCACCGCGGTGAAGACCAGGGCCGGCGCGACGGTCCGGCCCGGCAAGATGCTGCTCTGCGTCTCCGGGCGGCCGCTGATCGCGCTGCAGGGAAAGGTTCCGGCCTATCGCGACCTGCGGCCCGGCGACGAGGGTGAGGACGTCGCGCAACTCCAGGCCGCGCTGCGCAAGCTGGAGTTCTACGGCGGCGGGGACGACAAGGGGCACTTCGGGGCGGCGACCAAACGGGCCGTGGAGAAACTCTACGACCGTGCCGGGTTCGCGCCCGCCACCACCGCTGGGGACGACGGGGCGGACGAGCGTGAGGCGCTGCGTGCCGCGCAGGACGCGGTCACCTCGGCCCAGGAGGCGGTTGCCGCGCGCCCGACAGCGCAGGCCAAGCGGGCCCTGCAACGGGCCCGCCAGGATCTGGCCGACCTGGTGGCCGAGACCGGGCCGATGGTGCCGTCGTCCGAGGTCCTGTTCCTGCCGGCGTTCCCCGCCACGGTCTCGAAGCTCGGCGCGGGTCTCGGGGATCCGGTCAAGGAACCGTTGATCACGGTGGCGACCGGCGATCTGGCGGTGACCGCGAAGGTGCCGCCGCAGGACGCCGAGGCGCTGCGGGAGGGCATGGCGGTCGGCCTGACCGCCGAGTCGCTGGGTGCCGACGCCGAAGGGGTGATCAGCGCGATCGGTGAGGTCACCGCGAAACCCGACGACGAGTCCGCGGCGCCGTTCGTCCCGATCACCGTCAAACCGGCCAAGGCTCTGGCCAGCACCTGGCACGGCCTCGACGTCCGGGTGACCGTCACCGCCGCCCGGTCCGAGGGGGAGGTGCTCGTCGTACCGCTGTCCGCGGTCAGCGCCGCCGCCGACGGCAGCACGGTGGTCACGGTCGCCGACGGTGACGGCGCCCAGCGGCGTGTCGAGGTCGACGCCGGGATCTCCGGTGACGGGTTCGTCGAGGTGGCGCCGGTGAACGGGCAGCTGGAACCCGGCGACCAGGTCGTGCTGAGTCAATGACCAGTGAGCCGATGATCAACACGCCGATGACCGATGCGGTGGTCGCGTTGCGGGGCGCCGGACTGACGTACCCCGGCCCCCAGCCGGTGAAAGCGCTGGCACCGACCGACCTCGCGGTCCGCGCGGGCGAGTTCGTCACCGTGGTCGGCCCGTCCGGGTCCGGTAAGTCCACGTTCCTGAACGTGGTCGGCCTGCTGGACCGGCCCACCTGCGGTACCTATCACCTGGACGGTGTGGACGCCGGCGGTCTCAAGGAGGCCGACCGGACGGCGCTGCGCGCGCGGCGGATCGGCTTCGTGTTCCAGACCTTCCACCTGCTGCCGTACCGCAGTGCGCTGGAGAACGTGACGCTGGCGCAGCTCTACACCGGGCTGCCGTCCGCGCGGCGCCACGCCAACGCCGCCGAGGCGCTGGAGCGGGTCGGGATGTCGCACCGGGCGCAGGCGCTGCCGACCACCCTGTCCGGCGGGGAACGGCAGCGGGTCGCGGTCGCCCGGGCGCTCGTCAACCGGCCCAGCCTGCTGCTGTGCGACGAGCCCACCGGAAACCTGGACAGCGCGACCGCCACGGTGGTGCTCGAACTGCTGACCGGCCTGCACGACGAGGGGTTCACCATCATCCTGATCACCCACGATCCGCAGGTCGCCGGGCGGGGGCAGCGTACGCTCACGATCCGCGACGGGATCGTCAGTGAGTAAGCCACCACGGGTCACCGAACCGTCGCGCCTGCCGTTGCGCGACCTGCTCGCCGAGTCGACAGCGGGAATGCTGCAACGCCCCGGCCGTTCGATGCTGACCATGCTCGGCACCGTGCTGGGCATCGGCGCGTTCGTGGCGGTCCTCGGCCTCACCGCGACCGCCAACGGCCAGATCGACAAGCGGTTCACCGAGCTCGCCGCCACCGAGGTGACCGTCGAGGACGCCGGTCCCGCCGAGCGGGGCGGTCCCGGAAGGCCGCCGATCAGCTTCCCCGCCGACGCCGAGCAGCGGGTCAAACGGATCGACGGCGTGACCGAGGCCGGCGTCTACTGGAAGCTGCCGCTGCAGGAGCCGTCCGTGACCGGCGTACCGGGTCTGCCCGGCGACGGCGGCGACATCCCGCTCTACGCGGCGGACCCCGGTGCGCTGGCGGCGGCACGCCCGGTGCTGCGGACCGGGCGCCTCTACGACGGTTTCCACAACGGGCGGGGCGAGCGGGTCGCCGTGGTCGGCGAGAGCGTGGCACGCAGGCTGCGCATCTCCCGCCCGGACCAGCACCCGGTGATCTTCATCAACGGCACCCCGTACACCGTCATGGGTGTGGTCGCCGATCTGAAGCGGCTGCCGGAACTGCTGCTCGGCATCACCATTCCGTCGGGGACGGCGCGTCCTGCCTACGGTCCGCCGCGGGAACCGGCGAAGATGCTGGTCGAGACCAGGGTGGGCGCCGCCGGGGTGGTCGCCGGGCAGGTCTCGCTCGCGCTGCGACCGGACGCTCCCGCGCAGTTCACGGTGGCCCAGCCGCTGGACCCGCGGAATCTGCGTGAGAGCGTCGCGTCCGACCTGGACTCGCTGCTCCTGCTGCTGGCCGGCATCAGCCTGGTGATCGGCGCGGTCGGCATCGCCAACACCACGTTCGTCGCGGTTCTGGAGCGCACCGGCGAGATCGGCCTGCGGCGGGCGCTGGGTGCCAGGCCACGGCACATCGCCCTGCAGTTCTGGACCGAATCCGCGATCGTCGGCACGGTCGGCGGTGTCCTCGGCACCAGCCTGGCGGTCATCGTCGTGGTCGGCACCGCGCTCGCCCGCGGCTGGACCGCGATCCTGGCCACCTGGATGGTGTTGCCCGCACCGCTGGCAGGCACCGTCGTGGGCCTGCTCGCCGGCCTCTATCCGGCCCTGCGCGCCGCCAGGATCGAGCCGATCGAGGCTTTGCGACGATCCTGACCGGCTGCGGAACCTGGGGAAGTTCCCGGCGCGGCCGGGCCCGGTTGTCGCGAACCTCAGGGGATGACGAAGTCCGCACCGAAGTTGCTGCCGGCGGAGCTGGACCCGGGTGCCACGTCGGCGATCCGTAAGGCCACGCTTGCCGCGGCCGGGCTCGGTGTGCCGGGCCTGTTCCACCCCGGAATCGACGAGACGGGCATGGCCGCCATCTGGACCAGCATGGTCACCGTCGTCGCCCGCCGGTCCGGCGCCACCGTCTCCCCGGCCACGATCACCAAGCTGGTCACCTCGGCGCTGGCGAGCGTGGCCGCGTACACCCTGGGTTCGAAGATTCTGACCTGGCTGGCGCTGCCGCTGATCGCCGCCTTCCCGGTGGCCGGTGTCCCCGCGGTGGTGGCGCTCAACTCGACGCTCAACGCCCTGTTCACCTACCGGCTCGGTCGCGACTGCGCCCAGCGGTTCAGCCGGCCGGGATTCACCGCCCGCGACGCCCTCGACGTGGGACGTCACCTGGTGGGCCTGCCCACGGTCACGGAACTGGCCGATCTCCGGGACGTGCTGCGCGGCGCCTGACGCCCGCGCCCAGCCACGACGCGGCGGCCGCCGCCGGCCACCCACTCGCCGGACGTGCCGGGAAGGGGTGGCTGCGCGGCGCGGTCAGCGCAGGGGCGTGATCACGGCGATCGGGAACTTGCGGTCGGTCTTCGTCTCGTAGTCGGCGGCGTCGGGCCAGTAGGCGCGCCAGAGGCCGTAGAGGCGCTCCCAGTCCGCGTCGCGGCCGGGGCGGGCGACCCGGTGGTTCGCCTGGAGGGTGTCGGCGCCCAGTTCGATGGTGACGGGGCCGTCGACGGCCTCCAGGTTGGCGACCCACTGCGGGTCGCCGGGTGCACCGCCGGCGCTGCCGCAGAGCAGGTACGAGTCGCCGTCGGGTGCCGCGACGAGCGGGTTGACGAAGTTCTTGCCGGACTTGCGGCCCGGGGTGTGCAGCAGCAGCGTGGTCTTGCCCTCCCAATGGCCGCCGAGCACCCCGTCGTTGGCCCTGAATGTGTCGATCACCGTGTCGTTGAACGAAGCCATGGCACCCACGTTAGTTGCTGACGGGAATTTCCACTGTTCCCGGCTGGGTGTGTCGATGGGTGTATCGCTCCGAAGTGGACTGAATCTCACCTGCCCCGTGGTGGCCCGGCGACGGACTTCGCGACCAGGACCCGGCCGCGCCGGGCGAAGCCGCGCGTGGTGGTGCGGCCGCCCTCGGCCGGTGCGGGCGCGGCACCACCGGAGCTCACGCCGGTGGCCGGTGCCGCCTTGGCGACACGCGTGCGGCGCAGGCTCGGGTGCCGCTCCTCCCAGGCCTCCCGGATCTTGGAGGGCAGGTGCAGGTCGCGCCAGACCCGGCGCAGCAGGGCCGGGTTCAGCAGGTCCTCCACCTCGCAGCAGTTCGCCGCCTCACAGAGCACCTGCTGGTAGGCGTGCCGGCACTGGGCCGGATCGTCGAGATCGTAGCGGCGCCGGCTGCGGTGCCCGGCGGCCATGTGATGCGGCACTTCGAGGAGGCCGATGCTGTGGCCGTGGAGGTCGTCGAGCCGGTCGGGTACGGACGGCGCCCGGCCTGCGGCGCTGCGGTTCTTGCGGCCGTCGCGAGTGGGAACATACGACATGCCGTTCAGGCTAGGCGCGCGGCGGCGAGGTCAGGGCCGCGTCGCCGGGACCGGTGATGACGGTCCACCGATGAGGCAGAAGTGGCCGATGGCAACCCGCGTGATCAGGTGATCTCGCCCCGGAGAGCCGCGAAAACGGTGAAACGAGTTCCGCGTACCCTTTGCCGGTTTGTCTCTTGATCATTTACCGGTGTGCAGATGGGCGATGACGGCGGCGGTCATCTCCGCGGTGGTGGCCGTTCCGCCGACGTCACGGGTCAGCACTCCCGCGCCGGTCGCCGCGGCGATGGCGTCCTCGAGGTGCTGTGCCTGCTCGGTGAGTCCGAAGTGGTGCAGCATCAGCGCGCCGCTGGCGATGGCGCCGATCGGGTTGCTGACGCCCTGACCGGCGATGTCGGGTGCGGAGCCGTGTACCGGTTCGAACATGCTGGGGAAGCGGCGTTCCGGATTGAGGTTGGCGCTGGCGGCGAGGCCCAGGCTCCCGGCGAGTGCCGACCCGAGGTCGGACAGGATGTCGGCGTTGAGGTTGGAGGCGACCACCACGGACAGGTCCTCCGGGCGCAGCACGAACTTGGCGCTCATGGCGTCGACGAGCACGCTCTCGGTCGCGACGTCCGGGTAGTCGCCGGCCACCCGCTGGAACACCTCGTCCCACAGCACCATGCCGTACTGCTGGGCGTTGGACTTGGTGACGCTGGAGACCTTCTTGACCGCCCGGGTGCGTGCCAGGTCGAACGCGAAGCGGATGATCCGCTCGCTGCCCTTGTCGGTGAAGAGCGCGGTCTGCAGTGCCACCTCGTTGCCGGGGCCCCGGCCGCTGAGGTTGCGGCCGCCGAACCCGGCGTACTCGCCCTCGCTGTTCTCCCGGACGACCACCCAGTCCAGGTCGACCTCGTCGGCCTTGCGCAGCGGGCTCCGGACCCCGGGCAGGAACTTGACCGGGCGTACGTTGGCCCATTGGTCGAAGTTCTGGGTGATGTTGAGGCGCAGGCCCCACAGGCTGATGTGGTCGGGGACGTTGCCCCATCCGACGGCACCGAAGTAGATGGCGTCGTACGCCGTCAGCGTGCGCAGCCCGTCCGGGTCCATCATCAGGCCGGTCTTCCCGTAGTACTCGCAGCCCCAGGGGAACTCGTCCCACTCGAACGCGAACCGCCCACCCGACTGCCCGGCGACGGCGTCGAGAACCGTGCGCCCGGCGGCCACAACCTCCTTGCCCACACCGTCGGCCGGGATAGCGGCGATCCTGAAAATCCGTTCCGTCATCGTCAACCTCATCACTGCGCGGCGTCACGCCCATGTAACCGGCCCCGACTTACCTACGTCCAAGACCAGGTTTCGATCCGGTGGATAGGCGGGGCCTATGGACCGGGCGGTTCGCTGTTGTTGCTGGGCCCACAACCCGCGGCGATGGTCAGGAACGCCTGGGCGGCCGGGGTGAGCTGAGCCCGCCGGCTCACCAGGGCGATGTGCAGGTAGGAGACGGGACGGATCGGCAGCACGTCGGCGCCGGCCCGGCGGGCCAGATCGGACCAGCTGGACGGCAGGATGGCATCGCCGACCCCGGCCAGGACCAGCGGCAGGATGGACGTGCGATGGGCCACCTCGGCGACGAGGTGCGCCTTGACGCCACGGTCGAGGATGTCGTCGACCAGGTGCCGCATCAGGGAGCCTGGCTGTGAGCCGATGAGCCGGTGGCCGTCCAGGTCCGCGGAGGTGATGTGGCTACGGTCGCTGAACGGCCCGCCGGGCGCCGTGACCAGGACCAGGGGCTGGTCCTCGAGGGCGGTGACGGCGAGGTCGGCGAGCTGAATCGCGGCGGGGGCACCGAGCAGGCCGATCTCGGCCGCTCCGGTCCGGACAGCGTCGATCACGTCGTCCGGTACGAACGCCGCGTCGATGCTGACCGTGACCTCGGGGTACGCGCCGGTGAAGCGCTGCATGATCGATGACAGGGGTTCGATGCCCGGTGACGGCATCGTGATGAGGTCGATCCGGCCGCTGGCGATGCCCCTGACGGCGTCGACTGTGGCCTGTGCGGTCGCGAGATCGCGGATGACCTGACGGGCGGGTGCCAGGAGCCGGCGGCCCGCGTCGCTGAGGACGATGCCGCGACCGACACGGTGGAACAGGGCGACGCCGAGCTCACGTTCCAGCCCGGCGATCGCCTGCGACATCGACGGTTGCGCGATGTAGAGCCGTTCGGCGGCCTTGCTGAAGCTCTCCGCGTCGGCGACGGCGAGGAAGTACCGGAGCTGGCGGACGTCCATCGACATCAACCTAACGGTCTTTCCCGGTGGCGACGAGACGGCGGGTTCGTCAGTACGCCGGTCATCAGCCGCCGATGCCGGTGATCTGTGCCATGACCGGCAGCAGCGTGATGATGAGGATCGCGCCGATGATGTCGAAGGCGATACCCGAGCGGATCATTCGGGTGATGGGCACGCATCCGGTGCCGTAGACGATGGCATTCTGCGGCGTCGAGACGGGCAGCATGAAACCGAAGGAGGCGCCGAACGTCGCCGCCAGCGCGGGGACGAACGGATCGACGCCGGCGGCCATCGCGAGCGGGATGATGATCGGCACGACCACCGCGGCCGACGCGGTGTTGCTGGTGGTCTCCGAGACGATGATGGCCAGGACCACGGCGAAGGCGGTGATGGCGAAGGCGCTGCCGAGTCCCAGGAAGCTCGAGGCCTGTTCCCCGATGGTCTTCGCCAGGCCGGTGGAGGAGAGCATGGCGCCGAAGATGATGCCGGTGCCGAACAGCAGGATGGTGCCCCAGTCGATCTCGCTCGCGTCGCGCCAGGTCATCGTCGGTTGCTGGCGGGACCAGTTCACCGGAAGGATGAACAGCAGCGAGGCGCCGAGTACGGCGACCACCCCTTCGTCGAGCCGGTCGTCGACCACGGAGTACGCGCTGGAGCCGGTCCCCGCGATCAGGCCGACCACCGCCGGTACGAGCCACAGGCCCACGGTGAACACGAAGGCGACGATGGTGTTCTTCTCCGCCCGGCTGAGCGGTCCCTGCTCGGCACGCCGCGCCTTGATGTACTCCTCGACGCCGTCGATGCGGCGGACCTCGGGCCGGTTGAGGAGCAGCAGGACGACCCCGAGGACCGCGAACATCGCGGCGCAGATGGGCAGGGCCGTCAACGACCACTGGGCGAAGGAGATGCGCTGCCCGGTGGCCTCCTCGATCAGGCCGCGGCCGATCAGGTTCGGCGGTGCGCCGACGGGGGTGAGCAGGCCACCGACGCTGGCGCCGTAGGCGAGCATCAGCATCAGCGCGGCGCCCACCCGGATCCGTGTCGGGTCGAAATCGGCCCGCACGACGCCCCGGTCCTGCATCAGCCGTGCGATCACCGCCAGGATGCCGATCGCGGTCGGCATCAGCATCGCCACTGTCGCGGTGTTCGACACGAACGCCGAAACCACGCAGGTGATCGCGCCGAAGGCGAGGATGATCCGGGTCGTCGACCGGCCGACACCGGGCAGTGCCAGTACGAAGAACGCGAGCCGCTGCGCGACGCCGTGCTTGAGCATCGCCTGGGCGAGGATGAACGCGCCGATGAACGTGAACACCGTCGTGGAGCCGAACGGATCCAGCACGTCGGCAGCGGGGGCCACGCCCAGCAGGATGATCGCCGCGACGCCGATGAGCCCGCCGAATGGGGTCGGCACCGGCTCACAGATCCACAGGACGATCACGCCGAGCAGGACCGCTCCCAGCGTCTGCTGTGAACCCTCCAGGTCCAGGGGCAGCACGCCGAAGAACAGCGCGACCGCCGGTGCCAGGAACCAGCCGACCAGGCGGCGCCCCCTCTCGAACCGTTCCTCGGCCGGCGACAGCCGTTGCTCGCCGAGGCTGCGGTAGGTGCTGCCGCCGAGAAGCGCCTGCTCGACGTCGGTCCGGGTGCCGGCGACCTCGTCCGGAATCGGAGTGTCGCCTTCGCGGGAAGTCGGGGATGCCATGCCGCCTCCTTGAGACCGGGTGTTAGCACTGTGGCAACACCGCGGCCGGAGGGTCCAAGACCGTTCTCCTATCCAAAACATAGGTCTGGCCTATAACGGCTGATCGCGGGCTGCTCGCGAGCGGCACGCGGGCTGCTCGCGGGTGGCGGACGCTGCGGTGCGCGTACACCATGATCTTGATTCCTTTGATTGTTGTATTAAGAAAATCAAGTCTGGCCCCTTGAGGTCTTCAGATTGTTGCTGTAGACATTGAGTCAGGCAAGGTTGCCGAGATGCGAGGAGCCGACGGTGGACTGGCAGGAACTGACCGACCTGACGCAGGGGAAGCCGTTCACTGTCGAGCGGGTGCGGCTCGGTGGCAACGGTGTGGTGATCGAGGGCCGGTTCGAGCCGCCGCAGCTGGCGCAGCTCAGCGTCGACGACCAGGTGTTCGTGGCCGCGTTCGTGCGGGCGCACGGTTCGATCAAGGAGATGGAGCGGATATTCGGGGTGAGCTATCCGACGATCAAGTCGCGGCTGAACCGGATCGCCGGGCGCCTCGACTTCGCGGAGCATCTCGACGCTGCCGACGGCGAGCCGGTGACCGCCCGTGCTGAGGTGACCGCCGGTGCTGAGGTGATCGACCGCCTCCAGCGTGGGGAGATCACCGTTCAGGAGGCGCTGGCCGACCTGCAGAGGGCACGGTGATCCCGCAGTTGGTGACGGTCCGCCACCGTCGCCGTGACGGGAGCTGGCTGCGGTTGTTCGTCCCGGTCGTTCCGGTCCTGCTGGTGCTGCTGCCGCTGCTGGTGTCGGCCGCTTTCGTCGCCTGCCTCATTTTCAAGGTCAGCCTGACCGGAGCGCTGCGTGGCGCGAGCGGGCTGCTCCGGGCGCTGCCGGGCACCCGGCTCGACATCGAGGATGACCACTTCGGCTTGAAGATCCACATCAGATGAACGAGAGGAAGCACCGATGAACGAACAGCGCCGCCAGATCCTGGAGATGCTGGCTGCCGGGAAGATCACCGCGGACGAGGCCGAGCGGCTCATCGACGCCGTCCAGCGTGAGCAGCCCGTCCCGCCGCCGCCGGACGTGACCGTCGCGAGAGCCCGGCCCAAATACCTGCGGGTGGTGGTGAACTCGGAGGACAACGGCGAGGGCGAGGGGCCCAGCCGGATCAACGTCCGGGTTCCGCTCCAGCTGCTCCGTGCCGGGGTCAAGCTCACCAGCCTCATCCCGCCGCAGGCACTGACCAGGGCCAACGAGGAGCTGGAGAGATCCGGGCTGCCGATCGACCTCACCCAGCTCAAGCCGCAGCACCTCGAAGAGCTCATCGAGCAGCTGGACGAGGTCACCATCGACGTCGACGACCCGGGCGCGAAGGTTCAGGTGTTCTGCGAGTGATCACCGTCGACGGGGTTGCACAAGTCCTACGGCAGTGGCGTGGCTCGCGGTGGCGGGCATCCTCCTGCTGTTCACCCTGGCGCTGACGTGGGTCGCGACGATCGCCGGGCTGGGGGCGACCTCCGTGGACGGAGCGATGGCTTGGTTCGCCCTGGGCTGGTGCGCCGGCATCACGGTCGTGGTTTGTCTGGTCGCGATGGCGGTCTACCGCCGTAAGATCGCCTGATCCGTTCGACGGTGGGCCCGGCGGTGTCAGCTCGTCCGGTGGTAACGCGGTTCGGCGCGCAGCTCGTCGACCTGCTCGACGACACCCAGGACGTCCAGCAGGCCGGTGATCTCCAGGACCTGGAAGACGTTCGGGCTGACCCGGGGGATCGACATCCGTGAGCCGGCCTGGTCGATCGTCCGGCGGCAGGTCAGCAGGGCACGGATGCCGGCGGAGTCGACGAAGGTCAGACGGCCGGCGTCGACGTGGATCGGAGCGGGTGCGTTATGCCGCACCACGTCAGCCATGGTGCTGCGCAGGAAGTCGACCTCTTCGCCGTCGAGCTCGCCGGTAAGCGCGACGCGGATCGAACCGTCCGGCTCGGGCTCGGCGTCGATGTGCAGGTGCGGCGTCGAGCAGTCGCCGTCAACGCGGTAGCTGGTCACGGAAGGCTCCTATCCGCCATGCGCTGGCTGTATTCCACTTTAACCCCTGCGCCGACGCCCGGCGGAGTCTCGCGGTTGTCCATCTGAAGGTGGTGACGGTAAACGCTTGCAGGATCGCTCGGCGGCGCTGAAACGAGAACTTGCTGCGGTAATGCCAATTGACAGACGTCGAAGGCTCGTGGTGCGATCGCAGATGAGTAAAACGGTTGCACCGCCGTGAAGCTCCCCGCGGCCCGGCACTGTGGTCATCAAGGCCACTGTGGCGGCCGGCCGAAATCCCCCTTGCCGGCCGGACCACCTCGGGACATCCCCCGCGTCCGGTGGCGGCCGGACGCCGAGTTCCCCGTGAAAGAGGTTCGTCATGTCCCACCCTCATCCCCGTCGCCGGTTACCGGTCCGGCTCCTGGCCGCAGCGGCCGGCCTGCTGGTTCCCGCGGCGGCCGTCGTGGTGGCGGCGCTGCCCTCGGCCGCGACCACCGAACCCGCGATCGTCGCGGCGGCAGCGGGCAGCCGGAAGATGGAAAGTCTCGGACGCGGCGTCGTGGCGGTCCGCGCGAGCAGCAGCAGCGTGCTGGTGAGCTGGCGGTTGCTCGGCCTCGACCCGGCCGGCATCGGATTCAACGTGTACCGGTCCGCCGCCGGTGGCGCCGAGGTCAAGCTGAACGCGTCGGTGCTGACCGGCGGCACGAACTACACCGACACGTCAGCGAACGCGGCGCAGGCCAACACCTACCGGGTCCGCCCGGTGATCGGCGGCGCTGAGCAGGCCGCCAGCGGCGTGTTCACGCTGAAGGCGAACAACGCGGTCGAGCCGGTGGTGCGGGTGCCGTTGCGCGCCGGTGGAGCGGTCAAGTTCGTGTGGACCGGTGACCTGGACGGCGACGGCGAGTACGACTATGTGATCGACCGGCAGACGTCGCCGCAGAGCATCGAGGCCTACCGGAGCAACGGGACGTTCCTGTGGTCGATGAACATGGGCCCGAACAGCACCAACCAGGACAACATCGAGGGCGGCTCGGCCACCATCGACGTGGGCCACAACGACGGCGTGACCGTGTACGACCTGGACAGCGACGGGCGGGCCGAGGTCGCGGTGCGGATCGCGAACGGGGTCCGCTTCGGCAACGGCACCACGTTCACCAACGCGGACAACAACCGGCAGTTCGTGGCCATCCTCGACGGGCGGACCGGTGCGCCGCGGGCCACCGCCGCGATGCCGACCGACTATCTGGCCGACGGGCCGATGATGGCCCGGTTCGGGGTGGGGCACCTCGACGGTGTGAATCCGAGCCTTGTCTCGTACACGAAGAACCGCGTCGGCAGTGGTGCCTTCAACCTGATGTTCACCGCCTGGCGGTTCACCGGCAGTGCCGTGACCATGCAGTGGAAGTTCCTGCGCGGCAACCAGGACCTGCCCGACGGCCACAACACCCGCATCATCGACGTCGACGGTGACGGCCGGGACGAGATCGCCGAGATCGGATTCGTCCTCAACGGCGACGGGAAGCTGCGCTACACCCTCGGCCCGCAGGGTGTCGTGCACGGCGACCGGTTCCACATCGCCAAGATGGACCCGAACCGGGCCGGACTGCAGGGCTACGGCGTGCAGCAGGACAACGCCAGCGGCCTGCGGGAGTACTACTACGACGCCGGTACCGGTCAGATCATCTGGAAGCACGTCGAGTCCGGTGTCGGTGACGTCGGCCGCGGCATGGCCGGTGACATCGACCCGCGCAACCCCGGCTACGAGGTGTGGTCGTTCTCCGGTCTCTACAACGCGCCCGCCAACAGGCTCGCCGAACCGAACAAGTCGCTGGCGCCGTGGCCCCAGCTCGGCCTGTGGTGGGACGGCGACACCACGATGGAACTTCTCAACGCCGGGAAGATCGAGAAGTGGAACCCGGCCGCGCCGAGCGCGAGCGGCAGTGTGCCCCGGCTGGTCAGCACGTGGAACTTCGGTGCGGTGACGGCGGCGCAGAGCGGGCCGACGTTTGCGGGGGACATCCTCGGTGACTGGCGGGAAGAGGTCGTGTACACCAACGCGGCGTTCAGTGAGCTGATCATTTTCACCACGAATGTGGCGAGCAGTACCCGGTTGTACACGCTGGCTCACAACCCGGCGTACCGCAACGCGATGACGCTCAAGGGCTACATGCAGTCCCACCACGTCGACTACTTCCTCGGCGCGAACATGGCGACGCCGCCTCAGCCGGCTATCACGTACACACCGCGCTGACGGCGCTGCGGGGGCTCGAGGGTGGATCTCGGGCTCCCGCCTTTCCTCTACATGCGGGCCGTGCCGCGAGCCGTGGAGTAGGAGGCGAGGCGGCTGGACAGGGCCGCGGCGAACGGCCAGCATGCCTGCGCACCCGCGGCGAGGCGTTCCGCCAGGCCGACCGGGCCGCCGGTGCCGAGGGTCACGGTGAACCATGCGACGAGCCAGAGCAGCACCAGGGCGGCGGTGAACGACGCGATCGGCCGCAGGGCGAATGGCTGTGCTGCGGGTGGGGTGCTGTCACGACGGCGCCAGGCGAAGGCGGGCCAGACCGCGAGGGCGGCGAACGCGATCCCGGCGGAGACGGCGTGCTCCGGTGCGGAGCCGGTGGTGGGGGAAGGGAACAGGGCTACGAGCATGGTCGCCACCCCGCCGAGACCGAAGATGATCCGCCCGGCCGGGGCGGCCCGGGACAGGCCTGATGCGGTCACCACGTGGCAGATGCCTACGCAGAGCAGGGCCGCGGTCATCAGCCAGCGGTCGGTGGCGTTTCGCGCTGCCAGGGCGCTGATCGTGTCCACCGTGCTGTCGAAGCCGTCGGGTTGGCGCTGTGCGGCGAGCGTCCAGCCGCCGATCAGCACCACGGGGGCGGCTGCGGAGGACACCAGCGCCCACCATTTCACCTGTCGCACCATGTCCCTCCGGCGGCCGGGACAGCGGTCGCAGCCCCATGGAAGCACGGGCGCTGATCAATCGGTCACCGAACGTGGGCTCGATCTGTCTCGCGGCCGAACCAGACCGTCCCCCGCATAGGTGAAAGCCCTACAGTTCCGCCCGCGGTCTGCGGCGCCGTGATCGGGTCTGTCGCGTGCTGACAACAACCATGTCGATGATCGGGACCATGACCGTACTGGCGGCGATGACTGCCGGGCCGGCTCCGGCTCAGCCCTCTGACGACTCCGGGGCTCGGCTGACCGCCGGCAGCTCCCACACCTGCATGCTGGCCCGTGACGGCAAGGCCCTCTGCTGGGGTTCTGGGGCACATGGTCAGCTGGGAAACGGCGGGACCTCGAACCGGGCGCGTCCGGCGGCTGTGGACGCTCCGGCCGGAGTCACCTTCAGTTCTCTCACTGCCGGTGACGGCCACACGTGCGGGCTGGCCGGCGGCGTCACGGCGTACTGCTGGGGCAGGGGCGACATGGGTCAGCTGGGCGACGGCGGCAGCGCGGACCGGGTGCGGCCGGTAGCGGTGGACGCTCCCGCGGGGCTGACCTTCAGGCAGCTCACCGCGGGTGACGACCACACGTGTGGGCTGGCCGGCGAGGGCCGGGCGTACTGCTGGGGACGCGGCGACTACGGCCGGCTGGGCAACAGTGGCGTCGCGGGCCAGTCGAGGCCGGTGGTGGTGGACGCTCCGGCCGGGGTGACCTTCAGCCGGCTCGCTGCGGGCGGCGACCACACGTGCGGGCTGACCGGCGATGGCCGGGCGTACTGCTGGGGACGGGGTGATCACGGTCGGCTGGGCATCAACAACAGCGTCGTGTACCGGTGGAGTCCGGTGGCGGTGGACGCTCCGGCCGGGGTGACCTTCAGCGAGCTCGCTGCCGGCGGCGGCCACACGTGCGGGCAGGGCAACGACACCGTGACCTATTGCTGGGGTGAGGGCGAGTCCGGGGCCCTGGGCGACGGCGGGGCCGCGAATCGGTTGAGGCCGACCGCGGTCGGCGCCCCCGATGGGGTGACTTTCACCGAGCTCGCCGCCGGCGGCGACCACACTTGTGCGCTGGGCGACGACACCAAGGCCTACTGCTGGGGTGCAGGAAGCTCCGGCGCGCTGGGCGACGGCGGCAGCGTGAACCGGTCGAGGCCGGTGGCGGTCGATGCCCCTGCCGGGGTGACCTTCACCCGGCTCGCCGCCGGCGGCGACTACACGTGCGGGCTGGCCGGTGACACCAAGGGGTATTGCTGGGGTTCCGGGTCCGGGGGTCTGCTGGGCAACAGCGCCGTCGCGAACCAGTCGAGGCCGGTGGCCGTGGCTGCCCCGGCCGGGTGAGAGGCGCCTGACGGGACTCCCGGATCGCCCGGGCCGTGATCGAGTTGCCGTGTGCTGACTTCCACCGTGGCGATGGCCGGAACGCTGACGATACTGGCGGCGATGGCTGCCGGACCGGCCGGCCCGCAGCGAACGGACGGTTCCGCAGCCCGGCTGGTCGCCGGTAACAGCCACACCTGCCAGCTGGACGGCAACGGCAAGGCCTACTGCTGGGGCGAGGGTGATCACGGCCGGTTGGGCAACGGCAGCGTCGTCAGCCAGACGCGGCCGACGGCGGTCGAGGCCCCCGCCGGGGTCACCCTGACTCAGCTCGCTGCCGGGGGCAGCCACACGTGCGGGCTGGGCAACGACACCAAGAGCTACTGCTGGGGCCGGGGATACAAGGGTCAGTTAGGAAACAGCGGCGTCGCTGACCAGGCGCGTCCGGTGGCGGTGAGAGCCCCCGCCGGAGTGGTCTTCACCCAACTCGTCGCCGGGGACGAACACACCTGCGGGCTGGCCGGTGACTCCAGGGCGTACTGCTGGGGCGACGGAGACTACGGTCAGCTGGGCAACGCCGACCTCGTACGTCAGATGACTCCGGAGGTGGTGAATGCCCCGGCCGGAGTGACCTTCACCCGGCTCGCCGCCGGCGGCGTCCACACGTGCGGTCTCGGCGCCGACACCAAGGCCTACTGCTGGGGCAACGGCGTCTACGGTCAGTTGGGCAACGGCGGCACAGTCGGCCAGTTGAGCCCGGTCGCGGTGGACGCCCCCGCTGGGGTGATCTTCACCGAGCTGGCCGTCGGCCGATTTCACACCTGCGGGCTCGCCGGTGACCACCAGGCCTATTGCTGGGGTGAGGAGGGCTCCGGCGCTCTGGGTGACGGCGGGACCGACGACCGGTCGAGGCCGGTGGCGGTGAGCGCCCCCGCTGGGGTGAGCTTCATCCAGCTCGCCGCCGGTAACGGCCACACGTGCGGACTCGGCAGCGACACGAGAGCCTACTGCTGGGGCTCGGGCGGCTCCGGCGCTCTGGGCGACGGCGGGACTGACGACCGGTCGAGGCCGGTGGCGGTGCAAGCTCCAGCCGGTGTGGCCTTCACCCAGCTCGCCGCGGGGGAGGACCACACGTGCGGGCTCACCGGCGCCGCCAAGGTCTATTGCTGGGGTGCGGGGCGCTCCGGCGCTTTGGGTGACGGTGGCACCGCGGACCGGTCGAGGCCGGTGGCGGTGGCCGCTCCCGCCGCGTGAGGCGGCGCAGGGAGATCGCTACGACCGTCATTCGGCCTGGGTGAGCTTCTTCGACCCGGCGGTGACGAACTCGACGAAGTCGGCGTCGTCGGCCTCGGTGATCTCGTGCATCTCGAAGTGGACGACCAGATCGCCGACCGCCACGGCGGCGGTCAGCATGCGTTCCGGTGGAACCCGCTCGCCCTCCTGAGTTGTCGCGCCGTCGATGACGGTGATCATGGCGGCTGAGGCGTCGCCGAGCGCCGGAAGCGGCAGGCGGGAGTGATGGTGCTCGTCCTCCGCCATCGCGTCCGACCAGTCCGGGCACACGATCGGCATGTCGGCGAAGCCCTGGACGAACTCGTGGGCGGCCTGGCTGCCCGGCCGGCCGAGCTCGGCTCGGATCGCCCGGCTGCGCCCGGTTCCGACAGACTGCACCACCGTGGGCACGGGCGTGTACTCGGTCACCACCTCACCCTCGGTGCAGGGGATGTAGTACTCGAAATTTCTGGTGTCGTCCGTGTTCTCGCCGGCGGTGAAGCCCGCCGGCAGCTCAGCGGCGGTGAGCAGTTTGTCCCGGAGTTGCTCCGGGCCGGGCGGCCCGGCCGTGGCCGGCGCCCCCAGCACGGCGATCATGGTCGCGGTCACCGGCAGGACAATGACTTTCCGCATTTATCCGACGATAGGCCGCACGGTTCACCGACGCAGCGGAACGTCGGCGGATTCTCGTCAGCTGTGCTCGGGCGGGCTGAGGCGCCGGCGTATGCCGCTGAAGTGCTCGGTCAGGGCGGTGATCGACTCGTTCACGTCGCCGGCTCGGACCGCGTCGAAGACCCGGCGGTGGCGGGCGGCGATCTCGGCCGGTGACTCGTCCGCCTCGTCGAGTTCGGCGTGCAGGGCGTGGTAGACGTCCCAGAAGGCCGACAGCAGCTGGGTGACGAGCGGGTTGCCGAGAGGCTCGTACAGAAGCTCGTGGAATCTTTTGTCGGTTGCGGTGCTGACGCCGCCGGCGCGTGCCTCGGCCTCCATCCGGTCCATCACCGCGGTCAGTTCCTCGCTCACCGGGGGAGTGCCGTCGCTGTTCTGCTGGATGACCTGCTGGATCAGGCCGAACTCGAGGACCTCGCGGATCTGCACCAGGTGGCGCAGGTCGTTGCGCCCGGCCTGCAGCGACATGCGGCCGTGGAAGGTGAGCTCGTCGACGAGCGAGACCAGCGACATGGTTCCGACGTACATCCCGAAGCCGTGGCGGATCTCGACGATGCCGACGGCCTGGAGCGCCTTGAGCGCCTCGCGCAGCGAGTTGCGGCTGACGTTGATCTCGTCGAGCAGTTCCAGCTCGGTGGGCATCGGCTCACCGGCGGCCAGGCCGCGTTCGAGGATGAGCTGTTTGATCCGCTGCTGCACCTCGTCGGTGCGGCTCGGGCGCCGTGCGGTGCCGGCCCCGGGTGTGGCCCGCCGCTTCGCGGGTGCGGTGTTTCCCCGGCTGTCGTGTCCCCGGAGGGTGCGGTTTGCCGCCGTTGTCTCCTCGCTGGGGGAGTCGGCGTGCCAATCCTGGTTGACGGCGGGGCGATGCGGCTTGGTCACGGATGGGTCCTCCGGGCGCTCTTGACCCTGTGCGGGCTCGCTCTTAAGGTACCGCATACACAGTACGTCGGACGTAGGACGTCCTATAATTCTCGTGACGTTAAGGAAGCTTGATGGATAACAAAGGTGTGTCCCGTCGCAACCTGCTGCGCTACGCCGGCATCCTGAGTGCGGCCACGGCCGTCACCGCGGGTCTCAACGCCTGCGGCGGCGGCAGCGACAGCAACTCCTCCGGCACCGGCAGCAAGACCATCGAGGCCACCCTGGCCTTCACCCTGTCCAGCGGGTTCGACCCGATGAACGCCTCCAGCGCGGTCGCCACCACTGTCAACCAGCACGTCTTCGAAGCCCTGGTCGACCTCGACCCGATCACTCGGCAGCCGTACCCGGCCCTGGCAGCCGCCCTGCCCACGGCCGGTGCGGACAACCTGACCTGGACCGTCACCCTGCGCGAGGGTGCGAAGTTCTCCGACGGCACGCCGGTCACCGCCGACGACGTGGCCTGGTCCTTCCAGCGGGCCCTCGACCCGGCGAACGCGTCGCTGATGGCCAGCTTCATCACCTTCGTCGACGCGGTGACCGCCAAGGACCCGCGCACCGTCGAGTTCAGGCTCAAGTCCCCGTTCAGCCTCTTCCCGCAGCGCATCGCCGTGATCAAGATCGTGCCGAAGGCGAAGACCGGTGACGCCGCCGCGAGCAAGGCGTTCGATACGGCCCCGATCGGTTCCGGCCCGTTCACCGTGGTCAGTGCCAACGCCACCGCGGGTGTGGTGATGGCGGTCAACGCGAACTACAACGGCCCGCGACCGGCGAAGGTCGAGAAGATCACGCTGCGGACCACGCCGGACAACACCGCACGCCTCAACGACCTGCAGGGCGGATCGTCGCAAGCCATCGAGGCGGTGCCCTACCTGGATGTCGAAGCCGTCGGCAACGGCCGCACCGTCGAGGAGAAGCAGGCCTTCAACCAGCTCTTCCTCATGTTCAACTGCACCGCCGCGCCGTTCGACGACAAGCGGGTGCGCCAGGCGCTGCACTACGCGGTCGACACCCAGAAGCTGATCCAAACCGCACTGCAGGGGTACGCCACGCCGGCGACCAGCTATCTGGACGAGGGAAACGCCGCGTACCAGAAGGCCGCGACCGTCTACGGCTACGACCCGGAGAAGGCCAAGAGCCTGCTCGCCGCGGCGGGCGTCAGCAACCTGTCGTTCGAGCTGGTCACCACCGACGCGGCGTTCGTCAAGGACAGCGCCCCGGTGCTGATCGACGCCTGGAAGGCGATCGGGGTCACCGCCACCCTCAACACCAAGCCCTCCTCGGCGGTCTACGGCACCATCGTGCCCGGCGCCGGCTTCCGGGTCCTCGCGGCCAGTGGTGACCCCACGGTCTTCGGCCCGGACGTGGACCTGCTGCTTCGCTGGTTCTACCTCAACGAGACCTGGACGAAGAACCGGCACCGCTGGGCCGCCGCCCCGGAGGCGGGAAAGTGCGCGCAGCTCATCGAGGACGCCGCCAAGTCGTCCGGCGCCGAGCAGTCCGCGCTGTGGAAGCAGGCCCTCGACCTGATCGCTGACGAGGCACCGCTCTACCCGGTCTTTCACGCCAAGATGATCACCGCGTTCGACCCGGCCAAGATCAAGGACTTCCAGGGTGCCGCCACCACCGGTCTCTACTTCCTCGGCTCGTCGCGCGGATGACCCTGACGTGATCTCGCGGTTCGAAGCTGCGGCCGCCTCCGGGCGGCCGCGCACCGACAAGGAAAGGAGCATCGGGTGGACGCATTCCTCGGCATCATCCTGCGGCGGCTGTCGGCGCTGATCCCGCTCATGCTCGGCATCATCCTGTTCATCTTTCTGATCATGGCGCTGTCGCCGAACGACGCCGCGCTCTCGGTGCTGGGCGAACAGGCGACAGCCGAGCAGGTCGCCGCGTTCAACCAGGCCAACGGCCTGGATCAGCCGCTGCTGGTCCGCTACACCGACTACCTGTGGGCGCTGCTGCACGGCGACCTGGGCCAGACCTACTCGCTGAGCGCGCCGATCAGCGGCATCATCTCGGCCGCCCTCCCGGTGACCCTGCAGCTCACCGCCCTGGGTGTGGCCCTGGCCGTGGTGCTGGCGCTGGCCCTGGGCATCACCGGCGCGCTCTACCGCGACCGGTGGCCCGACCAGGTCACCCGGCTGCTGTCGATGGCGGGCATCTCCATCCCGTCGTTCTGGCTGGCCATCCTGCTCATCCAGCAGCTGTCCACGATCGGCGGCGGGCCGCTGCCCAGCGGTCACTACGTCGCCCCGTCGGAATCGGCCACCGGCTGGTTCCAGCACCTGATCCTGCCCGCCCTGGCGCTGGCGGTGCCGACCGGCTGCGCGCTGGCCCGGGTGGTGCGCACGTCGATGGTCGAGGAGTTGGACCGCGACTATGTGCGCACCGCGGTCGGTGCCGGCCTGCCGCCGATCGTCGTGGTCGGCCGCAACGTGCTGCGCAACGCCCTGCTGACCCCGCTGACCGTGCTCGGTCTGCAGGTCGGCTACCTGATCGGCGGCGCGGTGATCATCGAGACGATCTTCACGCTGCCCGGCATGGGCACCCAGATCATGAGCGCGGTCCAGCAGAACGACATCGGCCTGGCCCGCGGCGTGGTGATCACCATCGCGCTCGGCTTCGTCGTGGTGAACCTCGTCGTCGACCTGCTGTACCTGGCGGCCAACCCCCGCCTCCGAGGAGCCCACTGATGATCACCCGATACGCCACCGCGGTGGCCGCCGGATACCGGCGCCTGCCGCTGACGGCGAAGATCTGCCTCGGCTTCCTGCTCCTCGTCGTCGCTGTCGGCATCGCCGCACCCTGGCTGATCCGCCACGACCCGACGCAGGTGGCCCTGGCCGCACCGTCGACCGGCCCGAACGGCGACCACTGGTTCGGCGTCGACCGGCTCGGCCGCGACGTCTACTCCCGGCTCGTCGCCGGCACCCCCCGCTCGCTCGTTGTCGGTTTCGGGTCCGCCGGCCTCGCGCTGGTGTTGGGTGCGCTGCTCGGCGCGCTGGCGGCGACCAGCCGCAAGCTTGTCGACGAGACGGTCATGCGGCTGCTCGACGTGGTGATGGCGTTCCCGACCATCGTGCTCGCCGCGATCCTGGTCGTCGCCTACGGCGGCGACAGCGTCACGGTGCTGGTCGGCGCGATCGGGTTCGTCCTGATCCCGCAGATCGCCCGGCTGGTGCGGGCCAACGTCGCCGCCCAGTACCAGGAGGACTACGTCGCCGCGGAACGGGTGATCGGCGCCGGCCGGCGGCACATCCTGGTCCGCCACGTCGCCCGCAACTGCGCGGCGCCGATCCTGGTGTACGCGACAGTCATGGTGGCCAACGCGATCGTCTTCGAGGCGTCCCTGTCGTTCATCGGCGGAGGGCTGCAGCCCGAGGCCGGCCCGTCGTCCTGGGGCAGCGTCATCGCCTACGGTCAGCAGCTGCTCGCCAGCCGCGGCTGGTGGGCCACGTTCTTCCCCGGCCTGCTGATCCTGATCACCGTGCTGTGCCTCAACATCCTGGCCGAGGGCATCTCGGACGCCTGGGCGGCACCCGCCGGCCGGCGCCGCGCCGGAGCCGGGCCCGCGGCGACGGAGCTGCCGGACGCCGAGCGCGAGTCGGCCGTCGAGCTGCCCGGCCTGGCGAAGGCCGCTGCCAGGCTGGCCGCCACCGCCCGCCCGCCGGTCGCCCAGCGGCCCATCCTGTCGGTCCGCGACCTTCGGATCGGCTTCGCCGGCAGCCACCAGGGCGTGGACATCGTCGACGGGATCAGCTTCGACGTGCGTCCCGGTGAGGTGCTGGGGCTGATCGGTGAGTCCGGGTGCGGCAAGTCGCTGACCGCGCTGACCGTGATGGGGCTGCAGCCGCGTGGCTCGCGCACCGGCGGAACCATCGAGTTCGCCGGCACCGACCTGCTCACGCTGGGCGGGGCGGCACGGCGGCAGGTGATGGGGCGGCGCATCGCAATGATCTATCAGGACGCGCTGTCCGCGCTCAACCCGTCGATGACCGTACGGGCACAGCTCAAACAGGTCATCCGGCGTGGCGGTACCCGTACCGCCGAGGACCTGATGACGCTGGTCGGGCTCGACCCGCGCCGCACCCTGTCGTCGTACCCGCACGAGCTGTCCGGCGGCCAGCGGCAGCGGGTGGTGATCGCGATGGCGCTGGCCCGCGACCCGCAACTGGTTGTCGCCGACGAGCCGACCACCGCACTGGACGTCACGGTGCAGGCGCAGGTCATCCAGCTGCTGCTGCGGCTGCGCGCCGAGCTCGGCTTCGCGCTGATCCTGGTCTCGCACGACCTGGCACTGGTCAGCGACGTCTGCGACCGGATCGCCGTGATGTACGGCGGCCGCATCGTCGAGGAGGGCCGCACCGCCGAGGTGCTCGCCGCGCCCACCCACCACTACACCCGCGGGCTGCTCGGCTCGGTGCTCTCGCTCGAGGCGCAGGCACCCCGGCTGGTCCAGATCCGCGGCACCGTGCCGTCACCGGCCGACTTCCCGGCCGGCTGCCGGTTCGCCGACCGCTGCCCGATGGCCACCCAGGTCTGCGTACGGGAGCGGCCGCCGCTGGCCGAGGTCAACGGGCATCCGGCCGCCTGTCATCACCCCGCCCAGGTCGAGGCCGAGAAGGTGACCGTCAATGACTGAACAACGCCGAGAGCCACTGGCACACCTCAGCGAGGTCAGCGTCGACTTCCGCGCGCCGGGTGGCTCCGCCTTCAACCGGGCCCGGGTGCACGCCCTGAACCGGGCCGACCTGACGATCGCGCCGGGCGAGACGCTCGGCGTGGTCGGCGAATCCGGCTGCGGCAAGTCCACGCTGGTCAAGGTGCTCGTCGGCCTGCAGCGCCCGACCCACGGCACGGTCAGCATCGGCGGCGAGGACATCTGGGCGCTGAGCACGACCCGGCGCCGGCAGCACATCGGGCGGCTGGTGGGCATGGTGTTCCAGGACCCGGCCACGTCGCTGAACCGCCGCCTCACCGTGGAGCGGATCATCGCCGACCCGCTGGACGTGCAGCGGTGGCGTGCCGCCGCGGACCGCCGTGACCGGGTGACCGAGCTGATGGACCTGGTCGGGCTGCCCGCCTCGGCCCGCGACGCCCTGCCCGGGCAGATGTCCGGCGGCCAGCGGCAGCGGGTCGCCATCGCCCGGGCCCTGGCACTGGAACCGGCCCTGCTCGTCGCCGACGAACCCACCTCGGCACTTGACGTGTCGGTACGGGCGCAGATCCTCAACCTGCTGCTGGATCTGCGTACCCGGCTCGGTCTGGCCATGGTGTTCGTCTCCCACGACCTGCAGACCGTCCGGCGGGTCTCCGACCGGATCGTCACGATGTACCTCGGCCGGGTCGTCGAGGAACTACCCGCCGCCCGCATCGAGAACGGGCGCCACCCGTACACCCAAGCCCTGTTCTCGGCCGCGCCCGGCCTGCTCACCCCGATGCGCCCGATCCCGCTGACCGGGCCCGTCCCGTCGGCGGTCAACCCGCCGTCGGGCTGCCCGTTCCGCACCCGGTGCTGGCGCGCCACCGACGTCTGCGCGACCGAGATGCCGCCGTACGCCACCGACGACGCCGACCCGGCCGACCGGTACCGCTGTTTCCACCCCATCACCGACCCCTCTGATCTGCCCGTTCAGGAGCACGCATGACCGCCATCACGGCCACCACCACCGCCACCGCGTTCCCCGGCGGCGCCGCACCGGCCCTGACCGGCGTCGTCCCCCCGGTGTGCACCCCGCTGACCCCGGACTTCGAGGTCGACGTCGACTCACTGCGGCGGCTCGTCGACTTCCAGATCGCCGGCGGTGTCGACGGACTGTTCATCCTCGGCTCGTCCAGCGAGGTCGCCTTCCTGCCCGACAGCCACCGGGCCGTGGTCGTCGACACCGTTCTGCGGCACGTCGCCGGGCAGGTGCCGGTGCTGATCGGCGTGATCGACATGACCACCATGAGGGTCCTCGACCACGCCCGCCGGGCCGTGCGGGCCGGCTGCGCCGGGATCGTCGCCACCGCGCCGTTCTACACCCGCACCCACCCCGCCGAGATCGAGGTGCACCTGCGCAGCATCGCCGAGCAGTGCGAGGCACCCCTGTACGCCTACGACCTGCCCGTCTCCGTACACAGCAACCTCGACCACGACATGCTGCTGCGCCTGGCCGCCGACGGTGTCCTGGCCGGCCTGAAGGACTCCACCGGCGACGACGGGAGCCTGCGCGACCTGCTCGTGGCCCGCAACGACGCCGGGCTGACCACCTTCAGCGTGCTGACCGGCTCGGAACTGACCGTCGACAGCGCCCTGCGGATGGGCGCCGACGGCGTGGTACCCGGCCTCGGCAACGTCGACCCGCACGGCTACGCCACCCTTTACCGCCACGCCCGCGCCGGCGCCTGGGACCTGGCCGTCCGCGAGCAGGAGCGGCTGCTGCGCCTGATGCGCATCGTCCGCGCGGCCCCGCCCGCCCGGATGGGTCGCGGCTCGTCAGCGCTCGGTGCCTTCAAGGCCGCGCTCCAGCTGCGCGGGATCATCGACCACGCGGTCACCGCGCCGCCGCAGATCCCGCTGAACGAGCCGGAGATCGACCACGTGCGCCGGACGCTGATCGCCGCGGGGCTGGTGTGAGCGAGGTCGGTGAGGTGATCGCCGTCGACATCGGCGGTACGAAGATCGCCGCCGCCCTCGTCGACGACACCGACGTCATCCGGGAACGGCTCCAGGTCGACACTCCCGGCGGCGCACCCGCCATCCTGAGCGTCGCCGCCGAGCTCATCACCACGCTGCGCTCTCGCGCCGAACAGTTCGGCCGCCGCGTGCGGGCCGTCGGCGTCGGCGCACCGGGGGTGATCGACAGCGCCGCCGGGGTGGTGCGCTCGGCGACCGACATCCTGCCCGGCTGGGCCGGAACCCCGATCCGCAGCCGGCTCGCCGACCGGGTCGGCCTGCCGGTCGCCGTCGCCAACGACGTGCGGGCCGCCGCCCTCGGCGCCATCCGCGACCCCGCGCTGCACAGCTGCCCGAGCGTGCTGCACGTCTCCGTCGGCACCGGCGTCGGCGGAGCACTGCTGCGCTACGGCCGCCCGCTGCCGGGCCCGCACGCGGTGGCCGGCGAGATCGCCCATCTGCTGGTCCCGGCCATGGGGGCGCTGCCCTGCGGATGCGGCCGGTACGACCACCTGGAAGCGGTCGCCGCGGGCCCGGCGATCGCCGCCGCGTACGCCCGGATGACCTCGGCCCCGGTGCTGCCGCTGACCGAGGTCGCCGCACGGATGCGCGCCGGCGAGGAGGACGCCACCACCGTGATCCGGTCCGCGGCGAACCTGCTCGGGCGAACACTCGCCGGGCTGGTCGCGGCAGTCGACGTCGACGCGGTGACCCTCGGCGGGGGAGTGGTGCACGGGATCACCGGATTCGACGCGGCGGTCCGCGAGGCCTTCCACGCCGAGGCACTGCCGCCGCTGCGCTCGGTGCCGGTACTGGTGCCTCGGACCGGCGCGGACGCGCCGCTGCTGGGAGCCGCTCAACTGGCCAGGGAGATGAGGAACGAGACGTGGGTATGACCATCGGCGAGTTCGTCGCGGCGATCCGCGGCGGCCTGATCGTGTCCTGCCAGGCGGGCCCGGACCACCCGCTGCGGGACTCACCCACCATCGCCCGGATGGCCCGGGCCGCGGTCCTCGGCGGCGCGACCGCGGTGAGGTGCGGTGGCGTGGGCGGCGTCCCCGACGTCCGGGCGGTCGCCGCGGCCGTGACCGTGCCGGTCATCGGATTGACCAAGCGTGGCGCGTCGGGCGTGTTCATCACACCCACCGTCGGCGACGCACTGGAGGTGCTGGAGGCGGGCGCGGCCGTCGTGGCCACCGACGGGACCATGCGGCGGCGCCCGGACAGTGCACCGTTTCACCGTACGGTCGAAGCTGTCCACGCGGCCGGCGGCCTGGTGATGGCCGACGTCTCGACCCTGGTCGAGGGCGTTGCGGCCGCCGAGGCGGGCGCTGATCTGATCGCCACGACCCTGTCCGGGTACACGCCTTACAGCGCTCAGGCCGACGGGCCTGACCTGTCGCTTGTCGCCGCTCTGGCGGCTGCGTTGCCGTCGGCGGTGATCGTGGCTGAGGGCCGCTACCACCTGCCCGGCCACGTCCGTGCCGCTCTGGAGGCTGGTGCGGCGGCGGTGGTGGTGGGTACCGCGATCACCGATCCGGCCTGGATCACCGGCACCTTCGCCGCTCAGACGGCGCGCCCGCGAGCCCTCGGCTGAGCGCTGGATCACGGTGGCTGGCTGTGGGTGCTGACTCGCGGCGCCGGGCACAGCACCCACAGCCAGCCGGACCTGGGTCAGCCGTGGTGGGTGATCAGGTCGCGGAGTTCGGTCAGGTGGGCGTCGAGAGCGGCCCGGGATCGCGGTTCATAGATAGATCTTGGACAAATAGACCGGTCATGGCCGGTTCAGATGTCCAAGATCGCTTGAACAGGGCGGTGCTCCCGAACGGCATCTCAAGTACGGTGCGGCGGCGTCGATGGTAGGGCGTGCCCTACACGCCCGGCCGTCTGCCGCTCTTCGCCGACCGGGCGTTCCAGGCCGTAACGGCCCTGACGGTCATCGATGTCGCAGCGTTCCTGGTGCAGGAGCGCACCGGCCCGCTGTGGCCCGCCTGGGTGAACTGGCTGCTCCTGATCGCGGTCATCGTTCCCACCCTGCTGCTGTGCCGCCGGGTGCGGGCGGACCCCGCGTCCGCGCCTGTGGTGCGCCGCTACTGGCGTACCGCCGAGGTCGGCATCTTGATGTTCGTCGGCGTCGCGGGACTGCGCGTCCTGTCCGAGCTCGGCGCGGGCGGCTGGCTGCTGCCGTTCTCCGTGGTGCTGCACGCCGTCGGCGGCCTGGTTCTCACGTGGCCGCTTCTCGGGCTGCCGTTCAGTGCCCGGGGCCGGGCCCGCAGGCTGGCGGTCCGGCTGGACCTCGGCACTCTGTCGTGCGCGGCCGGTCTGCTGCTCTGGCACTTCGTCGCGTCCGCCCAGTTCGCCGATGGCACGGTCACCGTGGCCGGGGTGCTCTCCGCGATCGTGATCATGGGGGCCGGTCTCAACGGGGTCTATCTGGCCGCCAGGGTGGTGCTCGCCGGGGTCGACTCGTTCGCCCGGCACGGGCTCTACTGGATCGGCACGTCGGCGCTGATCGGTGGGCTGGGCTCGGCGATCGCCTTCCTGCACCCGTGGCAGCCCGGCGGCAACCTGCTGGTGGTGGTGCTTCCGCTGGCCGCGTACGCGGCGGCGGTCGGCGCCCGGGTGCAGGTGGTGGACACCGCGGCCGGCGACCGGCTGCGGCGCGCGCCGCGCGGTTACAGCCTGATGCCGTACGTGGCGATCGCGGCGGTCGACGGCCTGGTGGCCTACCACAACATCCGGGGTACCGGGAACGGCATCCTGATCGACGGTGTCGCGGTGACGCTGACCGCGCTCGTGGTGATCCGCCAGTTGATCGCGTTCCGGCAGAACGACGCCCTGCTGGCCCGGATCGGCGTGCAGGAGCAGCGGTTCCGGCTGCTGGTCCAGAACTCGACCGACATGGTCACCATCGCGGGTCCCGGCGGGGCGCTGACCTACGTCAGCCCGGCTGCGCACGGCATCCTCGGCTCGCACCCGGACGACATGATCGGCACCGGCCTGGCGCTGCGGGTGCACCCGAACGACCTGGCGGCGGTGACCGAGCGGATGGCGGCGGTGGCCGGCGCACCCGGCAACACGGCGACGTATCAGATGCGGCTGCGGCACGCCGACGGTACGTATCGCTGGCTGGAAGTGATCAGCGCGAACCTGACCGGCGAGCCGAGCGTGGACGGCATCGTCAGCAACGCCCGGGACATCACCGAGACGCGTGAGGTGCAGGACCGGCTCAGTTACGAGGCCAGCCACGACATGCTCACCGGCCTGGCCAACCGGGCGCTCTTCGGCAAGCGGGTCGCGGCGGCGGTGAACGGGGCGGGCCGGGACCAGCAGGTCAGCATCGTGCTGGTCGACCTGGACGACTTCAAGATCGTCAACGACACCCTCGGGCACGCCACCGGCGACGCGCTGCTGGTGCACGTCGCCGAGCGGATGCGGGCCGGCGTACGGGCCGCCGACACGGTCGCCCGGCTCGGCGGTGACGAGTTCGCCATCCTCTTCGACGGTTCGGCCGGCACGGACGTGGACCAGGTACTGACCCGGATCGCGGCGGCCCTGCTCGAGCCGGCCGTGATCGACGGCGAGCCGATGATCGTGCGGGCCAGCTTCGGGGTTGTCGACGGCCGCGGCGGGGACGACGCCGGTGACCTGCTCCGGCAGGCGGACATCGCGATGTACGAGGCGAAGGAGCGCGGCGAGGGCGGCTACGAACGGTACCGCCCGGGAATGGAGGCCCGGGGTGCCGAGCGCAGCCGGCAGGCCGCCGCCCTGCGTACGGCGATCCTCGAGGACCAGTTGGTGACGTTCTTCCAGCCGGTGGTGACGCTGCCGGAGGGCCGGATCACCGGTGCCGAGGCACTGGTCCGCTGGCAGCACCCGATCGAGGGCCTGCTCGGGCCGGGCGCCTTCATCGACACCGCCGAGCAGACCGGCCTGATCATCGAGCTCGGCGCCTGGGTGCTGCGGGCCGCGACGCGCGAGGCGGCGACCTGGCCCGGCGAGTTGACGGTGTCGGTGAACGTGTCGGCCCGGCAGTTGCGCGAGGCCGGCTTCCCGGCCGTGGTCGCGGCAGCGCTGCGCGACAGCGGGCTACCGGCCCGCCGGCTGACCGTGGAGATCACCGAATCGGTCGCTGTCGGCGGGGGAGTGACCAGCGACAACCTGCGTGAGCTGCGAGATCTGGGCGTACGGCTGTCGCTTGACGACTTCGGCACCGGAGCGTCCACGCTCACCCTGCTCGCGACGTGCCCGGTGCACCAGATCAAGCTGGACCGCTCCTTCATGCCGGACGGCGGCTCGGACGCGATCGCCGACGCGGTGGCCCAGATGGCCCGGGCGTTCGGCCTGGAGGCGGTAGCCGAGGGGGTCGAAACCGCTGAGCAGGCGGCCCGCGTGACCCAGCTGGGTTACGAGCGAGCCCAGGGCTTCCACTTCGCCCGGCCGATGAACGCCGCCGATCTGCGCGCCCGGCTCGTCGGCATGGTCGCCGCCGCGCCGCCGTCACAACAGTGAGGTGAGGCGTCAGTGAGGTGAGGCGCCAGTGACGTGAGGCTTCAGACGGCGGCGGTGCTCGTGATCATGGTGATGGCGACCTCTGGCGTCGCCGGCCTGGCGAACAGGTACCCCTGACCGTAGGTGCAACCGAGGTCGAACAGCATTCGGCGCTGCTCCTCGGTCTCGATGCCCTCGGCGATCAGGTCCAGGTCGAGGTTGCGGCCCATCCGCAGGATGGTCTTCACCAATTCCTCGCTCTTGGGGTCGTGGCCCAGGCCGGCGACGAACGACCGGTCGATCTTCAGGGCGTCGATGGGCAGCTTGAGCAGGGCCTCCAGCGACGAGAAGCCGGTGCCGAAGTCGTCGATGTGCAGTTCACACCCGAGCGCGTGCAGCCGGTCCAGGATCCGGCGCGCCTCGCCGGCGTCGCGCAGCAGGACACCCTCGGTGATCTCGACCGCGAGGCTGCCGTGCGGAAGGTCGTGCACCGCCAGGCAGGCCGCGATGTTGTCGATGAGGCCGGGGCCCCAGAATTCGCGGTCCGACAGGTTGATCGCGAGATGGGCGGGTTCCGGGCGATCGGCCTCCCGCTGCCAGGTGGCCAGCTGCCGGCAGGACTCCTCCAGGACCCACTGTCCGATCGGCTGCATGAGGTCCGCCTCCTCGGCGACCGGAAGGAACCGGTCCGGAGCCAGTACCCCCCGGCCCGGATGCCGCCAGCGCAGCAGCGCCTCGAACGACTGGACCCGGCCGGTACGCAGCTCCACGATCGGCTGGTAGTACAGCTCGAACTCACGCTTCTCCAGCGCGGCGCGCAGGTCGGTCTCGATGCGCAGGCGGTCGACGACGCGGGTGTGCATCGCCTCGTCGAAGATCGCGTACGAGCCCTTGCGGCGGGACTTCGCGGTGTACATGGCGATGTCAGCGTCCCGCAGGACGTCCTCCGGGTTCCGGTAGCGGGAGGTGCCGACGGTGATGCCGATGCTGGCGCCTACCACCACGGTCTCGTCGTGTCCCTCCAGGTGGTACGGCTGGGACAGCACGGTTTGCAGCCGGTCGGCGATCTCCTCCAGCGTGCCCGGCTCGTCGACGTCCTCGACGAGGAGCAGGAACTCGTCGCCGCCGAAGCGGGCCGCGGTGTCGCACACCCGCAACTGCTCGGAGATCCGCCCGGCCACCTGGACCAGCAGCCGGTCGCCCGCGTCGTGGCCGAGGCTGTCGTTGACCAGCTTGAAGCCGTCGAGGTCCAGGAAGAGCACCCCGAATCGGCTGCCACTCGGGCCGCCGCATCGCTGGACGGCCTCGCCGAGGCGCTGCACGAACAGAGCACGGTTGGGCAGCCCGGTCAGGTGATCGTAGAGGGCGGCGATGCGGAACCGCTCCTCCTGGATGCGCAGGGCGCCGAGCACGGCCTGATGCTGAAGGGCGACGGTGAGCAGCGCCGCCCACTGATTCAGCGGTTCGCGCCCGCTGCTCACCCTGCTCCCGATGCCGTCGATGACGGCCAGCAGCCCCCAGTCGTTGTCATCGACCTTCACCGGCGCCACGAATAATGCCCGTTGCGGGTGCCTGCGGGCGAGGTCGAGCAGCTCGGGCGGTGGGAAGGCGGCGACCGGCACTGTCGAGCCGACCAGCCCGGCGAGCGGTTCACGGTGGTCCACCATCGCGTCGTCGTCCTGGCAGAACGTGCCCACCACCTCGAGCGACCGCCCGGGTCCGGATGGCTCTCCAGGGTGGCGCCACAGGGCAAGACATCCAGCCCAGACAGGGGTACGGCGTAACCAGCCCAATCCCCGCGGATCCTCCTCGTAGCTGCGCAGCAGGCCGAAGCTGACCTCGTACTGCATGCCGGCCGACTGCTGGAGGAAATCCGAGTCGGCGTACTGGGCCCGGCCCTGCGCCTCCATGAGGGACAGGATCAGCTCGCCCACGTTGGTCACCGCGTGCTGCCGGGCTGGTGCGTCGAAGCCCAGGCTGCCCAGCGCGTTACGGGCGGTCTCGCGCACCTGGTGTGCGATCCCGAGCAGTTCTTCCGGCCGGGTGCCACTCAGGTCCCGGACCAGGTCGTGCCGGGCGTCCGGGCTCATCGGCCCGGTCAGCATGGTGGCCAGATCGGGCGGGAGCTGGGTCTCCGGAGCGCCGCCGACACAGCCGCAGGACTCCCGGACCACCAGCTTCGTATCGACGTACTGGCGCTGCCCGGCGGCGGCCCGCCCCGTCCGCAGCTGGTGCAACAGCATTTCCGCGGCGGTCGCGCCAAGCTCCTCGACCGGCTGTTTGACGCTGGACAGCCGTGGATTGCAGTACGACGCTGCCTGGATGTCGTCGAAGCCGATGATCGCCTGATCGGCCGGTATCCGGTAGCCGGCGGCGGTGAGCACCCGCATCATCCCGATCGCGTTCGCGTCGGTGCCGGTGATCACCGCGGTGGAGGGCAGGCCGGCCGCGATCATCGAACGGGCCGCCTCCTCACCGCCCTCGCTCATGTTGTCCGGCGCCCGGAAGACCAGGCCGGGGTCGGGGGTGATGCCGTGATCCAGCAGCGCCTGAGAATATCCGTGGTGCCGCAGCCGCACGTCGTCGGCGCCGAGGTATCCGACGAACGCGATCCGCCGGTGACCGTGTTCGATCAGGTGTGCGACCGCCTCCTGGATGCCCGTGGTGTTGTCCGGCAGCACCAGCGGGCAGCCGAGGCCCGGATAGTCGTGGCTGAGCGTCACCACCGGCGTGCCGGAGTCCCGCAGTTGGGCGAGATAGTCGGCCCGCGCCGCGTTGATGATGACGATGAAACCGTCGGCGTGATCCGTGGCGATGTGGTTCCCCGTGGACGGGGGATCGGTCACCTCACCCTGCTCGGTGCCGGCGTCGAGGGTGTGCACGGCGACCATGGCGGCATCGTTGCGGTTGGTTACCCGGGTGATGCCACTGAGCAGCCCGCCGAAATACCAGCCACCGATGAAGGGCGTCAGGACACCGAGGGTGAAAGGTCGCGACACCTGCGGCCACTCCTTCTCGCTGCGAGCGGGTGGAGGCTCATCCTGATTGCCCATCGTCGCGCCACGCCGCCGTCTGAGGATTTCCCGCAACTCGCCCCTCCCGCACCCGCACCCCCGCTCACACCCAGCTGGCTCTCAGCGGGCCCCGGCCGCCCGCCGGACCCCTCTCACGCCCAGCCGCTCACCTCGGCTGGCACTCAGCGGTGCCTGACGGCCCGCCGGACCCCTCTCACGCCCAGCTGGCACTCAGCGGGGCCTGACGGCCCGCCGGACCCCTCTCACGCCCAGCTGCTCGTGTCGGCTGGCACTCAGCGGGGCCTGACGGCCCGCCGGACCCCTCTCACGGCCAGCTGGCCACAAGAGCCGGCGGAAGGCGGTGGGCGGTTGGCCGGCGGCTGGGGGTCACACGTCGTGGACGTAGAGCCGCATGGTGACCGGGCTTCCGTCGGGTTGCCTGTCGGTCTCGGACATGAAGTCGCGGACCTGGAGGAAACCGCACTTCTCGGCAACACGCACGGACGCGTGGAAGTGGGCCGTCGTCGGCTACCGGATCTGGGCATTGACAAGCGTCGTGGTGGCGCACCATCATCCGATTCACCCAGATCGATGGTCATCCACGTCGCGCTCCCCCCGGCCGATACGCAACGACGTTCAGCTGGAGTGTGTCTCGTGCCGATGAAGCCGGCCCTGAGTTTGCTGATGATCATCGCGTCGATCGGCGTGCCAACAGCCGCCGAACCCGCCGCGGCCGCACCGCCCGCCGCACCCGCGCCACGGGCCGAAACCCCGTACGACACCGCACGCCGCTCCGGGCAGCGGGCCGAGGTGCAGAAATCGCGGACCGAGTACGACACCACCTACGCCAACCCCGACGGCACCACCGCCGTCGTCATGGCCTCCTCACCGGTGCGGATCCGTCAGGGCGCCGGCTGGACCGCAGCAGACGCCACCCTGGTACGCCGCGCGGACGGAACAATCGGCCCACGCGCCGCCCTGGTCGACATGGCGTTCTCCCCAGGCGGCCGGGGACCCCTCGCCCGGGTCAGTGACGGCAACGCCCACCTCGGCCTGGGCGCGCCGATGACGCTGCCGGCGCCGGACCTGGCCGGCCCGGCCGCGACCTACCGTGAGGTGCTGCCCGGCGTAGACCTGGTGATCACCGCGAACACCGCCGGGTTCAGCGAGGTCGTCGTGGTCAAGAGCCGGACCGCCGCCGCGAACCCGGCCCTGGCAGCGCTGCGGTTCGGCCTGTCCGGTGCCGGCCTGGCCGCCGGCCGCACCCGCGAAGGCGGCGTCGAGGTTCGGGACCGAACCGGGCTGCGCCTGCTGTCCGGGGCGGCGCCGACGATGTGGGACTCACGCTCCGGCTCGGCGGCCGCGGTGGGCGCCGGGCACGCGTCGGCGATCGGCCCGGTCGAGGGCAACCGGACCGCGGTGATGGGCGTTGCGGTCGACAGGGCGGCGGTCACCGTACGCCCGGACCGGTCCCTTCTCACCGACCCGGCCACCGTGTTCCCGGTCTTCATCGACCCCCAGTTCAACGCCGGCCGGCCGCACTGGACGATGGTGAACCGTTCCTTCCCCAGCTCGCCGGGCTACGACTGGGGCAGAGGCGACAACAACGCCGACGAGGGCATGGGCTACGTCAGCACCGCGGCCGACGGCACGCACCTCAAACGGCTGTACTTCGCCTACGACACCTCCCGTCTGCGGGTTCCCGGGCGCACCATCGTCTCGTCGACGTTCCGGGCGAAGCAGGTGTGGGCCTACACCTGTACCACCAACCGGATGCAGGTGTGGCTGAGCAACGGCATCAGCAGCAACACCACCTGGAACAACCAGCCGTCCACCAGCGGGCTGCCCTACACCGAGCGCAACCTGGCGACGGCCGGCCGGCCCGGATGCAGCCCGGGCGGCTCGATGATCGATTTCAACGTGACGAACCAGGTCATCAAGTCGGTGCTGTCGAACTGGGCGACCACGACGCTGATGATGCGGGCGGCCGACGAGACGACCAGCAACGGGTGGCGGCGGTTCACCCAGAGGGAGGCCACCCTCGAGGTCGTCTACAACACCGTTCCGAACGTGCCGTCGGCGCCGCAGATGACCTCGCCGCCGGTGAAGTGCGGCGGTGCGGTGCCCGCCCTGGACATGCCGATCATGCAAGTGAAGGCGACCGACCCGGACAACACCGCCAACCAGCTGAGGGTGGAGTTCCAGATCTGGAAGGGCGGCGCCTCGTCCTACACCCACCGGTGGACCGTCGGCCCCGGCGCGTCCGGCAGCACGTTCCGCCAGCAGATGCCGAACCTGGCCACCGGCTCGTGGACCTGGATCGCCCGGACCATCGACAATCAGACACCGCCGCTGACCGGCGGGTGGACCAGCTGGTGCAACTTCACCGTCGACAACACGGCGCCCGCGCCGCCGCTGATCTGGTACGACGGCGGCACCTTCCAGGTCGGTCAGGACGTGCGGTTCCACTTCACCGGCGGCGGCACCGACGTCACCCAGTACCGGTGGGCGATCGGCAACGACGTCCCGACCGAGGGGCCGGTGCCGGTCTTCGACGGCAAGGCCACTGTCCGGTTGCGGGCCGCCGGGCCGTTCCTGCTGCGGGTGTGGGCGTACGACGCGGCGGGCAACCGCGGCTCACCGGCGGTGTGGGGCGGCGGCGAGAACCCGATCATGGTGGCCGGGGGACAGGCGCGGGACTGGTGGCGTTTCGACGAGGGCACCGGCACCACCAGCGCGAACCAGAAGAGCGCGGCCAACGGCTTGTTCACCAACGGCGGCGTCTCCTGGAACTCGCCGGGATATCCGATGGCCGGCGGCTCGGCGATGGTCTTCAACGGCACTGACGCCTCCGGCTTCGGGATCGGTCAGGCCGGGCCGGTCAACGGGGAGAACTTCACCGTCAGCATCTGGGCGCGGCCCACCACCGTCACCGGTAAGCGGGTACTGATCGCGCAGGACGCCGACACCGGCAACGCCTCGTTCAGCCTGGCCGTCCAGTCGATCGCCGGGCCGAAGGACGCCACCGGTACGGCCGGTCCGGTCGCGCCGAGGCTCACCGCGACCCTCTACAAACCGGACGGGACGGTCGCTGTCGCCGTGCCGAGCCGCCGCATCGTCGAGGCAGGTGTTTGGGTTCAGGGCACGGCGACCCTGGAGAACCTGGAGAGCGGCGACATCGAGCTGCACCTGTACACCGTCACCGAGACCGACCCGTCGGAGATCGACGACTCGGCCACCTTCGGCGGCGCCTACCACCCGTCCCGGGCGACCACGTCCTACGTGCGGATCGCCGGTGAGGCGAAGAACTGGGGCGTCGCCGGCTACTTCCACGGCGCGATCGACGAGGCGGTGACCGCTGCCGGGCTCTTCGACGCCACCCAGCGCGAGCAGTGGCGTTACCCGCCGGTCGTCACCCCGTAGGCCAGAGGAGCCCCGATGCGGAACTCGACAGTGCGGCGGATCTCCTTCGGGCTCGCCGTCGTGATGACAGGCACGCTGCTCGCCGTACAGGAACCGGCCCAGGCGGGCCCGAAGCCGAACGGCCCGGCGCGGGCGCCGAAGGAGACGCCCCTCGATGTGCGCCCGGTGGCCGGCCGGGTGCGCGGCCCTCTGCAGCCGCAGGTGCAGCCCACCGTCGTCCGGCCGGTGGCCTGGCCCGCGCCGGGCGAGGCCACCGTGAACCTTCCGGCGGGCAAGGAACAGGGGGCGGGCTCGCTGCCGGTCCGGCTGACACGCCCGGCGGCGGCTCACGACGCAGATCAAGGGCTTTTAGGCGTACGCACAAAGGTTTTGCCGCAAGCGTCAGCTGACCGCCTGGGTCTCACCGGCCTGCTCCTGCAACTGGATCGGGCCGGCGCGGGCACCGACCGGGACGAAGTGCGCGTAGCGGTGGACGGCTCGTCGTTCGCCTCGGCCGTCGGCGGCGGATGGGCCACCCGCCTGCACCTGGTGTCGCTGCCCGCCTGCGCGCTCACCACCCCCGGCGTTGCCGCCTGCCGGCAATCCACCGTGCTGCCCGGCTCGCAGGCCGACGGCGCCCGGGTGGCCCACGCCGCGGTGACGCTGCGGAAGTCACCCACCGTGCTGGCCATGGTCGCCGGCGCCTCCGGATCCGCCGGTTCCTACACGGCGACCCCGCTGGCACCGTCGTCGACCTGGAGCGCCGGCTCACAGTCCGGGTCGTTCTCCTGGTCATACCCGCTGCGCGTGCCGCCCGGGATCAACGGACCGGCACCGCAGCTGAGCATCTCCTACGACTCCGGCTCGGTGGACGGCCGGACCGCCTCCACCAACGCCCAGCCGTCCTGGCTCGGTGAAGGGTTCGACCTGACGACCGGCTACATCGAGCGCAACTACGTGTCCTGCCAGGAGGACCAGGCGGGCGGCAACAACAGCGTCAAGACCGGCGACCTGTGTTACAAGACCGATGACGTGCAGCTGGCGCTGGCCGGCCACTCCGGCGAGGTCATCAGGGACGCGGCGACCGGCAAGTACCGGCTGGTCAATGACGACGGGTCACGGATCGAGCGGGTCACCGGTGCGGCCGGCAGCCCGGACAACGACGGCGAGCACTGGAAGCTGACCACCTCCGACGGCACCCAGTACTTCTTCGGCAAGCGGTCCGACTCGAACGCCACCTGGACGGTGCCGGTGGCCGGCAACCAGGCGGGTGAGCCCTGCCGGGCGGCGGCGTTCAAGGACTCGTTCTGCGACCAGGCGTGGCGCTGGTACGTCGACCACGTGATCGACGTGAACGGCAACACGATGACCTACAAGTACACCCGGGAGACCAACCGCTACCAGCAGCAGGCGGCGATGTCCGGCGAGGCCAAGCCGGTCGCCTACACCGCCGGGGGTCACCTCGCGGAGATCTCCTACGGCACCCGCACCACCACCGAGGCCGCGAAGGCGCCGGCCCTGGTCCAGTTCACCACGGCGGAGCGCTGCACCCCGGTACCCGATGTCTTCGACTGCGCGCCCGCCAAGCTCACCGCGGCCAACGCGGCCCGCTGGCCGGACGTTCCGTTCGACCAGATCTGTACCTCGGCCACCTCCTGCGGCACCAACGGCTCGCCCACCTTCTTCTCCCGCCGGCGGCTGACCTCGGTGGTCACCAACATCCTCACCGTGGCGAACCAGCACACCCCGGTCGAACAGTGGGACTTCGCGCAGGACTTCTACGACCCGGCCGACGGCTCGTCCGGCGGGCTCCAGCTCAAAGGCATCACCCACACCGGCAGGTACGGCGCCACCACGGCGATGCCGGCGGTGACCTTCGCCTACGAGTCGTTCCGCAACCGGGTCACCGGCCTGATCGACGGCCCGGTGATGTGGAAACCCCGGCTCACCCTGATCAAGAACGAGACCGGCGGCGAGATATCCCCCACCTACGACACCACCGTCGGTGCCGGGCGCCTGTGCAGCAGCAGCACCCTGCCGTCGTCCCCGGCCACCAACACCACCCGCTGCTACCCCTCGTACTGGACACCGGTCGGCGCGGCCAACCCCACCCTGACCTGGTTCTACAAGTACGTCGTCACCCAGGTCAACGAGAAGGACCAGGTCGGCGGCGCCGTCGACACGGTCACCTCGATCGCCTATCTCGGCGACGCCGCCTGGCGTTACGACGACAACGAGATGACACCGCCCCGGCACCGCACCTGGTCGGACTGGCGCGGTTACGGCAAGGTCGAGGTCCGCCGCGGCGACTCCAGCACGCCCAAGACCCTGACCCGCACCACCTATCTGCGCGGCATGGACGGCAACCGGGCCGCCAACGGCTCCACCGTGCCGGCGGTCAAGGTGAAGGACTCCACGAACACGGAGACCCTCGACGCCGACCGGGCCAACGGCACGGCCCTGGAGACCGAGGTCTTCAACGGTGCCGACCGGGTCTCCACCACGATCAACAAGCCGTGGATCAGCGCGCCCACCGCCACCTCCGGCACCAAGACCGCCACGCTGATGGGCGCGGGTGTGACCGACGAGTACACGACCGTGTTCGGCGCGGGCGAGCGGCACACGCGGGTCACCGTGACCACCGACCCGGTCTACGGCACCACCAGCCGGATCGACGACCAGGGCGACACGAGCACGACCGCCGACGACATGTGCAGCCAGTACGCCTACGTCCGCAACACCACCGCCTGGATCACCGCGACCGCGAGCGAGGAGAAGCAGTTCGGGACCGCGTGCGGCAGCGCGGCGAGTGCCACGCCGGTCGCCCACTCGCGCAGCCTCCTCGACGGCGGCGCCTACGGCGACACGCCGGTCAAAGGCCTGGTCACCGAGGTCCAGCAGCTGGGGGAGGCCGGTTTCGGCGTACGGTCCAAGGCCACCTACGACGCGTACGGCCGGGTCAAGTCCTCGACCGACGCGATGGACCGCACCACACAGACGGCGTACACCCAGCTCGCCGTGACCGGGCAGACCCATCCCGGCGGGACCGTGACCGTGACCACCACCGACCCGCTGAGCAACAAGGCCACCAGCGAGGTGAACCCGGCCTGGGGCGTGCCGGTCCGCGAACTCGACATCAACAACCGGGCCACCTCGCTCGCCTACGACGGGCTGGGCCGGCTCACCGCGATGTGGACACCCTCGCGCGCCAAGACGGCCTACCCGAACACACCGAGCATGAGGTTCGGCTACTCCGTCACCAAGAGCAAGCCGTCCTACGTGTGGTCCCAGGAGATCGTCGCGGCGGAGGTGGAACCGCCCACCTACCGGACCGAGTACGAGATCTTCGACGGCATGCTCCGGCCGAGGCAGGCCCAGTCCCCCGAGGCCACCGCCGCCGGCGGCCGGATCGTCAGCGACACCGAATACGACTCCCGCGGCCTGGCCGTGCGTACCGGCGGCCCGTACTACGCCGACGGCGCACCGGCGGGGACCCTCGTCGCGCTCACCGACGTGCAGAAGTCCGCCTGGCACCAGATCACCTACGACCAGGCCGAACGCCCGACGCTCGACGTGTTCATGTCGGCCGGCGCGGAGAAGTACCGGACCAGCACCAGCTACGGCGGCAGCTATGTCACCGTCGACCCGCCGGACGGACAGCAGCCCACCACCACGTGGTTCGACGCGCGGGGCCGCACCACCGCGCTGTGGCGTTACGCCGGCAACAGCCCGGCCGGGGCCACCGACGAGACGAAGTACACCTACGACGCCCTCAGCCGGCTCACCAAGCTCACCGCCGGATCCGGGGCGAGCTGGGACTACGCCTACGACAAGCGCGGCCGGCTGATCAGGACCGACGACCCGGACAAGGGCGTCGCCACGATGACCTACAACGAGAACGACCAGGTCGTCACCAGCACCGACGCCCGCGGGCAGACCATCTGGACCGGATACGACCTGCTCGGCCGGGTGACCGAGACCCGCAGGACGAACGCGAGCGGGACCCAGCTGACCTCGCGCACCTACGACTCGATCGCCGGTGCCAAGGGAAAACCGGTCTCCTCCACCCGCTACGTCAACGGGCAGCAGTACGTCCAGCGGATCACCGAGTACGACGAGGCGTACCGGCCGAAGAGCGGCGAGATCGTCATCCCGGCCGCCGAGGGGGCACTCCAGGGCACCTACCAGACGAAGAACAGCTACACCGGGAACGGGTCGGTGGCCACCACCGACCTGCCGCCGGTTCCGCAGGCGGGCCTCGGCACCGAACAACTGCGTTTCGGGTACGACGCACTGGTCGGCAATCCGTCCTCCCTCGCCTCGACAGCCACCGAGTCCATCGTCGGGGGAGTGCTCCGGTCCTCCTACGGCGAAGGACTGATCTACGGGCTCGGGCGCGACGGCAAGAGGATCTCCTTCGGGTACGCCTACGAGGAGGGCACCCGCCGGCTGCTCGGCCAGACTGCCCAGCGGGAGAACGCCACCGGATACGACGTCAGCCTCAGCTACGCCTACGACAAGGGCGGCAACGTCACCTCCGCCACCGACAGCCCTTCGGCGAGCGGCACCACCGCGGAGAAGCAGTGCTACACGTACGACGCCGCCGCGCAGCTGACCGCGGCGTGGACCCCGGCCACCAACGTCGCGTGCAGCACGGCACCGAACCGGTCGGCGCTGGCCGGCCCGGCACCTTACTGGCACGGCTACACCTACGACACGGCCGGGAACCGGAAGACCGAGACTGTCTACTCGTCGTGGGGTGACACGACCCGGGCCTACACCTATCCCGCTGTCAGCTCGACCGGGAAGGGTCAGCCGCACACCCTCACCAGCCTGGTCAGCACACCGGCCGGTGGCGCCGCGACCACCACCGCGTACACCTACGACAAGTCCGGCAACACCATGACCAAGGCGCCCGGCCAGAGTTTCACCTGGGACGAGGAGGGCCGGGTCTCGGCGGCGGCCACCAACGGCACGAACAGCGCGTACGTCTACGACGCCGACGGTGAACGGCTGATCCGCACCGAGGGCGGCGTGAAGACGCTGTACCTGGACAACACCGAGGTGCAGCTCACGACGAGCACCGGGGCCGTCAGCGCCACCCGGTACTACGAGTTCGACGGGCGTACCGTGGCGATGCGCCAATCCGGCGGCGGTCTGCGCGCCGTCCTCGGCGACAACCACGAGTCGCCCATTTTCTCCGCCGACTTCGCCACCGCCACCGACGTCAAACGCCGCCGCTACTACCCGTTCGGCGCCGAGCGCACCGGCTTCACCCCGGTCATCTGGCCCGGGGAGCGCGGCTACGTCGACGGTGTGAAGGACGCCGCCACCGCCACCACACATCTCGGCGCCCGCGAATACGACACGTCGACGGGCCGCTTCCTCTCCGTCGACCCGGTCATGCGCGCCGAAGCACCGGCAACGTTCAACCCGTACGTCTACAGCCAGAACAACCCGATCACCCTGAGCGACCCGTCCGGGCTGGAGCCCGGCTCCTGGTGCCGCACCCCGGCCTGCACCAAACACGACGACGGCATGCGGGCCGGCACCGAGAAGGCCTGCAGCGGCACCTGCTACGACAACAACGAGCCGGCCACCGCGCAGAAGGCCGCCGTGGAGACCGCCCAGCGCAACCTCAACGCGGCCCGGCAGAAGAGCGTCGAGATCAAGGCGCGGCTCGTGGAGACCGCCAAGAAGCTCGGCAAGGTCCTGATGGACGAACTCGGCATCAGCGCCGGCCTGGACTGCATCACCAAGGGCGAGTTCGGCGCCTGCGCGGAGACCGCTGTCAACTTGCTGATGTCCGCGATCGGCGGCATGGCGGCGAAAATGGTCGCCAAATACGCCGTGCGGTGGGGCAAGGGCAAAGCCCTCGCCAAGCTGTTGTGGAAACTCGGCGGCGATCTGTACGACGGCATGAAGGGCATGTTCCAGGCCGAGAAGAAACTCGGCCGGGCCCAGGCGATGCTCGGCCGGGTCAAGAGCATGTTCCGGCCGGGCAAGTGCCCGGACAACAGCTTCACCGGCAATACTCCGGTGCTGATGGCCGACGGCACGAAGAAACCCATCAAGGCGGTACGGGTGGGTGATCGAGTCGTCGCGACGGATGCGAGGACGGGCCGGACCGCCGCGAGACCGGTTACTGACCTGATCCGGCACGGTGGGCCGCACGCGATGGTCGCGGTGACCGTGCAGGGCGGGGCGACTGTCGAGGCGACTGATCGGCACCCCTTCTACGAGGCGACCAGCGGGACCTATCGCGGGGCCGAGGATCTGCGGATCGGTGATCGGCTGCGGACGCCGGCCGGTGGGACGGTGGGTGTCACCGCGCTGTCGCCGTACAGCGAGGACCTGATCGCCTACAACCTCACGGTCGCCGACATCCACACGTACTATGTGCTCGCCGACAGCACGCCGGTGCTCGTGCACAACTGCGGGTCGTCGCTCGACGACCTTGCAGCAGCAGGTAAGGCGCCTGACAAGAATGGCTTTACTCGTGCAGGATTCGAGCAGCAAAAGCATGGGAATCGGGCGACGAATAATGGCCAGTGGGCCGTTCCTGCCGGAACGCGAAACCCGAAAGGCTGGAACGGCGTCGGGCAAGACACGCTGGAAGACATTCTCACGCATCCGAAAACGGCAACCCAAAGCTACGTCAATAGGGCCGGCGACAATGTGAAGGAATTTCTCCTGCCTGACAGGGGCGTGCAGTTCCGGCAATCCGGTGGTGTCGGTGACTGGGTACTCCACTCCTTCAGGGAGAGTTAGATCATGACGGTTCACCAGTACGGCGATGCCCTTATTGAGATCACTGTGCTAAGTGACAGGGAATCTGATGGGTGGATAGCTGAGGTGTGGGATTTGACGCCCCAGACTGGGGGGGAGTTGATGCACTACCACAAGTCCTCAATCGGCGAATTGTCGATCGACTTGCTGGGGAATCGGCTTCCGGCGGATCTCGTGACGTGGTCCATAGCGGTGGTGAGGGTTGAATTGGCTGACTATCGATAGCGCTTGGCGGCTCCATTGAAGCGATCTCAGCAACATTGAGCCTTTTTCAACGTGGCGAGGGCCTCGGCTGCCGGCGCCGGACAACGGCCCGGCGGCTTCAGGCCCGATGTCAGGTTGAAAATTGCTCATTCGGGCAGGTGTTTGTACTCGAAATGGGTCAGGTGCAGCGCGGCGGCGGCGATGTCGCCGATCCGGCGTGGGCTGATGGTGGTGGGTTCTGTCCCACCGGTCACTCCCGTCGGGGACGATGCGGCTGCTCTTCTCGTCCGGGTCGCTCCGGTGGAGATCAGTGCGGAACGTTGGTGTCCGCGGAACATCACTGCGGTCCTGGGCACCACAACATTCCGCAACAACGGAAGCGGCACCGCACCTCAATGCGGCTGAACCCGGACGCCCGGTTCAGTAGCGGACCCGGACCGGGTTGCCGTTGTCCAGGTAGGTGTTCTGGTTCGGGGTGCCGGCGCCGGTGGTGACGTGGCCGGACCAGGCCGCGCCGAAGCTGAGCGTCCACGTGTTGTCGCCGCCGCTGCCCTGGTCACCCTGGGTGCGGTCGAACCGGTTGCGCAGGAAGCTGCCAAGGTGCAGGCCCGTCTCGTACGCGTTGCCGGCGCCGTTGACCGACTGGTTGCCGCCGAAGAGCCAGTTGTCGGTGAAGGTGAAGCCGTAGTTGGGGATCTTGTCCTTGTTGCTGCTGATCATGACGGTGTTCTGCGAGCCCTGGTTGTAGCGGCCGTTCGCTTCGGTGCCGGTGCCCCGGTCGGGCAGTGGCAGGTGGGGGCCGCCGTCCGGGAGGCTGTGCAGCGGCACCAGGGCGTACGGCTCGGTGTTCGGGTTGGTCACCCGCCAGTGCCCGGTCTGTTTGGCGTACGGGCCGCCGTGCAGGGCGTTGCCGCGCACCACGGTGCCGTAGCCGCCCTGGAACTGCAGCGTGTCGTTGTGGGAGAACAGGTCGCTGGGGTGCACGACGCCGGGGACGGCGGCGGTCCACCACACCAGGTCGTGGATGTAGTTGTGCTCGAGGACCGTGCCGGTGGGCAGCGGGCGCTTCTGGGCGTCGAAGTTGAACACGTTGACGCCGTCGATCGTGCCGGAGATGTCGGCGAAGCGCAGGGTGATGTCGTGGCCGGTGACGCCGGAGTTCCATCCGCTGTGCGGCACGTCGGGGCGTACGGTGACGTGCTCGACGACCACGTTGCTGTAGTCGCCGAGGACGTCGATCAGGGAGCTCTGCGGGTTGGGGACGTCGTGGGCGCCGTGCACCCGGACGTTGCGCAGGGTCACACCGGAGGCGCGGATCTGGACCCGGCCCTCCACCTCGAGGTTCTGGTACAGGCCGGGAGCGTTGATCTTCAGGTCGTTGTCGTGCCAGGCCAGCGGCACGTCCGGCAGCACGCCGGTGTGGTCAGCGGTCGGCCGGTCGACGCCGGCGACCAGCGTGGACCGGTACTCCGCCTCGGTGCGCGGCCCGAGTGCCAGCGTGCTGGCGAAGTAGCGCCCGCCGCCGGTGTAGCTGGTGGTGCCGGCGCCGCCCGTCTGCGCGGTGCCCGCGCCGCCGGTCAACCGGCGCTCGGTCAGCCAGGTCGCGGCGTTCCAGGCGCTCGGGTGGGTGCTGATCACGTCGGCGCGCTCGGTCCAGCCGCCCGCGGGGGTGGTCGTGGTGGTCCACGGAGTGGAGTGGACCAGGTAGTTGGTGACCGACACCAGCACGGCGTTGTTCCGGTTCGGGGTGACCGGCGGCGCGGTGACCGCGGTGGCGCCGGAGGCCTGCACCGTGGGGCCGCCGATCGCGGTGACCACCGAGCCGACGTTGCGGTAGACGACCACCACCAGCGACATCCGCCGGATCGTCGTGACGGTGGCTACCACGGTGGCGGTGGTGTCGGCGGCGGTGAGGGTCTTGTATGCCGTCACCGCGGTGACCGCGGTGTCGTCGGTGACGCTCTGCACGGTGGTCAGGCCGGACACGCCGCTCAGAGTCGGCTTCAGGGTGCGTTCCGCGGTCACCGACACGATCACCGTGTCGCCGGTTCGGGCACCGGCCGGCATGATCGCGCTGACCGTGCCGGTGGAGCCGCCCGCGGAGAACGACGTCCGCGCTCCGACGAGGCTGACCGCCGGCGCCGCCCACGCCGCTTGCGCCATCCCGGCGGGAAGCGCAACGGCGCCCGTCCCGGCGCCCAGCGCCACGGTCAAGATTCCGCCCAGCATCCTGGTTCGCACGAGAGCCCCCGCTTCGCATTCAAATCAGTAAATGCATTTCGAGGCTCTCACCCGGGCGCCCGCCCGACATATCGGCCGTTCGGGCATCGCGGCGGCCGGTCGAGGCGTGGAGGCCGTGCCGGAACGACTAGCATCGACGGTTGTCGTTGTAGGTCATGGGGGTCCGGAATTGCGTGCTTACCGGGATCTGCTCGCCGTTCCGGGCGTACCCGCGCTGCTGCTCGCCGCGGTCCTCACCCGCATTGCCCCGCCGATGCTCACCCTCACCGTGCTGCTCGCGGTTGCCGACGCCACCGGCTCGTACGCGACCGCGGGTCTCGCCCTGACCGGTTACGCTGCGGCGCTTGCGCTGTGTGTGCCGGTCACCGCCCGGCTGGTCGACCGCTACGCGCCCTCCCGGGTGCTGCTGGGCTGCCTGACCGGACATGTGATCGCGTACGGCGTACTGATGACCGCCCTTGCCCTTGATCTTCCGGCCGGGGCGCTGATCGCCGCCACCGTGGCCCTCGGTGTCACCGCGCCGCCCGCCGGGCCGGTGGTGCGGGCGACGTGGCCGTCATTCGTGCCGGAGGAGCGGCTGCACACCGCGTTCGCGCTGGACGGGGTGCTCAACGAGGCCCTCTACGTGCTCGGGCCGGTGGTGGTGTCGGCGCTGCTGGTGCTGACCGAGCCGATCGTGGTGCTCGGGCTGGTCGCGGCGACGATGACGGCGGGCATTCTGGTGCTGCTCGGGGTGCCGGCATTCCGGCGGCGGCGAGCCGCCCGGGCGGTGGGGCGCCGCGACTATCTGGGTCCGCTGACCAGCGGGCAGGTGCGGGTGCTGCTGACGATCATCACCGGGGAGGCGGTGGCGTTCGGGGCGATCGTCGTGGGTGCGCCGGTTGCCGCCGCGGCGGCGGGACGGCGGGACGCCGCGGGCATCCTGGTCGGTGCGATCTCGCTGGGGGCGGTGGTGAGCGCGCTGGTCTACGGCAGCCGGGCGCGGGGCGGGTCCGCGCGGGTGCAGCTGGCGGTGCTCAATCTCGGGTCGGCGGCGCTGCTGGCGGCCGCGGGTGTCGCGCCGATCCTGCTGGTCGCGGGACTGGCACTGCTCGGTGCGGGGCTGCTGGGCGGGCCGCGCGACACGATGTACCAGCTGCTGCTCGGTGAGGCGGCGTCGGTCAATTACCGGACCGAGGCGTACGCGTGGATGGGCGCTGCCACGTGGGCCGGCTACGGGCTGGGCTCGGGGTTCGCCGGCCAGCTGATCCACCTGTCCGGGGAGGGGGCGCTCGCCGCGTTCGTCCTGGCCGCCGGCGCGACGATGGTGGCCGGGCTGCTGTCGCTGCTGATTCGCCGGGCACCGGCTGACATGGCGCCCGCTCGGTGACGGTCACCAGGCCGGTGGTGGCCAGTTCAGCGTTGCGGCCGGGACCTGGGGCGGCCGGCCCGAGGTGACCATGTCCAGCAGGAGCAGGGCATCGTCGCGCTTGGTGTCGGGCGCTGACTCGGCAAGGAATCGCCGCAGGGGCGCGGTGTCCTCGGCCAGGTCGCGCAGGACCAGGGCGACGGTCCGCTCGGGGAAGTAGCGCTGCTTGGCCAGCGTGAGGAACCGGTCGGCAAGCTCCTCGCCGGCCACACCCGCGGCCACCGCGGTGGCGACGGCGAAGCGCATGTTCACCAGCGGTTCGGACAGTGGGCGGCCGGTTTCCTCGTCGTACGTCATGGCCACCTCGTCGTCGGCCATGATGCGGCCGGACTGGTACTCCTGGTAGATCAGGCCGACACCGCACATGCCGTAGGGCGCGCACTCGACGGCCCGCAGCGCGCCCATGCTGGACGAGCCGTAGACGGTGACACCCGCGTCGACGGCGCGCAGCACCTCCTTGGGCGAGACGCTCAGGCTCTGGAAGAACGCGCCGTCGACGATGCCGATCACCCGCGGCGGCGCGGGCCGGGCCAGCAGGCGGTCCAGGTCGCCGCGGCGGACCGGAGGCAGGAACTCGACGTCCGCACGTTGCAGAGAGTCAGTGCCGTAGAGGCTGGGCCCGGCGAAGACAGCTGGCCGGCTCATGCCGCCACCAGCTCGCGGACAGCGCTGTTCCAGGCGGCCGCCGCGCGGCGGCCCAACTTGGAGTGGTCGACGCCCCACGACTCCAACCCCGGCACGATCACCCGGACCACGGAGACCGGCAGGTCGGGCGGTGACACATCCACGGCGACCACCCGTTCCAGGCCGCCGGCGCGCAGCCGGTCGAGCATCAGCCGGATGTCGGTGACGACGTCGTCGGCGGGATACGACGGCAGCTCGGCGAGAGTCACCTGCCGTTGGGCCGGGCGCCACGCCCAGCTGTTGGCGTCGACCGCCGAGGCCCGTTTGGTGTGATGGCGATGCTTGGGCACGTCGGCGTCGGGCAGGTTGATGTCCTCACGCATCGCCTGGATGTCGACCGCCCGCGACTGCGCGCACTCGGTGACCGCGCGCAGCATCGCGACCTCGATGTCCGGGTGGGTGCCATAACCGCCGTAGCCCTGCGAGGTAGCCGGTCCGTTGTCCTCGGCGGACGCCGCCAGAATGCTCGGGATGCCCAGGTCGGACATGATGGACACGAGCCGGACGTGCACGCCCGCGCGGGCGAACCGGGCGAGCAGCCGTTGCACGCTCGGCGGTGCGGTGGCCGGGTCGATGTGCGGGTGCAGCTGGCGCAGGCGGGCGACCTGCTCGGCCGGCGCGCGGGAACCGGTCAGGCCCTCGGCGAGGATGTGGCTGAGGCGGCCGCTGACGATCTCGGACAGGGTCAGCGCGTCCCGCTCGATCACCTCGCACAATGCGTGGCAGATCGCCTCCTCGACGGTGTTGCCGGAGGCCAGGCCGTTGGTGCCGCTGATCCGGAAGCAGGGCGGGGCGCCCGTGTCGCCGCCGTAGGTGACGGCGTTCTGCGGCACCAGCACGGTCTCCCCGCTGATCAGGTCGTGCCCGGTGACCCAATGGATGGGCAGGTGGTCGGCGTACTGGGGGAGCAGCTCGATGTTCACGTCGGCGGGGCGGATCGCCGGGACGTCCAGGTCGTTGTAGGCGGCAACGGTGGCGGGGCGCATCGGCAGCCAGCCGGCGTAGCGTTCGACGGCCTCCATGACGGCGGAGGCCATCGAGTCGGCGGGGGTCACGCCCTTGCCGGTGTAGACCGAGAGGACGTCGTTGGATCGCGGGACGATCGCGTTGTGCACCGGAATGCCGATGCGGTCCAGCCAGGTGATGTCGGCTATCCGGGTGATGCCGATGCGGCGCAGGTGTGGGCGTACCCGATCAAGGGTTTGCTCGGCACCCACCTCCCGATGGGCGCCGCGGCCGTTCTGCTTCGGAGCCTTCTCGCGGATCATCGTCGGCCCTTCGGCGAGAACCGGCCGCGGCCGGTCGTAAGGTTTCAGTCCTGACGTGAAGGTGTCAGTCCTGACGGATGGGGGCGGCCCAGGCGGCGCAGCCGGTGTCCCCGACAGCCAGGCCCAGCTCGTCCTCCAGCAGTTCCTGCAGCTCGGCCGGTGTCATCTCCGCGAGCTCGGTCGTCGTTTCCTTCATGGTGGCTCCTCCCGTGACGTGATGTGCGGACCAGCGTGCCCGCCCACTGTACCGAGATGACTGTCGATATGTTGACCGCTCGTTAACAAACGTTCCCGGTGAGCGATCCCCGTTGCAGCGTGACGTCCTGGCCGGTGAGGCGGATCCGCAGGCCGTCCGGCAGCACCTCGACGCCCGCGTACGTCAGACCGGGCGGGAGTTTCTGCAGCGCGCTCGTCATCTCCTGCGGAGCGACCTCCGCGAGGACGTTCACGGCCGGGAACCGGACGCCGAACATCTCGATCTGGTCCGGTGAGATGTCCAGGGTGCTGCCCTTGATCACGGGCCGGCCGTACAGCACGACCGGGGTGCCGTCCTCGGGTGTGCGCGTCGTGGTGGCGGTCAGCAGGCCTCTCTCGGCGCCGAACACCGTCGGGGCGCCGGCCGGCTGTTTCAGCACGGAGAACGGCCGCGTCGTCACTCCGCCGATGACCACCTTGATGCCCCGCACATCGACGCTCGCCGACCGGTAGGACACCCCGTCGGGCAGGACCGGCAGTTCACGCTTCAGGGCTTCCTGGTCGATCTGGCCGAGCACCAGCTTTGCGATCGCGGCGTCGGGTTCGTGGTCGGCGCCGAGCAGGCGCACCCGGCGTGGCACCAGGGTCAGCGTGCCGCCGCCGAGCACCGGTTCGGTGAGGATGGTGAGCGGCAGCCCGATCGCGCTGGTGTTGATGCCGAGCAGGCCGTTCGACACCGAGTAGGACACGGTGCGGTCACCGACCTGGGTGGGCAGGGTGTTCAGGGCCGTGGTGGAGACGCCGCCGATCTCGATGTGCACGCCGTCGTCGCGGGGGACGATCGATCGGTACGCGACGCCGTCCGGCAGCGGCGGAAGCTGCTGGTTGCGCACCCCGCCGGCCAGATCGCGCACCTGATCGGCCGGGATGGACCGGCCGAAGATCTCCAGGCGCTCGGGCACCGACTGGGCGGTGTCCCCGCGCAGCCGCATCGTCATGAACAGCTTGGCCCGGACGCCGCCGGACGATGAAGGCGGTATGACCAGGCCGACGGAGAGGCCACCGTCGTCGGCCCGTTGATAGGTACGTTGCGGCGCGCCCTCCGGCGTGGGCAGGTGATCGAAGCCGACCGTGATGGCGGCGTCCATGCTGGCGACGTGGGTGCCGCCGGATGGCTGGGTGACGTCGCGCATCGTGGCGGTGAAGCTGGCGTGCGGCACCCCGTTCAGGGTCGCGTCGGGCACGCTGAGCCGGATCTCGGACAGTCGCTGCCGCACCGCCTGCGGCACCAGCGGCCCGCCGCCGACGGTCACCTCGGTGCGGACTCCCGCCCCACCTGGGCAGGAGACCTGGCTGCTCACCTGGTCGACGATCCGGTCGCGCAGATAGCCGTCGAGGATCGGCAGGGGCAGGGTGTAGGCCATCATGCTCAGTGCCACGCAGAGGGCGATCCCGCTTGCCGTCCAGACGATCCATCCGCGGCGCCCACCGCGCGCCGGGGAAGGATCGCGATGCGTCTTCGGGTGTGTTTCCGGTTCCGCCATGGTCACGGCGCCACCTCCTCGGCATTGGTTACGAGTCAGTAACATCGCCGGTTCATTGATGTGCGCCTTTTTCAGACCACGCTGTGACCTCTCTGCCTCGGGCCACCACGGTGGTGCCGGTAGCCCGTTCCGCGTCGTACACCCGCACCTGCCGGCCGCGGCAGGTCTTGGCGCCGTACATGGCCAGATCGGCATGGTGCAGCAGCTCGGCTGGATCGTTGAGGCCGGGGCCGGTCACCGCGATGCCGATGCTCGCGCGGGCCTGCAACTCGGTGTCGTCGACGACGACCGGCGTCTTCATCTCGGTGAGGATGCGGTCGGCGACCGCGACGGCTTGACCGGCTGAGGCGACTGAGCACAGCAGTACCGCGAACTCGTCGCCGCCGAGCCGGCCGACCAGGGCGGTGCTCGGAACGCACCGCCGAAGCAGGCCCGCGACGGCCACGAGCAGGGCGTCGCCGTACCGGTGCCCGTAGGTGTCGTTGATCTGTTTGAAGCCGTCCAGGTCGATGAAGAGGACCGCCGGGCCATGGTCGCCGTCGCGGTGCAGCGGGGCGTCGAAGAGGCCGCCTAGGAAGGCGGCCCGGTTGATCAGGCCGGTCAGGTGATCGTGGCGGGCCTCGTACGCGAGTTGCTCCTGCAGTGCGCGGCGGGTGGTGATGTCTCGATAGGTCACCACGATGCCCTCCACCGCGGGGTTGCTGGTCAGGTTCCGCATGGTCGCCTCCAGCCACCGCCAGCCGCCGTCGGCGTGACGAACCCGCAGTTGCACCTCGACCTGTTCACCCGGCTGCCCGGCGACCTTCCGCAGAGCCTGCTCGATCGCTGCGGAGTCGTCGTCGTGGATGTGTTCCCGATAGGAGTTGTGGTAGACCTCCGGCGGGTATCCGGTGACGTTGACGATCGCCGGGCTCAGGTAGGTGGGCAGTCCGTCGGCGCCGAGAACGGCGACCACATCCGTCGAGTCCTGCACCAGCTCCTGGAAGTGGGCCGCGTTGCGGCGGGCCTCGGCCTCGGCCTGTTCGCGGCCCTCGGCGGAGTGGCCGAGCACGCGGATGAAGAAGACGGTGAGCATCAGCCCGAGCAGGCCGGCGATCTGCGACGCGACCGGCGACAGGTAGCTGAACACCAGATCCAGGGCGATCCCGGCTTGACCGATGACCATGCACAACGCTGTCCAGGCGGCCATCGGACGCCACATCCAGGCTCCGCTGATGCGGATGTGCTGGGTGGCGACCAGTGCGAAGGCCAGCGGGAGGACCGGGCCCCACCCGAGGACGTAGACGATCCAGCCCACCACGAGCAGGTGCAGCACCGCACCCAGTGACGGCCACCGGCCCAGCCGGCCGCGGCGCAACCGGGCCAGTACGGCCGGCTGCTCCATCATCGCGAACAGCACGAAAGGCGCCATGGTCAGAGCCCACGGAGCATGCCCGACCAGCCCGAACGGATGCAGGGCGAGCACGACCGGCAGCGCCAGCAGCGGTTCGACCGCGTGCACGGCTGCCTTCCGCAAACGACTTCGCCGACTCTCCATGCCCAGCCTCTCCCACTTGCTCAACGGGGAACACGATCGGCCGAGCTCCGCGGAATGTGAGGACAGCGCGGCAGGTTCGCGAGCGCCCGGCACGGTTTGGTCGCCCGTCGTGGCCCGCCGATATACTCGCGGTGCCCCTCGGCGCGGCGCATTCGCCGCTCCGTGCGCGGGCCCCGCATGGGGCGCCGGTGAACTGCGTTGAAAGGTCACCGGCGAAATGCGCGTCCTCGCGTCCCCTGCTGCCGTCATGCGCTCCTACGCCGAGGTGCTCCGGCTCCCCGGTGCCGCGCGACCCCTCGCCGGCGTCGCACTCGCCTCGGTGCCGATCGGCGCGCTGAGCCTGGCGATGGTCCTGCTGGTCGAGGCCTCCACCGGTCGCTACGACCTCGCCGGATTGGTGGCGGGCGCGCTCGCCCTCGGCACGGGAGCCGGCATCCTCGCTCAGGGCAGGCTGATGGACCGGTTCGGCCAGACGCTGGTGCTGAACACGGCAGTGATGGTGCAACTTCCGGCCCTCTGCGTCGTCGTGTTCGCCGTGCGGGGGTGGGGGCCGGCGTGGCTGCCGGTGCTGCTCGCCTTCGTTGCCGGCGCGTGCGAGCCGCAGGTGGGCGGTGCGGTGCGGGCGCTGTGGCCGAGGCTGGCTCCGGAACGGCTCCGGGGTGCGGCTCACGCGTGGACCTCGGTGATCTTCGAGTCCGCGGTGCTGGCCGGGCCGCTGCTGCTGATCCCGGCCATGGCGGTGGCGGGTCCGGCCGGTGGGGTGCTGTGTTGCGGATTGTTGTTCGCGGCCGGCGGGCTGCTGCTGGCGTCGAGCGGGGCCTCTCGCGGGTGGCGGCCGGGTTCGCCCGCCGGTGCCGGGCCGGCGGGGGCGCTCGCCAGTCCGGGCGTCCGTGTGCTGGCGGTTCTGGCCGCGATGGTCGGCGCGGTGGGTGGCTGCGTCCAGTTCTCGGCCGTGACGCTCGCCGCTTCTTTCGGCATGCCGTCGTCAGCGACCTGGCTCTACGCGGCGCTTTCCACGGGCAGCCTGATCGGTGTCGTGGCCGGCGGTGCGCGGCTGGGGCCGGGGGAGCCGGGACGCCGGCTGGCAGTGATGGCCGGAGGCCTCGCGGCCGCGGTGATCGGATGTGCTCTGGCGCCGGGGCTCGCCGTGCTCGGTGTGGCGATGTTCTGCGGCGGGCTGCTGCTCGGGCCGCTGGCCGCGGCGTGTTTCGCACTGGTGGCAGCGCACATCCCGGCCGGTACGGAGGCCGGTGGCTACACGACGCTGACAGCGGCGTCCCTGGCGGCACACGCGACGGCGGTCGCGTGCGCTGGGTTGCTGACCGAGACGGCCGGCGAGGAGGCGGGTCTGCTGGTCGGCGCGGGGATCGCGCTCGCGGCGGTGCCGCTGGTGCTCATGTCTCGCGCGCTGCGCGAACATCCGGGAGATCTTGGATGATTGACCACACCGGAGGGTGCTGAAACACCCAAGATCGCCCGATGAAGCGCGGTCAGCGGAAGACCAGGCCGGCGCCGACCTCGAGGACCTGACCGGTCAGCGCGGCCGAGCCGTCCGAGGCCAGCAGGCGTACGGTCGCCACCAGATCCTCCGGGACCAGAGTGCGCGGGATCGCCTGCCGGGCCACCACCGGCGCCTGATGATCGTTCCCGCCCCGGCCGGCCGCGCGGTCGCTCTCCTCGAGTTCGTCCTCGCCCTCGGTGCGGATCGCGCCGGGGGACAGGGCGTTGACGGTGACGCCGCCGGGGCCCAGGGCGCGGGCCAGCGAGCGGGTCAGGCCGATCAGCGCCGCCTTGCTCGCCACGTAGGCGGGACCGGACGGGCCGCCCAGGACGACCGTCGGTGACACGACGTTGATGATGCGGCCCCAGCCGCGCTCGGCCATCGCGGTGCCGAGCTGCTGGGCGAGCAGCATCGGCGCGGTGATGTTGACGGCGAAGGTGGCCTGCCATTCGCCGACGGTCATCGCCTCGATCGGGACGTTCGAGGCGCGGGCCGCATTGTTGATCAGCACGTCCACGTCGCCGGCACGCTCGGCGAGACCGGCGACGGCGGCGGGGTCGGCGAGGTCGGCGTCGAGGGTTTCGGCCTGGGCGCCGAGGTCACGGCACTGCCGGGCGACGCTGTCGGCCTGCTCGGCGGCGTCGAAGTGGTGCAGCAGCAGGGTGACGCCGGGACGGGCGAGCCCGGCCGCTAGGGCCGCGCCGATGCCGCGGCGGGCGCCGGTGACGAGGATGCGCTGATTCATCCGCCCATGGTCACACCGCTTCCGTCGAAGAGGTGGGCGAGTCCGTGAGGTGGGCGGTCGCCGAGGATGAGGGCCGGGAGGCGGATGGCGTGGCGAGAAGGGCGTTCACGCCGGCCAGGTAGCCGTCAATTCCGGTCCCGTTGATCAGCAGGCGTTGCAACATGAAGCCCTGGACGAGGCTGAGCATGGCGGCACCGACCTGGTCCGGGTCGGCGTCGGCGGGCAGGTTTCCGGCCCCCTGCCAGCGGCGGGCGATCTCGGCGAAGTGGCCCCGCAGCCGTAGGTAGACGGTGTTGGCCCGTGTGGCGAGCTCGGGGTTCCTCAGCGCCTCGGCCCACACCTGCACCCCGATGCGGGTCAGGTCGGCGTTACTCGCCGGGTCGAGAGCGACCCGGGCGTTGATGCCTTCGGTCAGCATCGTCACGGCCTGCGCGGGCGAGGGTGTGGCGCCGTTGGCGAGCAGGTTCGTGAAGATGTCGTCGGCGGTGGTCAGAGCCGTCTCCGCCACTGCGGCGATCAGCTCCTCCTTGCTGCGGAAATACCGGTACACGGCGCCGGCGGACAGGTCTGCCGCGCTGATGATGTCGGCCATGGAGGTGGCGTGGAAACCGTTGGTGGCGAAGAGCCGCGCGGCGGCGGTCACGATCTCCGCGCGCCGGCCGGCGAGGTACTTCTCTGATACCCGGGGCACGGGCCAACCTTAAAGCGAACGTTCATTCTTGACAACGAGGCGGCGCCTGGGCACACTAAAAACGAACACTCATTCTCTTGGAGGGGTCATGACTACGACTGTCACGCCGGACGCGGGTGCCACGGCGCCGTCACCATGGGCCAAGGTGGGCGCAGCGGTCGCCCTGCTCACGGTGATCATCAGCATCCTGCTCATCGCGTTCGCCTGGCCGTCGGTGCGGACCTCCCTGCACGATGTGCCGATCGCCGTCGCTGGTCCCGCCGCCGCGGCCGATCAGGTCGTCGCCGTCCTCGATCAGCGGATGCCGGGTGGTTTCGACATCACCCGTGTCGCCGACACCTCCGCGGCCGAGGAACTGATCCGTGACCGCGAGGTGTACGGAGCAATCGACTTCAGCAGCGGCACCCCTCAGGTGATCACCGCCTCCGCCGGCAGCGCCTCGATCGCACAGACGCTGCAAGGTGTGGCGACCGCCCTCGGTGAGGCTCAGTCGTCGGGCACCGCCACGAAGGTCGCCGTCCGCGACATCGTCGCCCTGCCCGCGGACGACCCTCGCGGCGCCGGGCTGGCCGCGGCGGGCCTGCCGATGGTCATGGGCGGCATGCTTGCCGCCGTCCTGCTGACCAACCTGCTGAAGGGCGCGAGCCGTCGCGTCACGGGCGCGGTCGCCTTCGCCGTCACCGGTGGCCTGGCGATGACCGCGATCCTTCAATTCTGGTTCGGCTCGCTCGACGGGTCCTATCTCGCCAATGCCGGTGCCATCGCCCTCAGTACTGCCGCGATCTCGCTGACCCTGCTCGGACTGGAGTCGCTACTCGGCTACGCCGGATTCGGGATCGGTGCGGCGGTCATGATGCTGGTCGGCAACACGCTCTCCGGCATCGGGAGTGCACCGCAGATGCTGCCCGGCTGGTCCGGGGCGCTCGGCCAGCTGCTGCCGCCGGGCGCCGGGGGGCAGCTGCTGCGCTCCACCGCCTATTTCGACGGCCACGGCGCCGCCCACGGGCTCACTGTCCTGCTGGCCTGGCTCGCCTTCGGTGCCGTTCTGTGCGTGGCCGGCAGCCTGCGCGCCGGCCGCCGTACCCCGGGAGCGCCGGCTACTGACGCCGCCAGCCGGCCCGTGACCCACGCGACTGCCTGAGCGATCCCACGAGTCCGCCCTCAGGCGGGGTGGAGGCCATCACCCGACCGGCATTCCGCTTCGGTCAAGGGTCCACCGGAGCTGGAACGTGAGCGCCGCAGCCATCAGCACGGCCGGAACCACAGTGAAACCGATGAGCAGAGCGGTGTGGGCGGAGTCCGCTTGCACCACGGTGCGACCTTCCGTGGTCGAGACGAAGCCGCCGGCGGCGAGCACCGCCGCGTACAGGTAAGGCCCGATGGCCGTGCCGGATGCCTCGGTGGCCGTCCAGACGCCGGTGTAGGCGCCGGCCCGGGCCGTGCCGCGCGTCTCGGCCGCCGCGACGGCGTCCGGGACCATCGAGAAGGCGAACAGCTGGAGGCCGGCGAACGCGATGCCCAGGACGACGACCACGGCGACGGCCGGTACGGTGCCGTAGCCGAGCAGCGGGGCGAGGGAGCCGGCCAGGAAGACCGCCTGGGAGATCAGCAGGCCGCGCTGCTTGCCGATCCGCCGTGACACCTTCGTCCAGACGGGGCCGGCGAAGACCGCGGGACCGAGGAACGCACCCATGAACACGGCGGTGAGGCCGGAGTCGCCGAAGACGTACTCGGTGTAGAACGGCAGCGCGGCGAGGAACAGGTGCGTGGTGGTGCCGGTGAACAGGTAGGACAGCGCCAGCGCCCGGAAGTCGCGATCCCGCCAGGCGATCGCGAGGTCACCGCGGACGGAGTGGGCGTTCTCGCCGGGCGTCCGGAAACCGGCGTGGGCGGTGAGGCGCCGCACCCCGGTCAGGGCGACCACGCCGGAGATGACCATGACACCGGAGAGCAGCAGGGCCATCCGGGCGTAGTTCTCCCGCTCGCCCGCGGCGACGAGCGCCGGTGCCGCCACACCGGCGCCGAGCAGGCCGAGGGTCAGGAAGAGCATCCGGAACATGAAGACGCGGGTGCGCTCGTGGTAGTCGATGCGCAGGTCCGAGGGTGTGGTCAGGTACGGCACCTGGAAGCACGCGAAGAGCAGGTTGCCGGCGATGAACCAGCCGCCGACCCACAGCGCCGCGGGTGCGCCGGACAGACCGGCCGGGACCGTGAACATCGCGACCATCACCGCGGCGAGCAGCAGGCCGACGCGCATCATGCCGCGCCGGTGGCCGGTGCGGCGTGCGTCCCGGTCGGATCGGCTGCCCAGCAAGGGATGCACGACCACATCGACGATCTTGGGCAGCAGCAGGGTCAGGCCGGCCAGGAACGGCGAGACGCCGAGGGTGTGGGTGAGGAAGTAGAGGAGCAGCAGGCCGGGGACGGTCACCCACACGCCCATGCCGATCGAGCCGGAGGCGTACGCTAAAAGGTCCTTTCTCCTGGTTCTCATCCGGCGGGCCGGTGGCGTGCGACGACGCCGGCGGCCAGGTCGGCGCCCTCGAACGCGCCGGAACGGACCCGGCGTGCCAGCGTGCGGGCGACGATCCGGTCGGTCAGCGCGGGCAGGTGGCGGGCCAGGAAGAATTCAACGGCACCCCGGCGGGTGGTGGGCAGGTCTCGGCGCGGGCGAGCGCTCAAAGAGGCATTGACAACGGTACGGACGACGCCCTCCAGCGGTTCGTATCGGCTCATGCCCTCCAGCGAGAGCCCGGCCGCGGCGGTCGAGTCGTGGATGGGACTGCGTACGGCGGACGGGTACACGCAGGTGACACCGACATGGGTGCCGATCTCGAGGCGGAGGGCATCCGCGTACGCCACCAGCGCCCGCTTCGACGCTCCGTAAGCGGCAGCCAGCGGCAACTGCATGACCGCCATCCGCGAGGACACCATGACGACCCGGCCGCGCGAGGCGACGAGGGCGTCCACACAGGCGGCCGTGACCCGCCAGGTGCCGAGCAGGTTGAGGTCGAGCTGCCGGCGCACCTCCGCGCCCGGCGGCAGCTCGGCCGGGGCCGGCCCACCGATCCCGGCGTTGTTGATCAGCAGATCGAGCCCGCCCAGCCGGCCGATCGCCGCGTCCACCGCCACCGGCACCGCGTCGTCGTCGGTGATGTCGCAGGCCAGGACCAAGGCCGGATCGTCCGGGCGGGGCGCCAGGTCCAGGCCGACGACGCGGGCGCCGAGCGCGTCCAGCCGGGCGCTGACCGCCCGGCCGAACGTCCCGGACGCGCCGGTGACGAGGACACGCATGCCGCGGGGGTCTCGGCGGGTGCTCATACCAGGGTCTCCTCGGGGCTGAACGGGCTCGCGCCGCGGACGAGGCGACTCCGGCCGGCCGCGATCTCCCGGGGCAGGCCGGCAACGTACTGGTCGAAGTCGATGCGCATGTGCGGGCGCGCGTTCTCACCCCAGCGTTCGACGGCGGCGCGCAGGGCACGCGCGACGGCGCGCTGCTGGTCGTGCAAGGGCGGAAGGGCATAGGAGCCTGAGAGGTACGCGGCAGCAAGCTTCGCCTGCGCCTCGACGACCGGGAGAGCCGCTCCGGTGGACTGCATCAGCCCGACGAAGGCCAGACTGGGGTCGTCGAGGTGGAAGACCCGCTGGTAGAGCGGCAGGCGTTCCGGATCGGGCCCCAGCCAGCGGGGCGACAGGAACGGGATGCTCACCCGATAGCCGGTGGCCCAGACGATCACGTCGACTGGATCCGCGGTCCCGCCGGTGAACACGACCCGGTCCCCGTCGAGGCGGTCGATGCCGGGACGTGCGGCCACCTCGCCGTGGGTGAGGCGGTGCAGGATCGTGTCGCTGATCGTCGGGTGGTTCTGGAACAGGCCGCCGGCGGGAGCGGGCAGGCCGTAGCTCTGCGGTGTGCCGACTGCCAGCCGCAGCATCGTCTCGGCGACGCGCTGGCGAAGGCGCCACGGCAAGGCGGCGAGGGCGGCGCCGGTCGCGTCGGCGGGGCGGCCGAACAGGTATTTCGGGACGATGTGAACGCCGTGGCGGGCGGAGAGCAGCACCGGGCCTCGCGCCGTGTAGGAGGCGTCGACGGCGATGTCCATGGCTGAGTTGCCCATCCCGACCACCAGCACCCGCCGGTCCCGGAAGACGTCGGAGGAGCGGTAGTCGTGCGCGTGCATCTGGGTGCCGCCGAACGTGCCGGGATAGCCGGGATCGGGGAGGCGGGGATCCCAGTTGTGGCCGTTGGCGACGATCACGGCGTCGTACCGTTGCCGGTGACCTGGTTCGGTCGTCACCACCCAGTGCCTGTCGCGTTCGACGTGGGTGACCGTGCTCCCGAACCGCAGGTGCGGTGTGAGCCTCTCGGCGTAGCCGGCCAGATATTCGGCGACACGGCCGGCCGACGGGTAGTCGGGCCAGTCGGCCGGCATCGGGAAGTCGGCGAACTCGGTACGGCCTTTGCTGGTGTTCAGGTGCAGGGAGGCATAGGTTTCCCCGGCCCACAGGCCGCCGGGCCGGTCACCCCTCTCGTATCCGGTCACCTCACAGCCGGCGTCGAGCAGGGCCTTGACCGCGGCCAGGCCGGCGGCTCCCGCGCCGATCACGGCGACACGTGGGGGAGGGGCCATGCGATCTCTCCTTGGCGGTGTTGTAGCGGTGACCAAACCGTAGGTCCTGCCAGGTGAGCCTGGACATGGTGCGGGCCATGCCGTTCGGGGATCTAGTTGTGGGCCACCACAAGGCCAGGGCAGCATGGCGGCATGCACCCCGCTGACGACTGGACGGCCGTGGTCGAACTCATCGAACGGGTCGTGGGCGACGAGGACCTGCTGCCGTCGGTCATCGCCGGGGTGCGCACGACGGTGCGTGAGGTCGCGGGGCTGCCACCGTCCGACATCGCCGGGCACACGCGGGCGCTTCTCGTCGCCGCGACTCGCGCCCTGGCCGCCCGGCGCGGGCCCACCGAGGCCGAGCTGTCGTTCGTCGAGGAACTCGGTGTCACCCGGGCCCGGCAGGGTGTTCCGATCGAGGCGGTGCTCAGCGCCATCCACGTCGCCGAACGCGCGATCTGGGCACGGGCGCGGGAACTCGCCGGCTCCGAAGGGGTCGGGGCCGACCGGTTGCTCGACGCGCGGGAGCTCTACGACGACTGGGCCGATGCCGTACGGGCCCGGCTGATCACCGCGCACCGGGCTGCGAAGATCGGCACGGAACCACAGCGGGGCGGGCGGGACGCGGCGATTCTGCGGCGGCTGCTCCAGGGCGGTTCGGCTGCTGCGCTGGCGGTCGCGGAGGCGGGTTTGCCGGTCGCCGACGGGCTGTGGGTGCTGGTCACCCGGCCGGGCGCTGAACGAGCGCTGCGCGAACATCTACCGGTGCTGTGCGCTGTTGTTGACGACCTGCTCATCGGCGTCCTGTCACGGGAGCCTTCCTCTCTGGTGCCTTTCTCTCTGGTGCCTTCCTCTCCTGTGCCTTCCTCTCCTGTGCCGACCGCGGGTCTCGCTGGTCCTGCCGAGCCTGAGAAGCTGGCACCCGTACAGCGCCTTGCCGCCGCCGCACTCGCCGCCGCCGAAACGACCGGCCGCACCGGGGTGGTCCACATCGCCGACGTGGCGTGGCTGGCCGCGCTCACCGAACGAGCGGACCTGGCCGCGGTGCTCCTCGACCGGCACCAGCGCGCCTGGGCCACCCTCGGATCCAACGCCGAGCCGGTGGCGCGCGCCGTCCTGACCTGGCTGGAGAGCGACCGGGACGTCACCGTCGCCGGCGGGAAGCTGTTCGTGCACCCCAACACGGTGCGCAACCGGGTTCAGCGCTTCGCCGAGGTCACCGGCATCGACCCGGTCAGCACCTTCGGCGCCACCAACGCCTGGTGGCTGTGCCGCACCTGGCTGCGGGAAGCGACCTGATCGGCGGTCGGCCGCGGCCCGGAGGTCTGATCCACACAGATCTGAACCGGAACTGGCGTGCAGCGCGGATCCGAGGCGCGCCGCTGAGGCCTGGTACCTGGCTGTTCGCGAGGGCGAGGACCGCATGCGCGCGGCCCACGAGGAGTTCGTGGCGCTCGTCCGTGAGGAACTCGGCACCTCCGCCCCCGGATCAGTGAAGCGACGTGACGGCCGGTCAGCGATCCGCGTCGTGGCCCGCCGTCACCACCATCACCGGACACGGCGCATGGTCGATCAAGGTGCGCGACGTCGACCCCATCACCAGGCCGCGGAACCCGCCGAGCCCCCGAGAACCGGCGATCAGCAGGCCGGCCCCGGTGCGCTCACTGAAAGCGATCAACGCCGCGGCGGCCGACTCACCCGTGATGACCTCGGTGCGGTACTCGACGTCCGGGTACCGCGCGCCCACACCGTGCGCGCCCGCCGCGGAGTCGCCCACCGTGGCCCAGAACGGCAGGGTGCTCGTCGCGATCGCGCCGGCCGAGCTCTTGCGCGGGGAGTGGTAGGCGAGGACCAGTTCCGTACGGCGCAGCCGAGCCTGCCTGAAGGCGGCCTCGGCCGCGGCACGGGAACCAGAGGAACCGTCGGTGCCGACCACGATCGGCCCGTCGTCGGACAGGTGATCATCCCCGCGCAGGATCACGACCGGGCAGTGCGCATGCGCTGCGACCTGGGTGGCGACCGAGCCGGTCAGCAGCCCGGCGAACCCGCCCGCCCCGCGGTGCCCGACGACGATCAGTTGTGCCACGCGGGAGGCGTCGACGAGGATCGCGCCGGCCGGGCCGTCGAGCAGCCGGGTGCTCACCGCCAGATCAGGGTGCTCCTCCTGGACCTCGTGCGCGGCCTTCGCCAGCAGCTCGAGCATCGCCACGCGCGGTCCCTGCCCGAGCAGGTCGTAGCCGGCGTGGAAGGGCGGCAGGATGACCGGCCAGCCCAGGGCGTGGGTGATCTGCAGGGCGCTACCGCGTCGCAGCGCCTCGCGGGCGCCGTAGTGGACGGCGGCGCGGGCAGTCGCGGAACCGTCGAAGCCGACGATCACAGGGGCGTTCATGGGAACCTCCATCGTTCGTCTTTGCGCTTCCGCTCAGCTGTCTTGCGCTGACGCGTGCAGTGCACCGGGTTGGTCTCATTCAGCATGTCTGTCGGCCTGGGTTCCGGCAGCGGGCAACCCCGGACAGAAAATGGGCTGATAAATGACCGGCCACCGGCAATTAACGGTCAACCCTCGGAGACTCGTATCATCTGTCCAACGTGGTCGGAACATGGGGGGATTTCGATGATCGGACAGTTGCGGGCGGCCTCGTCAGTGATCGGCCGCCGGGCCACTCTCAAGTACCTGATGCTGGGCGCGGTCGCGGCCACGGTCGCCGCGTGCAGCAACAAGACGACGCCGGGCACGTCGGCGGGGCAGAGCCCGACGGTCGCCGCCCTGGCGGTGGAGGCCTTCGCGGCGGGCAAGTGGAAGGTGACGTCGACGGTCACCCGGATCGGCTACGACAAGCCCACGGTCGCCACCGGGGAACTCACCATCGGCGCCGGCAAGTGGAGCGCCGAGCGGGGGCTGTTCTTCGATGATTACGGCGCCGGCGGGGAGTACAAGATCACGGGGGACGCCCTGTCCGTCACCCTCCGCGGCTTGCCGGAAAATCAGGTGGAGTACACGCAGAAAGATCTCGTCTTCGCGGGCAGCGGAATACCGGCTACCATCCCGGCCGGCGCGTTCATCCTCGGCTGGGCGCTGGAGGAGCGAAGCCAGACCTGCGACACCCAGTGGGACGGCACAACCCTGACAATCGCCGGCAACGACTTCTATGAAAACCCCACCCTGGTCACCGCCACCCGCGTCTGACCAACCGCCGCCGGCCGCCACCTGCAATGCGAGCGGCAGCCACCCGCAGTGCGAGCGGCAGCCACCCGCAGTGCGAGCGGCAGCCGCCCGCAAATGCGAGCGGCTGCCGCTGCGTGAAGCGCGACTGCCACGTGGCCGTTTCTGACCAGCGCCCCGCCTGGGCCGATCGCCTCAGGCGGCCCGCTTGCCGCTAGCCTCCTTGGCGAACCGTTCGATCTGGGCCACGTCGATGGCGCCGGCCATCGCGAGGAAGCCGGCCCGGTTCGGGTGGAGATGGTCGCCGGGGCCGCCGGCGGAGCTGTTCGTGTCGTACGCCGCCAGCAGGTGGCCCGGGTTTGCCGGGTCTTCGGTCACCGCGGCGAAGTCTGCGACACCGTCGAACACTCCTCCCGTACGGATGAAGGTGTTTATTGTTCTGCGTTTGGTGTCCGTTTCCGGTGTGCCGTAGAGGCCGAAGGCGGTGCCGGCGGAAGGTGTCAGGGTGGCGCCGATGATTTTGATGCCGCGGGCGTGCACCCGCCGGACGATCTCCTGGTAGCCGGCGATCACCTGTTCCGCTGTGGCGCCGCCGCCACCCAGATCGTTGATGCCCTCGAGCAAAATGACCACCTTCACGCCGGGCCGTTCGAGGACGTCGCGGTTCAGCCGGTCGAGTGCCGGCGGGCCGTCGCAGGGGGTGCAGCCGCCCGGCGTGCGCCCGATGCGGGTGACCATGTTCCCGCCGATCGCCTCCGTGATCACGGAGATCCGGCGATGGCCCGGGCGCCGCTCGTCCAGCCTGCGCTGCAGGACGTCGGGCCACCTGTCGTCGCCGTTCACCGTCGAGAAGAAGCCGTCGGTGATCGAGTCGCCGAACGCCACGACCGTGGCGGTGTCCCGCCGCTGCACCTGGACCTCGGAGACGAAGAACCACGAGGTCGTGGAGTGTGGGAACGCCGCGTCGCCGGTGTCGGCGGTGTGGTTGCCGGCGTTCGGGCCGGTCAGGTACGACGTGGTGAACGCCGCCGCGTGCCAGGTCATCGGTCCACTGGCCCCGGCCACGTGCAAGCTGACCGCGAGGTGCTGCGCCTGCGCGTCGGTGACCCTGATCGCCACCGGGTCGCTCAGCACCGTCCGGCCCGCCGCGACCGTGACCGCCGGCCGGCCGGCGAAGGTGACTGGCCGGTTGGTGCCCGGCTTGACGGTGGCGCCGCTCGACTGCAGGCCCGCGTACGCCCGGCCGAAGGTCACCGGCTGCGTGCCGAACTCGTTCGTCAGCCGGATGCGCCAGCTCGTGCCCTCGACGCTCGGGTGCACGATCATGCGCAGCGTCTGGTTCCGCGCCTGGTTGTCGGGGAACGCGGCGGTCAGCAGGGGCGCCTGGTTGCCGGGGCCGGCCGGTCCGGGCAGCCCGGGCTGGGCGACCGAATAGCCGACCGGGTAGACACCCTGCGCCGACCCGGTCCAGGCGTCGGACCAGGGGGCCGGCGAGCCGGCGGTGCTGGTGTTCGGTTCCTGCGCGACGGCGGCGACCGGCGTCAGGATCAGCCACGCGAAGGCGGCGATGACAGCTCTTCTCGGACGTGCGACTCGCATGGCACTCCCTTGTGGATGTCGACGCACTCCATCGACATCCATCGTTACCATGCGAGCCGTGCGGGCTCAATGAGCCGAAGCGTTCTACAACCTTGGTTGATCGGCGGGAGCCTCGGCGGATTGACTGGGTCGCGGCCCAGCTGGCGAGCACCCGCAGCGCGTCGCCGGCCGGCCACCCGGCGTGTGCCGCCGAAGGACGGTAGCCCGGCCTGCTCGGGGGTGCTGCGCTGATAGCCGTGATGGCGCACCCGACGGTCACCTGTGCGCAGGGCCTTTCGGCAGGGGGAGCGGGTCAGGGCGTGGTGATGGACAGCAGTTGGGCGCTGCGGTCCCACAGCTGCCGGGCCAGGTCCATGTCGCGGGATGCGGCGCTGGACGCGGCGGGCTTGCGCCTCTCGTAGTACTCGCCGGACTGCCAGGTGCTGCCCGGCGTGCCCCGGACCAGCCGGACCAGCTCACGGGCGCTCCGCTCAGGGCTGATCGTGATCAGGTACTTCAGCGGGCTGTGATAGGCGAACCGCATCAGGTGGGTGGTGTCGCTGGCGAAGCCGCTGCGCACCACACCGGGGTGGAAAGACACCGCGCTGATGCCCTGGGCCGCGTACCGGCGGTGCAGCTCCCGGGTGAACAGGATGTTCGCCAGCTTGCCGTTGCCGTAGGCCACCTGCGGCTCGTAGTTCTTCTCGTTCTGCAGATCGTCGATGTCGAAGCGGCCGAACCGCTTCGCGGCGACGCTGGCGGTCTGAATGACCTTGGCTTTGCTCGCGGTCAGCGTCGGGAGCAGCAGGGTGGTGAGCAGAAACGGGGCTAGGTGGTTGACCTGGAACGTCTTCTCGAACCCGTCACGGGTCACCACGCGCTCGCCCATGATGCCGCCGGCGTTGTTGGCCAGCACGTCGATCCGCGGGTACCCGGCTCGCAACTGGTCCGCGAGCTCACGGACCTGGGCCAGATCGGTGAAGTCGGCCAGGAAGTGGTCGGCACCGACCTCCCGGGCGACAGCCGCAGTTTTTGCCGGTGACCGGCCGACCAGCACGAGCGTGGTGCCCTCGGCGGCCAGCTGCCGGGCGGCAGCGGCACCGATGCCGTCGCTGGCGCCGGTGATGATGATCGTCTGATGCTGGGGCATGGCGTTGTCTCCTGTACCGAACGACATCGAACGTAGTGGTGGGCCTAGGTCAAGGATTCGCGTCCCAGAAGGCGCGGAGGCGGCCGGCGAGTTGCTCGTGGACCTGCATCGGCAGGGAATGCGTGGTTCCGGGCCAGACCTGGACGGTGGCGTGGGGCAGGTGCCGCGCGCGTGCGGCCGCGCGCTCGCCGCCGGCCAGCGACTGGTCGCCGGCTATCGCGACGTAGGCCGGCATCGTGAGTCGTGCGAGGTTGTCGTCGCTCAGGGGCCGGGGATTCGGCAGGTCGGCGCGGAACTGCTGGGCGGCGGCCGAGATCATGGTGCCGACCGGGGAGTCGGCGCGGACCTCGTCGACGCTCACCCCGCCGATGGCGGCGAGGGCGTGGTCCCGCCAGCTCCGCGGGCCGGGAAGAATCGACACTGTTGCCCAGAAAAACGTGGACGCCGGTGGCCATCGCAGGACGAACACCGGCTCGAGGAGCGTGAGTGTCGCTACTCGGGCCGGGTGGTGAAGGGCGTGCAGGGCTGCTGTGGCGCCCCCGAAGGAGTGCCCCACGGTGTTCGCCCTGTTGATGCCCATCGCCTCGAGCGCCTCGTCGACCCACCTCGCCTGCATCGCGGAGGTCCGTATCGGTGCCGTCTGCACGGACAGGCCGGCGTCGCCGACGGCATCCATGGCGATGAGCGTGCGCCCGGACTCCAGGAGGCCGGGCAGGTTCTCGGCCCACATCGGGACGCCGGAACTCCGGCCGGGAAGGAGCACGACGGGCGTGAGACGAGGATCGTTCCCGGCCCATCGATAGGACCGGACTGTGCCGAGCGACGTGGCGAGGTCGAAGGTCTCCGCCGGTTCGGGGAGGGTGGCCATCGCGACGTGATAGGCGCGGACGTAGGCTTCCCGGCCCTCCTCGCTGCGGAACCGCCCGATCTTCTCTCCCATCGGCGCTCCCTGATGTCCATGGGGCGGGGGTACGCCCGGGGGACGTCAGTTTAGACAGGTGCCGATCACCACCAGTAGTTGTCCTGCGCCTGGTAGGGAGCCTCCAGCTCGGCGACCTCGTCGGCGGTGAGGCCGACCTCGAGAGCGGCGACGGCGTCCTGGAGGTGGTTCGGCTTGGTGGCGCCCACGATCGGGCAGGAGACCACGGGCTTGGACAGCACCCAGGCCAGAGCGACCTGGGCCATCGCGACGCCGCGGCCCTCGGCGACTCGCTGGATGGCGTTGACCACCTGTTCGTCGGCGTCGCGGTCGAACGCCTTGGCGACGTTGTCCGACGACGATCGGGCCGTCTGCTGTCCCCAGGGCCGGGTGGCGCGGCCCTTCGCCAGCGGCGAGTAGGGGGTCAGGCCGGCACCCTGGTCGAGGCACATCGGGATCATGTCCCGTTCCTCCTCGCGTTTGAGCACGTTGTACTGGTCCTGCATCGCCGAGAACGTCGTCCAGCCGTTTGCCGCGGCGGTGTGCTGCAGCTTCGCGAACTGCCACGCCCACATCGACGACGCGCCCAGATAGCGGACCTTGCCCGCCCGCACCAGGTCGTCGAGGGCCCGCATGGTCTCCTCGGCGGGTGTCTCGGCGTCGAATCGGTGCAGGTAGTACACGTCGATGTAATCGGTGCCCAGCCGTCGCAGTGAGGCGTCGGCCTGTTCGAGGATCGCCTTGCGGGACAGGCCGCTGCCGCCCGGTCCGTCGTGCATCTTCCCGCTGACCTTGGTGGCGAGCACGATCTCCTCCCGCCGGGAGAACCTGGTGATCGCCCGGCCGACGAACTCCTCCGAGGTGCCGCCCTGGTAGACGTTCGCGGTGTCCCAGAACGTCACGCCCAGCTCGGCGGCCTGCCGGAAGAACGGCGCGGCGGCGTCCTCGTCCAGCGTCCACTGGTGCATGCCGGCCGTGGCACTGCCGTAGCTCATGCACCCCAGACCGATGCGGCTCACCCTGAGCCCGGTCCGGCCCAGTCGTGTGAATTCCATGCCGTTACCTCCTCGCACGTCCTCCGGACGCCTGTCAGCGGTCCGAGACCGCGGGGACGATCTCGCTGGTGGCTGCCCAAGAGGCGAGCAGGGTGAGAGCCTGTGCGGTCGGTGAGCTGGGTTCGGCCGCGTAGATGGTCAGGTTGGCGCCGTCCTCGGCGCGCATGTCCATCGTCTCGTAGGCGAGTTCGAGGTCGCCCACGATGTGGTGGTGGAAGGTCTTGACGCCGGTGCCGTGGATACGCACGTTGTGGGCGCCCCAGCGGCGGCGGAACTCGTCACTGCGGGTGGACAGCTCGCCGACGAGATCGTGCAGGCCCTTGTCGTGCGGGTCCTTGCCGGCGGCGGTGCGCAGGTTCGCCACGAGCATCTCGGCGGCCAGGCTCCAGTTCGGATAGAAGCGGTGCGCGCCGCTGTCGAGGAACGTGAACCGGCCGAAGTTCGGCACACCGGCGGCGGTGGCGTAGACGTCGCTGTACATGGCGCGGCCGAGCAGGTTGGCGGCGAGCAGGTCCTGCCGGTGGTTCACCACGATCGCCGGGGCGGTGATCGCGTCGAGTGTCCACAACAAGCTCGGCCGTACGGTCCACTGCCGGGGCCGGCGGCTCGGCCGGATCAGCGCGCTGGTGCCGTTGGCCTCCTGTGCCAGGCGCATCAGGTGACCGCGTTCGGCGTCGTCGAGCTGCAGCGCCCGGGCGATCGCCTCCAGGACACCCGCCGAGACGCCGGCCAGCGAGCCGCGCTCGAGCTTGGCGTAGTACTCGACGCTCATTCCGGCCAGCGCGGCGACCTCACTGCGGCGCAGCCCCGGCACGCGGCGCTGCCCGGCGGCCGGGATCCCGGCCCGCTCCGGGGTGATCTTCGCGCGGCGCGTGGTGAGGAAGTCGTGCACTTCGGCTCGGTTGTTCACACCCTCGACGGTACGGCGCTGGTCGCTGAACTGGGATGCACTGGTGGTACACCCATCGGCGGTCAGCGGGTCGGCCGCGCCGATGTTAGGTTCGCCGGCATGACTGCGCAGATCACGGCGGGGCAGTTCCACGCGGCTGATGGTGTCGAGGACTGGCGCTCCCTCTATCACCTGGTCTCGGCCCACTTCCCCACCGGCTCGCTGGCCGAGGGCATCGCGTTCGTCGACGAGATCGGCCGGCTCGCCGGCGAGGCCGAGCAGCAGCATCTCACCATCGACCTGCGGGGCACCGGCGTCACCGTCAGCCTGACTCTGCGCGACATCTCGCTGGCCCGGCGGATCTCCGCCGCCGCCAGGAAGCTGGACATCCCCGCCGACCCGGCCGCCGTTCAGCTCGTCCACGTCACCCTCGACGCGCTCGCCGGCGCGGACGTGCTGCCGTTCTGGCGTGCCGTGCTCGGGTATCGCCAGATCGGCGACGACTACCTGTCCGACCCGGCGCGCCGCGGCCCCGGCCTCGGATTGCAGCAGATGGACGCGCCGCGCCCACAACGCAACCGCATGCACCTCGACGTCGCCGTCCCGCACGATCAGGCCGAGGCGCGCGTCGCCGCTGCCCTCGCCGCCGGAGGCCGCCTGGTCTCCGACGCGCACGCGCCGAAGTGGTGGATTCTCGCCGACTCGGAGGGCAACGAGGCGTGCGTCGCCACCTGGGTGGGCCGGCAATAGCGCGTAGTAGCCGAGTCGCTCGTCCCCGGCCGGTCGGGCGACGGCATATCGATACCAGTGAGGGCCGATCCTAGGAGCCCCCGCTGGAACCTAGCCTCCTAGGATGGCCAACGGGTTGTGATGGGCGCTCATGCCGCCGACTCCCACCGGCGGGGGAGACACCGGGATTGCGGAACATGACGGTGGCCAGGGCAGCACCAGGATTCCGCACAGCGCTGGAGCGGTCGGAAGGTCGCACCCGCCAGCACGGTGCCCAGAGCAGCCGTGAAAATCCACAAAGTCAACATCAAAGACCTGCTTTCGTACGAGAGGACGGGTCGACGCGACCGGAGAGACGCGAGAGTGGCGTCCAGGCGGTCATCGGCGTCAATGCGCAGCGGGGGACGCGATCACGGCTCTGTTTCGGGGATCTGAACCAGCCGTTCCGCGAGAGTGTTATCGTTAACATAGGCGGTTGTCAAGACGCCCGCCTGTCCCCGGCACTTGTCCCCGGCACCTGCTACCGCCGCGTACCGCCCGCCTCCGGCCGCGCCTACCCGGAAACCTCACCCGCCAGCAGATCGGCAACCGTGTTCGCGTGGATCTCCGGCGCCGTACCGCTGCTGTGACCCGCGGCAACAGCCCGCACGTGATCCCCGGCCACCGCAGCCAGCCCGTCATAGACCGCGGTAAAAACCTCACGCGCGGGCAGCCGCAGCCACCCCGCCGGCAACAGCTCCTCCGGCAGCTGCGGATCGAGCGTGGAGAACCGCCGGTAGGTGTCCATCACCGCCGTCCGGGCCTGTACCGCCTGCGCCCCGTCGAACTGCCCGGCGCGCACCCCCGGCAGGACCGTGCTCCAGTGCTGGATGAACGCCTCATATTCAGCCGCGATAGCAGTCAGATCCCAGGCGTCGATCGGATTACGCCCGGCGCCGGTGCTGAGATCTACGTGCCGGGCGCGGAACACCGTCACGGCGTCCAGGTTCACCTCGGCGAGATCGGTCCAGGCCTCCGCGGCGAACTCCCGCGGCGAGATCCACAGGGCGTCGTAGAGCGGCGCGAACCCCGTCCACCGCAGGTGATTGCGCAGCGCACGCCGTTGCACCGCCGCCTCCTGGGGCAGCGAGAACGCGAGCAGCGTCCACCAGCCGTCCCAGCTGCCGGTGCCGGCACCGTACGAAACGACCCAGGTTCCGCCCGCGCTCAGATGGGCCGCGACGGCGCGGTTGAGCCGGTAGGAGGAGTAACGACCGTGCCGGCTGCTCTCCAGAACGCCGCGGCGGGCGAGCCGGCTGATCGCGGTCCGCGCGCCGGCGGCACTCACACCCGACTCGCCGAGCAGCGCCACGATGGCCGCTGACGGCAGCCAGGCTCCGGTGCGCACGGTGTAGTCGGCCAGCAGCGTGATGGCCAGGCCCTGCGGCGAGCTGCCGCTCTGCCGCCGCGGCAGCCGGACGGCGCCCGCCCCTTCGCCGGTGAAGATCTCCTCGATGTCGAACGGGTAGTTCACAGAGAGCTCTCCGGGTGCGTCGGACGGGTGCCTGGGTCGGGTGCCTAGGGCGAGTGCCTAGGACGGGTGCCTGGGTCGGGTGCCTAGGACGGGTGCTGGGTCGGGTGCCTAGGACGGGTGCCTAGGACGGGTGCCTGGGACGAAATTCCGCCCCCGACTGTAAACGCCCCCGAGCAGCGCTCCGACGCCCGTGTGCGGCGAGTCGGACCGCCACATCAACATCACTCGATTGACAGTTAAATGTTCGGGAGGCAAACTAAGTGCCGCGTGAAGCGTTGGGGCACTGAGCGGATCCAGACCCCACAGCGCTGTTCGGCGTTCCGGCCCGTCCCCACCGGGCCTTCCGTGGGCGTCGGCCGCACCCTGGCGTTCGTTGTGAACGCTAACATCCGCCGCGCTCGCCGCCCGGTCCTCATCCCCCTGAGGGACCGGGTCGCACGGGCGCTGACAGGGAGGGCTCCATGCCGAAGTACCGGATTCCCCGGCGAGCGAAGCTCGTCATACCGGTCGCCGCCGTCGTCGTCGCGATGTCCGCAGTGGCACTGCACGCCGAAGCCGCCGTGCAACCGCTCAGCGGCACCAGCACCACGGCGAACCAGGCAGCACCCGTGGCCGCGCTGGCCACACCGACCACTCCGCCGGGTTCCTACCCCAACCCGGGAGCGGTGTCGGGCGCTACCGGAACGCATGACCCGACGATGGTCAAGACGCCCGCCGGCACCTACATCGTGGCGCAGACCGGTAACAACATCCGGCTGACCACGTCCACCGACCGGACCGCGTTCCGGGAGGCCGGTGCCGCCTTCCCCGGCGGTGCACCGTGGACCACGACCTACACCGGTGGCAGCGCCAACCTGTGGGCGCCGGACATCTCGTACCGTAATGGTCAGTACTTCATGTACTACTCGGCCTCCACGTTCGGCTCGAACCGGTCGGCGATCTTCCTGGCCACCAGCCCGAGCGGCGCCTCCGGCAGCTGGACCAACCGCGGCCTGGTGATCGAGTCCCGCACCTCGGACAACTACAACGCGATCGACCCGAACCTGATCGTCGACACCAACGGCCGCTGGTGGCTCAACTTCGGCTCGTTCTGGTCCGGCCTCCAGCAGATCGCCCTGAACCCGTCGACGGGCCTGCGCTCCGACTCCAGCCTGCGCCTGATCGCCGGGCGTAACGGCGGTGCGATCGAGGCACCGCACATGTTCAAGCACGGCTCCTACTACTACCTGTGGGTCTCGTTCGACCGCTGCTGCCAGGGCGCCGCAAGCACCTACCGCATCATGGTGGGCCGCTCGACCAGCCCGAACGGCCCGTTCGTCGACCGCAGCGGCAAGACGATGAGCTCCGGTGGCGGCACCCAGGTCATGGCCGGCCACGGCAGCATCCACGGCCCCGGCCACCAGGCCGTCATCGCCGACACCGACGCCGACGTACTGGTCTACCACTACTACGCCGACAACGGAGCCTCCCGCCTCGGCATCAACCTCCTCGGCTACGACTCCGCCGGCTGGCCCTTCGCCTACTGAGCCCGGCCCCGCCGAGAGCCGGCCGAACAACCTCGGCTGGTCGTGGGTGCTGTCTCAACGCCGTGAGGCAGCACTGGGAGCCGGCTGGGGTTCGCACGAAGCGGAACGGCTCACCCCACGAGCTGTGAGGTGAGCCGTTTTCCGGTAAGTCGTGTCAGCGCTTTTCAGCCGAGTACAGCGCTGCCACCTCCTCGTCGGTCAGGCCGCGGTCGTACGCGTGGACCTGATCGACCGACCCCGACCAGTAGTCGGTCCGGTTGCCCGCGTACTTCGCCCGGCCGACCGACAGCGGCCCGGTGCTCACCACGTCGGAACCGGCCGGCACCGCGGCCACCCGCTGCCCGTCGACGAACAGCCGGGCCTCGCCGGTGGCGTGGTCGCGGACGCCGACCAGGTGGTACCAGCGGTTCAGCTCGGGCGTGACGGCCAGCCGCGCCCGGTTGCCGCCGGGGGTGCTGAAGGCGAACGCGCCCTGCCCGTACTGGAGGTAGAAGGGATTCTCCCGGGCGCGGCCGTCCTGGCTGACGGCTGTGGCGTAGTTGCCGGGCAGCTTGTCCAGCGTGACCCAGGCCGCGATCGTGTAGTCCTTCGTGGTGTCGACCACGGGTGCGGCCGTGTCGGCGGAGTCGCCGTCACCGTCGAAGGACAGGGCGGTGCCGGACAGGCCCGGTGCCCACTTCGTGTCGCCGGTCAGCGTCAGGTCGCTGTCGCCGGCGGTGTCCTGGGCGGTGGTGCCGGTGCCCTCGTCCAGGGACCAGTCGCCGCGGCCGGGGAACGTGGCGTCGGCGCCGGCGGTTGCTCCGGCTGCGACAACTTCGAGGTTGATGGCCCGTACATCTGCGGTGTTGACCTTGATTTCCCGCCTGTCATAGGTCCACAGGCCGTTGAGCTCGGTCTCCAGGTCGGTGATCTGGGTGTAGACCGAGCCGGAGAGTTCGGCGCCGGCGGCCTCGAGGTAGAACCGCTCGGTGTTGTCGACGTACTTGGCGGTCAGCGCGGCCTTGTCCGGAACGCCGCTGTAGATCACGGCCGGCGGGCCGGGCCACATGTGCCCGGGAGTGCGCAGGGTGAAGCCGCCGTGCTCACCGTCCATGGCGATGCGGGTCGCGTCCGGATAGGGCGGATCGTTGTTGACGTAGTCGTGGTGGTCGATCACGTCGCCCTTGCCGGAGTCACCCTTGGAGGCGCAGCAGTTCACACCGCTGTGTGCGTTCAGGATGCGCGACGGGTCCGCGGCCTTGACCTGCTCGGCGATGCGGCCGGTCTCCTCCCGGTTCCACTCGCCCCAGCCCTCGTTGAAGACGATCCAGCCGATGATCGACGGGAAGCTGTGCAGCTGCCGCATCATCTCCCGGCCCTGGCTGAGGAACGCCTCCTGACCCGCGGTGCTGTTGATGTCGGCGGAGACGAAGTCCTGCCAGACCAGCAGGCCGAGCTCGTCGGCGTGCCGGTACCAGCGGGCGGACTCGACCTTGATGTGCTTGCGGACCGCGTTGAAGCCGAGCTTCTTCGTCTCGGCCAGGTCGAACCGCAGGGCCGCGTCGCTGGGCTGGGTGTAGAGGCCGTCCGGCCAGAAACCCTGGTCGAGGGTGGCCAGGGAGAAGACCGGCTTGCCGTTGAGGACGAGCTTCGGGAAGCCGCCGACGTTCTGGACCTTCACCTCGCGCAGGCCGAAGTAGCTGCGCACGGAGTCCTTGCCCAGCTTGACGTCGAGGTCGTAGAGGTACGGGTCGTCCGGGCTCCACAGGCGCGGCTTGTCGATCTTCAGCCGCAGGTCGGTGTTGGCCCGGCCGGTGACCTTGCCGGCGACACGGCCCCTCTTGTCACGTGCCGTGACGGTGGCTGTCGCGTTCGACGCCGACGCGATCCGCACGATCACCGATCCGGTCGGCACGTCCGGCGTACTGATGACCTGGTCGACGGCGACCGGGGCGACCGGCTCGAGCCAAACTGTCTGCCAGATGCCCGACGACGGCTCGTAGACGATGCCGCCCGGGTTGAGCGACTGCTTGCCCTTGGGCTGGTTCGGCCCGGTCACGTCGGTGACCCCGACGATGATCTCCTGCTGACCACGGCCGCGCAGGGCGTCGGTGATGTCGGCGGTGAAGGCCGTGTAACCGCCGGTGTGCTCGGTGACGAGCGTGCCGTTCACCCAGACCTTCGCCTGATAGTCGACGGCGCCGAAGTTCAACTTGATCCGCTGGTTGCGCCAGTCCGACGGCACGGTGACGAGCTTGCGGTAGAACATGTGGTCCTCGCGCCGCTCGATGCCGGACAGCAGCGACTCGACCGGGAACGGCACGGTGATCCGCTCGCCGAGCGCCTTGCCGAAGACCGGCTGCTCACCCGCCTCGGCGCCGGCGAACTCCCACGGGCCGTTCAGGTTGAGCCAGTCCTCGCGGACCAGTTGCGGGCGCGGATATTCCGGCAGCGGGTGCTTCCTGTTGAGCCGCTCGCCCCACGGCGTGGTCATGCGGTGCGTGGAGGTGTTGGTCGCGGAGCGGATGACCTGCGGAACCGTTTCGCCGCCGACGACCAGTCCGCCCGTACCGTCGTAGTTGATCCGAACCCGCTGGTCCTGCTGGATCGCCTCGGCGAGCGTGACCACCAGCTTGGTCGCGTCGCGGCGGTCGATGCGCGCCGACTTGATCGGGAACGGCGTGGTGTCGACCTCGACAACCAGATGCTGCGTCACCTGCGCGACGTCGTTGATTCTGTCGTCGAAATCGGCGACAACCGTCGTACCGTCCTGCCCCACGGTGAACGTGACCGGGAAGACCTGGAAACCGTCCGGCGGGGTGAACGCCGACTCGGGCACGAGCTGCTTCTCCAGCCCGGCACCCGCCCACCGCAGGAACAGGTTGGCGCCGCCGACATCCTGGAACATCTCTATGCGTACGGTGTGCGCCTCACCGCCCACCAGGTGCACCGGCGCGCTGGTCTGCTCGACGTCCCAGTCACCGACCCAGTGGTCGATCACCGGCTGCTCGTCGATCAGGAACCGGAAACCGTTGTCCCCGATCATCGAGAAGGTGTAGTCACCCGTCGCCGGCGCCGTGATCTTTCCGGTCCAGCGGGCGGTCGTGTGCTCGGTGCGCCCGGTGAGCGACTCGAACGTGCCGGCGAGGCCGGGCAGGTCGATGTTCGGGTCGAGCACGATGCCGCCGAGCTGGGCGAAGTCGCGGGCACCTGGCGCCGACATCCGGAAATACTCACCCTTGAGACCGTGCACGGCGGCTTGTTGCGGTTGGGCCGTGGCAGCGCCCGCGGGCGCCACGAACACGGAGAGGGCCAGCAGGACGGCGAACAGGAATGGTCGTAAGGGCGTTCGTGGCATCGAGTGTTTCCCTTCGATCAACGACACGTTGCGCCCACATTGACGCAGTCACATGTGTGATGTCAACGAAAGGAAACAGTTCCGGACATGCGATAAACATTTTCAACCAGCGATCCACCAGCGGGGCTCAGGGTGAGTGCGGCTCAGCTTGGGTGCGACTCGGCTTGAGCGCGGCTTGGTGTGAGTGCCGCTCAGAGTGAATCAGGCGCTCTCTCAGACCGGCGGAGGGCCGTACACCGGTTCACCGAACGGCTCACTCGACGAGTCCCACCC